>CAZAEY010000030.1:0-28274 GCA_964484155.1 uncultured Acidobacteriota bacterium
GCTGATCGTTCGGCCGGACTTTTGGAACGATGACCTATCTGCTGGCGGCGCTTGGAGTTCTGGGCTTGTTTATTTCGACTTATTTTACGGCGGTGGCATACCGCTGGGTGTCGCCTGAGACCCGGTGGGTGCCTTCCTTCTGCAGAATGGGGGAACGGACCTGCGCCACGATCGTCGATTCGCCCAGGGCGAAGGTTTTCGGACTTCCGAATTCCGTTCTCGGGCAGCTCTTTTACCTGGCGCTGCTGGCCGGCGCCTTTACAGGGCTGCTTTGGCAGGCGCCCATTTATCAGCTGGCGCTGCTCGCCTCAGGCGGTACGGTGGCCCTGGGGGCGTTCCTGACCTACTCGCTCCTCTTTTTGACCCGCGTCCCTTGCCCGTTGTGCTTTACATCGCACTTTCTGAATCTGTGCATTTTCCTGCTACTGGTTTTCGGACGATAGCCTGAGTCGTCACCGACGCCCGGGATTCCGACTGGATCGACGGGCCCCTTTACGGGCCCGTCGCTCTGACATCCGGCGCTCCGTCGGCGGCGCCGTCGGGATCAGCACTCACTCCTGCGCTCCGAACGAAGCATCTGAAACCTGAATCCTGAATCCTGAATCCTCAGCTCCCACCTGCCGGCCATCCGGCCTCAAATCTCAGCTCGAACGTCTGGAGACGCTTCAAGAAACGCGCGCGGCCCGCACGAGCCGTAGCTTGAATCCAGAACACAAACGCCCTTCGAACATCCCTGAAACGCGGAACCCAGAACGAAGAACGTAGAACGAAGAACGTAGAACGCAGCACCCCGGCCTCAGCACCAATCACTAACCACCAAGCACCAAGAGCGCGATGCCGGCCGGATCGGGCTGGAACTGCCATCCGCGGCTGAGGTAGTCGCTCAACGTAAATGCCAGCAGAATCGCCAGGAAAACGAAGCCCGCGGAGGCGAAGATCCAGGTCAGGCGGCTGCCGTAGCGCACGTGCATGAAGTACAGAATGACCAGCATCGCCTTTGAGCCGGCGATGGCCATGGCTACGACGTCGTTTAAGACTCCAAAATCAAAGAAGGCCACCCACACTGTGATGACGGTCAGGACCATCAAGGCGGCGAAGACAGCGTAATAGACTTTCAGCGGCACGATATGGTCAGACATAGTGAGCCCCGATCAGGTAGAGAAGAGGGAAGAGGAAAATCCAGACGATATCGACAAAGTGCCAATAGAGTCCCGACATCTCCACCGGCTGGTAGTACTCGGATGAGAACTTGCCGCGCCAGGCGAGCACGGCCAGGATTCCGAGCAACGCGACGCCGACGATCATATGCACGGCGTGCAGGCCAGTCATCGCGAAGTAGAACGAATAAAACAGCTCCACTTGTTCGGACACGAGGGGATCCGGGAAAGCGAAATGGGTTCCCGGCACGAGGTTTTGCTCCCACTTGCTGGTGTACTCGATCACCTTGACTCCCAGAAAGACCGAGCCCAGCAGGATCGTCAGAAGCAGGAACAGCACGGTCCCTTTTCTTCTGTCCAGTTGGGCGGCGTGAACCGCAAGAGCCATCGTGAGGCTGCTGCAGATCAGGACGACGGTGTTAAAAGCGCCCAACCCGATGTCCAGATGATGGCTCCCCTCGATGAATGCCAGGGGATACTTCGCCCGATATACGGCGTAGCCAAGGAAAAGTCCGCCGAACATCATCACTTCAGTGATCAGAAAGGCCCACATGCCCAGCGTAACGACTTCACGCTGCTGTTCGGCGTCGTCAAACTGATGCGCGACTGCGCTTGAATGGACGTTAGCCGGCATATTTCACTCCTCTTCTGCTGCGGCGTCGTAAAGTGACGCTTCTGCTGCGTTGCCGCGCCTCGGAAGACAGAGTTCAGAATTCAGAATCCAGGATTCAGAATTGCAGGCCTCCGATTCGAGGCTTCTGAATACGGCTGCAACCTGAATCTCTTCCAGCACCTTGCACCTCGAAACCTCGAACCCCCTGAACCCCGGAACCTGGATCAGGCGCGTCGCACGCTCTGCATCCATGCCCCTTCCCGCTGCCACGCCACGGAGAAGTGTGAAACATGAGCTAGACAACTTCAGCCTCCCTGGGCGAGTAGTTATAGGCTTCTTCCTTCACCACCGGAGTCTCATCGAAATTGAATGTCGGCGGAGGAGAGGGCGTCTCCCACTCCAGCCCTTTGGCGTGCCAGGGATTGGCCGGCGCCCGCTCTCCACGGAAAACCGACCATACCAGATAGATCACGGGAAGGAGGTAGCCTACCGCCAGAATCGAAGCTCCCGCCGTCGACAATACGTGAAACACCTGAAATTCATCCGGATAGACGTGGTAGCGGCGCGGCATTCCGAGGTAGCCGACCAGAAACTGCGGGAAGAACGTCAGGTTGAAGCCGATGAAAATGATCAAGGCGCTCAGCTTGGCCCAGCCTTCGGGATAGAGACGCCCTACGATCTTGGGCCACCAGAAGTGCAGTCCGCCCAGGTATCCCATGATGGCGCCGCCCACCATGATGTAGTGGAAGTGCGCGACGACGAAGTAAGTGTCGTGAACGTGGACGTCCAGTCCGAGAGTTCCCAGAAACAGCCCGGTCAGTCCGCCGATCGTAAACAGCCCGATGAATCCGAAGGCGTACAACATCGGAGTGTCGAACGCCACCGATCCCTTATAAAGTGTGGCTGTCCAGTTGAAGGTCTTGATTGCCGAAGGAATGGCTACCAACATAGTCAGAACCGAAAACACCATTCCGGCATAGATGGATTGGCCGCTGGTAAACAAATGGTGCCCCCACACCAGAAAACCCAAAATGGCGATCGCCAGACTGGAGAATGCGACGAAACTGTACCCGAAGATCCTCTTTCGGCTGAAGCAGGTGATCAACTCGCTGATGACTCCCATAGCCGGGAGGATCATGATGTAAACGGCAGGGTGCGAATAGAACCAAAACAGATGCTGAAACAGAACCGGATCGCCTCCCAGGGCCGGATCGAAGATCCCGATCCCGAACCCGCGCTCCAGGACCAAAAGCAGCATCGTAATGGCGATGACCGGAGTTCCCAGCAACATGATCAGGGCGGTGGCGTAATGGGCCCACACGAACAGCGGGAGCCGGAACCAGGTCAAGCCGGGCGCCCGCATCTTGTGGATCGTGACGACGAAATTCAGCCCGGTCAGAATGGATGAGAAGCCGGTGATGAAGACGCCGACGGCCATCAGCGTCACCGCGCTGTTCGAGGTGCTGCTGTAGGGCGTATAGAAAGTCCAGCCGGTGTCGACTCCACCCCACAAGGCGACAACAACCGTGAAAAGGCCGCCCACGGCGAAGATGTACCAGCTGAGCAGATTGATCTTGGGAAAAGCCAGGTCTCGCGCTCCAATCATCAGCGGAAGGAGAAAGTTCCCCAGGACGGCGGGAATGGATGGGACCAGGAAGAAGAAGATCATCACCAGGCCGTGCATGGTGAATAGCTTGTTGTATGTGTCGGATTCCAGAAGGTCGGCGCCGGGGGTCAGCAGCTCCAGCCGGATCAAGACCGCGAACAGGCCCCCGACGACGAAGAACACGCTGATGCTGATCAGGTACAGAATGGCGATCCGCTTGTGATCCTCGGTCACCAGCCACGACTTCAGGGTATAGCCGGCCGTCAGGTAGTTTTCGCTTGATTGTTTTGGGGGGCCGAAGGAACTGCTCATTGATCCGATTCCATCCTTTCAGTCGCCGCAGAGCCTCGGTCCGTTTCAGAAATGTGAGTCAAGGATCGAATGTAGGCGATCAGTTGCAGGATTTCCTCCTCGTCCAGCAGCCCCCGGTAGGTAGGCATGACGGGCTCGTATCCGGCAACGATCTTGGCGTTGGGATTCAGAATCGATTCGCGGATATATTCTTGATCGGCAACGACGGTTTCGCCGCTAGCCAACTGCACGCGGCTGCCGTAGAGGCCTGTCAGCGACGGACCGAGAGGGTCGTCGCTGAGGTGGCAGGTGACGCAGTCGGCCTGGTGAAACACTTGTCTGCCCGCTTCCGCCATCGAGAGAGTCTGAGCTGAAGCCCCGCTCAGCCAGTCTTCGTATTCATCCGGTTCCAGCACATAGACCGAACCGATCATGGTCGAATGCTGGGTGCCGCAGTACTCCGCGCAGAACAGGTGGTATTTCCCCGGCCGCGTCGCCTCGAACCAGACAGTGGTATACCTTCCGGGCAGCACGTCCATTTTGATTCGAAAAGCCGGCACGAAAAAGGAATGAATGACGTCCTCAGAAGTCATCGTCAGCCGCACTTTGACGCCCACCGGAACGTGAAGCTCGTTGATTTCGCGGACCCCTTCCGGATGCTGCAGCTTCCACATCCACTGCTTTCCCACTACGTAGATGTTCATTGCGTCCGTCGGAGGAGTGTAGAGGTCGTAATAGACTTTGGCGCCCCAGGCGAACATGACCATCGAAAGGATCAACGGAATGATGGTCCAGAGCAGTTCCAGCTTCAGGGATCCGACGATCGGGCGCGGCCGTTCCGACTCGGATCGACGCCGGTAGCGGATGGCGAAAAAGAAAACCAGCGAAAAGATCAGAATCGCGAAAAACGAGCTGACCGCGATCAAAAAGAAATAGAGCGCATCCACTTCGGGCGCGACGGTCGAAGCGGCTTCCGGAAATAATGGAAGTTGAGTCGACAAAATCATTTCTATCGGATCCCGTTCTGCTCTCTATCTTCGACTTTCAACAACAAGACGCTTACGCCCTCTGCGATTCCGCCGCCTCGGAGGGCGGACCTTGATTCCGCCTGCGGTCCCATCGAATCAGGGCCAGGATCAGACCGCCGATGGCAACCAGGGTCAGGATCCCCATCGCGCGCAGGATGTTGATCACTGCGAAGCTGTACTTCCCCGTCAGCGGATTGTATTGAAAGCAGTAGAGCAAAATCTGGTCGACGGCCGTGCCGATCCTGTTTTCTGAAGCTTCCACAAGGCTCAGTCGAAGGTCGCGCGGGGAGTACTCAACGCCAAAAAGGTAGCGAGAAACTTTTCCTTCCGGGGTCAGGACGATCAGAGCCCCGGCGTGGGCGAACTGCTGGGTCTCCGAATCCCAGCGATAGCGAAACCCGACCGCTTGGGTCAGCGATTGGATCTGGTCCTGACTGCCGGTTAAGAAGGCCCATCCGCGCTCGGCTTCCGGTCGTCTGTATTTTTCCAGATAAGACTTTCTCGTCCGATCCGCGACCTTCGGGGTCTCTCGGGGATCAAAACTGACCGTTACGACTTGAAACTCTTTGCCCGCCGTCATGTCCATCGCCCGGAGAGCTCGCAGCGTTCCGTTGAGGATCAGGTTGCAGAGCATGGGACAGTCGTAATAAACGAGCGCCAGGACGACCGGCTGGTCCTGGAAATAATCGGAAAGACGTACGCTTCTTCCGTCCGAATCCAGGAAGTTCAAGGATAATGGAATCTGCTGATCCAGCTTCTGCTCGATGGCGATTCCCTGAAGAGCCCGAGGCTGTTCTCCGGCAGGTTGAGCCGCCGCGCGCAATCCAAGGAGACCCATCGCGAGCGTCGCGATCAGAGCGATTCGAGTCGCTTGGGCGTTCATGCGAAAGGTCAGTCTACTACAAGAATTCTTTGGCACCCTATTCGGCCTCCTCCGCATCGCTGAGCCTCCTGTACGGCAGCCCTCGCTCCGCGATCAACTCCATTGCGCGCTCGATTGGAATCTGAAAGACTCCCGATTCCCGGTCCACCCAGCGATATTCGTTCAAACTCCGTTGCTCCTCTTCCGCAAACCTGCGCAAGTCCACCGCTGGATCGCTTTGAAGCCTGGGTTCGGGAGGGACCTGTCGCACGTCGATCAGAGGGGAGCGCACCTCTCTGTCCGGCGCCTTCCACGACTCCAGGATGGTGAAATACCAGTGCATCAGGAGCATGGAGCCGCAAATCAGAATTCCCAGCGACAGGAGAAAGTACAGAATCGGCTTCACCTCGGCATCGGTGGTTTCGTGACCTCTTTCGTCCGGCGAAGGAGAATGTCTGTTTTCATCCATGATGCAATGCCTCCTGTTGTCCGAAAGCCTCGTCGAGCCGGGGGTCCCGCGTCGGCATCAGTTCCTGGGACTGAAGCCGTGTGGCGAAGAGCGCCAGCCACAAGCCTCCGATGGCCAACGGAGCGACGATATCCATCCAGTGTACGGAGAACGACCCGGGGGAGAAGGCGGGTTTGATCCACCAGAAAAAGTCGATGAAGCGCACCAGAAGGATCCAGTACGCCATGCGCACCAGCTTGACCGGATCCTGCTTGATCCGGCGGCTGAGCAGGATCAGAAACGGCAGCGCGAACTGGAAGACGACCAGAAACAGGGCCACGTACTCCCATCCGTGGTGCGTTCGATAGATGTACCACGACGCTTCCTCCGCAAGATTCGCCGACCAGATGATCAGGAACTGCGAAAAGGCGAGATAGGCCCAGAGCATGACGAAGGCGAACATGAATGTGCCCAGATCGTGGTAATGCTTGATCCTGATGCGATCGGAAATCGGCGGGCGCCCGGAAAGAGCCCGCACCCAAATGATGCTGAATGCGAGCGCGGCCAAGCCATGGCTGACGAAGAACAGCATTCCGTAGATGGTGGAAAACCATTCGGGCTCAAGCGACATGACCCAGTCTACCGAAGCGAAGGTGGCCGTCAGGCCGTACACGACGATTCCGGGTCCGCTGAGGAAGCGCTGCCGAATCGTCAATGCGGGATCCCCGGTGCGATCCTGAGCGGCGGACCATCGCGTCAACAGGATCGCCATCGTTGACCAGATCGCAAAGTAGAGAACGTTGCGGATCAGAAAGAAGGGGACGTTCAGATACGGCTCCTTGTGTTCGATCAGCCCGTGGGCGGAGGGCTCCTGGAGGTCGGTCCACGGGTACAGCTGATGCATGCCCAGCAGAATCGGCAGCGCCAGCAGGGCCATGAATGGTATGGTCCACGCGCCCGCTTCCAGAATTCGGCGAGTTACAAAACCCCAACCCCCTCCGGTCAGGTGATGAACCATCGTAAAGCCCATGCAGCCCAGCGCAATGGCCAGCCAGTATATGTATCCAATCAGGTAGGACTGGTAGAACTGGACCGGGTCGAAGACGGCGCCGACCGCCAGCGCAACGGAAAAGACCGCTCCCGCCGCCAGGAATCGGCTGCGATAAATTCCGATTCGGCCCGCGGCATTCGTCATTGTTCCGCTTCCTCCAGTTTCTCCAGATCCGCTGGGGCCACGTCCGCAGGCGTCGCGGTTCGGCTCAACTGCAGCGCTTGGATGTAGGCGATGATCGCCCAGCGGTCCTGCGGAGGGATCCTCGAGCTGTAGCTGTACATGTTTCCGAAACCGTTGGTCACCACGTCGAAGATGTACCCGGGAGGAGCTTCCCGAAGTCTGCCGATGTGCAGACTGGGCGGTTGAGTCATTCCCCGCTGAACGATCATGCCTCGTCCATAGCCGGACTGACTGTGGCAAGGAGCGCAAAAAACATTGAAGCGTTCGCGTCCTCTTTCCAGAACCTCGTGCGTGACGGGAAACGGAAACTCCGCGGCGAAAACGCCGTCGACCCTTCCGCGGTACAGATGGTCGTCCTCGCGCAGCTGCCCCTGAGCGACTGTGCCTTCTGGAGGGACGCGGGAAGCCATGCCGTCGCTGAAGAACTCAGACGCCCGATAAGTCTTGTATTTGGGCTGATCGTGCATGTCCAACCGGCAGCCGAAAGTCAGCAGCGCTGCGGCCGCCAGCGCCAGAAGCAGGCGACTTCGGATTCCTTTCTTTTCCCGGCGACTTGCGCGGATCATTCGTCGACCTCAGAGACTTCAACCGGGTTAAGCCCTTCCAGAAAGCGGCGCGTCTGCTCGCGGTCGAATCGAGCGTCCTGCGCCTCGATGCAGAGATAAAAGCGATCCTGGCTGGCGTGCTCCCGGAATCGGGTGACATTAAAAACCGGGTGATGCGGCCTGGGAAGGCCGTTTAGCGCCAGCATCCCGAGAACCGCCGAAATCGCAGAAAACAAGATCGTCATTTCAAAGCAGACGATGACGAAAGAAGGCCAGCTGTTGAGGGGCCGCCCGCCTACATTGAGGGGATAATGAAGCACCGAGACCCAATACTGCAGAGCAAACGCAACGAGCAATCCGGTCAGGCCTCCCGCAAAAACGATCCAGGGAAGCGCCGTCCGCTTGAACCCGATCGCTTCCGCAAGACCATGTATGGGAAAGGGAGAAAACGCGTCCAGGCTCCGGTATCCTTGCGCATAAGCCTCTTCCGCTGCTTTCAATAGATCGTCCGGATCTTTGAACTCCGCCATCAGGCCGAACAAGCCGTCCTTGCGCAACGCTGATTTCTGACTCATGGCCGGTCCCCCTTGTTTGCATCAATGCTTTGGGATTCGTTCGAAGGGGAACTCCGCGGGAGCAGAGTCTTGACCTCGAAAATGGAGATCAAGGGGAGAACGCGTATAAAGATCAACATCAGGAAGAGGAACAGTCCAATCGTCCCGAAATAAGTTGCCCAGTCCCAAAAGGTCGGATAGTACATTCCCCACGAGGAGGGGAGGAAGTCCCGATGCAGGGAAGTGACTACGATGATGAACCGCTCCAGCCACATGCCGACGTTGATGACCAGCGACACCACAAACAGAATCAGGACATTGGACCGGACGCGGGAAATCCAAAGCACTTGAGGGATGGCGACATTGCAGAGAATGAGCATCCAGTAAAAGATCCCGTAAGGGCCGAACTTGCGGTTCAGGATCATGTAGCCTTCGTACGGGCTTCCGCTGTACCAGGCGAAGAAGGTCTCCATCAGGTAGCCGTACGCCACAATCAACCCTGTCGCCAGCATCACTTTCGCCATATTGTGCAGGTGGCGTTCGGTGATCAGGGCGTGCAGCCGATAGTAGGACCGGATTGGGATTACCAGCGTCAGCACCATGGCGAAGCCTGAATAAATGGCCCCTGCCACGAAATAGGGAGGAAAGATCGTGACATGCCAACCGGGAATGACGGAGACGGCGAAATCGAAGCTGACGACCGTGTGAACGGAAAGAACCAAGGGCGTGGCCAGGCCGGCCAGCAGCAGATAGGCCGTTTCATAGCGAAACCAGTGAACCGCCGAACCTCTCCAGCCCATGCAGAGAATTCCGTAGGTCAATTTGACGATGCGGCGTTTCGCGCGGTCCCGCATGGTGGCCAGATCGGGAATCAGCCCGACGTACCAGAACAGAAAGGAAACGGTTCCATAAGTGGTTACTGCAAAGACGTCCCAGACCAGCGGGCTTCTGAACTGGGGCCACAGGTCCATCGAGTTGGGATATGGGAAAAGCCAGTAAGCGAGCCAGGGTCGCCCGGTGTGCATCAGTGGAAAGATTCCGGCGCAGGCCACTGCGAAAAGGGTCATCGCTTCGGCGAACCGATTGATGGAAGTGCGCCATTGCTGATGGAAAAGCAGGAGGATGGCTGAGATCAACGTACCTGCGTGACCGATTCCAATCCACCATACGAAATTGATGATGGCGAAGCCCCAGGAAACGGGCTGGTTGATTCCCCAAATCCCGACCCCTTTCAAGACCAGGAAGCCGAGGGAAACGGCCAGCACCAGTACGAAAAAGAAAGTGATGGCCAACCCGAAGAACCAGTTTCGATCGAGCTTGTCGGTCAGGACGATGGAACTGATCGATTCCGTCACCGAGCCGTAACTCTGGTCGGGGCCGATGACCGGCGGCGGAGGAACGTACGCGGTCTTGGGAACTTTAGCCGGCATGGTTCACCCGCTTCCTCATTCCGTCGCCGCCTCGGGGTTCGGATTCTTGAGCTTGGCCAGATAAGTCGTGCGGGGACGCGTGTTCAACTCGGTCAGCAAGCCGTAATTGCGCTGGCTGGCCTTGAGACGCGAGACCCGGCTGTTCGGGTCACTAATGTCGCCAAAGACGATCGCCTCGGCCGGGCAGGTCTGCTGACATGCCGTGCGGATTTCCCCATCTTGAATCTTCCGGTCCTCCAGTGAAGCCTGAATGCGCGCCGCATTGATTCGCTGCACGCAGTAGGTGCACTTTTCCATGACGCCCCTGCTGCGGACCGTCACATTCGGATTGCGCTGCAGCTTCAGCGACGGCGTGGTCCAATCCGAATACAGCAGGAAGTTGAACCTCCGCACCTTATAGGGACAGTTGTTCGAGCAGTACCGCGTTCCCACGCACCGGTTGTAAACCATGTCGTTCAGCCCTTCGTCGCTGTGAACGGTGGCGGCCACGGGACAGACCGGTTCGCAGGGGGCCTGTTCGCAGTGCATGCAGGGAATCGGCTGGTGAAAGACGGCAGGCTCGTCGAGCGATCCTTCAAAGTAGCGGTCGATGCGAATCCAGTGCATTTCTCGCCCGGTCGCCACCTGCTCCTTTCCCACCACGGGAATGTTGTTTTCAGCCTGGCAGGCCGCCACGCAGGCGTTGCAGCCGGTGCAGGCGTTCAAATCGATCGTCATTCCCCATGCGTAGCCCGGGTAATCCCAGTTGGGATAAAGATCGTACTTTTCCGGCATCTCGGGAGCCATTTGGTTCACGAAATCCGGGTTCCTTCGGAACTCCTCCAGGCTTCCGGATCGAACCAGATGCCGGCCCTCCATCGAGTAATGGTGCTGCGTGGAAACGAGTCGATGCCGCCGTCCGGTTCGCTTGATCGAGACTCCGGGAATCGACCACGGCGCAGCGCTGGTACGAACCGGATAGGCGTTGAAGCCCGTTCCCTGGCCGACTCTTCCGGCGACCGATCGGCCGTAGCCGAAGTACAGAGTGAGGGAATCGGGAGCGTGGCCGGGCTGTATCCAGACGGGGGCCTCCACTCGCCGATCTCCGGCTGCGATTTCCACCACGTCGTCGTTGGAGAGACCGAGCCGTTCCGCCAATGCTGGGCTCGCCAGAACCGCATTGTCCCAGGTCAACTTCGTCAACGGCTTCGGGAGCTCCTGCAGCCAGGCGTTGTTGGCGTAACGCCCGTCGTGGACAGTCGGATCGGGCCGCAGGTTCAACTCCATACCTTCGCTTTCCAGATCCACGTTTGCGACCGCCGCCAGCACTGCCTCGGCGTCAACGCTCAAATCCCGTGGGGGCAGCGCCGAACCTTCGATCCATCCGTCGTGCAGGGATTTGCGCCATCTTTCTTCAAAGCCTTCCTCTCCCCACTGTCGCCGCCAGGTCTGCCGGACGAGTTCGTAATCGGCCTGACCCGTTTCATCGAGCGGAATTTTTAACAGATCGTGAGTGGAGCGGGAACGGTACAGGGGTTCGATCAACGGCTGGACGATGGATGCGGTTCCGTCAAACGCGCGCAGATCGCTCCAGCTTTCCAGGTAATGGCTCTCGGAAACGATCCACTGGCAACTACGGGAAGTCTCGTTCTCCTGCAGCGTCAGGTGCAGGTTGAAAGGAACCTGCTCCATGGCGGCCGCGAATTCCAGATCGGCGGGCGCGTCGAATGCCGGATTCCCTCCCAGAATCAGCAGGGCCTCCACTTCGCCGGCGTGCATTTCCCGCGCCAGTCCTTCAAGGGATTGGATCTGCAGCTCCGGCCGCGCTTCCACTGGATCGGTCACGACTGCAGCGCTTCCAAGGCCGCCTAGACGTTCATTCATCAGGTGCGTCAGCGCATGAATTCCCGGAGGCTGACTCTCCCCCGCGAGGACCAGACACCGGCCTGAATTGGCTTGCAGATCGCGGGCGGCCGCCTCCAGCCAGGGGACGGGGCTGTCCACTTCGGGCAAGCCCTGAATGCCCAGGCTTCGAGCCAGCGCAACCGCAACGCGACTGACCCCCCGGGACGTCGTCGCCTTGTGATGATCCGCCATCGCCCCGGTCAAGGTGGGGCAGCTTTCAACCGCGTAAAGCCGATTCATTTCCGATTCGGGAGATCGAATTCGGCGCCTGTCGGAAAATGCCCGCGTGTCGGCCAGGGCCGCCGGACCGTGGGTCAGGAAATCGGCGTCCAACGAGAAAACGACGTCCGCCTGCTCCAGACGGCTGTATGAATTCACGTACCGGCCAAAGGCCGTCCGACCGCCGGCGCGTCCGTTGTCAAATGAAACCGGCTCGTATTGCACCCATCCGGCTTCTGGAAAGCGTTCTAGCAATCTCAAAAGCTGGTTGCCTAACGTCGGCGATGTGACGGTCCCGGTCAGAATCCTCAAGCCCTTGCCTCCCGCCAGCCGGAGGCGCCCGATCTCCGTTTCCAGGGCTGCCGCCAGTTGAGTCCAAGTTCGAATTCGGCCGCGGTACTGAATGGTTTGCAGCCGATCGGGATCGTAAAGATCCAGAACGGAGGCCTGGGCGATTGCAGAGGCTGCGCCCAGGCTAGCCGGATGATTCGGATTGCCTTCGATCTTGGTGGGGCGTCCATCGTGGCTTTCCACCAGCAGGCCCTGGGCGAAGCCGAAGGCGGGAACGCAGGAGGCGAAATAGAGAGCCTTTCCGGGAATGAGCTTTTCTGGCGCCCGGACATAGGGAACGATCCGTTCCTCCGGCTGAACGACGCATGCGGTTGCGCCTGCAAACGCCAGCGACGCTCCCATGAGTCGAAGGAACTGCCTTCTCCCTACCGGGTCTGCAAATGTATCGACGTCGGCCGGAAACTCGTGTCGCAGGTAATCCTGCACCTCAGCCGTTTCCAGGACTTCTTCGAGGCTGCGCCAGTAATCGCGGCCGGTCCGTCCCTCCAAAGCTTCTCGTACCTTTCGGAGATCGAGCCTTGCGACCTGATCTGATCGATTTCCCTTCATCGGTGACACGCCGAACAGTAGATTTTGGTTTCGATTCCGTACTGCTGGACCAGTTGCCTGCCCATTTCCATTTGGTCCGCGGGCGGGCGCCAGTTGACGTTAAAGACTTCTTCCCGCGGACGCACGAAAGCCTCCGGATTTCGGTGGCAGTCGAGACACCACTTCATGCTCAGGGTGTGAACCTGCCGGACCAAGGGCATCTGATCGACCTGGCCGTGGCAGGTGGTGCAGCCGATCCCTTTTCCAACATGGATGCTGTGATCGAAATAGACGAAATCGGGCAAGTCGTGAACGCGGATCCACTCCAAGGGGACGTTTTCACGATAGCTGGAGCGAACCGGTTCCAGAATCGGGGCGTCCACCCACACCTGGGAATGACAGCTCATGCAAGTGTGAGTCGACGGAATTCCAGCCGATGAACTGACTTCCACGGAAGTGTGGCAGTATCGACAATCGATTCCCAGGCCTTCGACATGGTGCTTGTGACTGAACATGACAGGCTGTTCCCTGACCAGGTCGACTCGCGTCAGGTACGGCGAATGGTAGAACTCGTACAGGGCCCAAGCCCCCCCTGCTGCGGAAAGGGCGCCTACGATCAGCGTCACTTTCGCCAGTGCGTTCGCACTCCGGTTGAACAGTTGAGCCATCGAAACTATTCGCCAAGCGTTTTAGGATGTGCCCGAGCCGCTCCCATCCTCAGGTGGAATCCACAGCACTGATCCCTGAGAGGCGGTTCGCCGCCCTTGCAGTCTATTCCTTAATTCCGTCGTTTCTGGGCCCGAAGTCGGTCGGACCGCCGAAACTGAGCCGTAGCATTCCGCCTAATCGACAAGCGTAGACCGCCGCAATTACGGCCCGAACGTCCATGCCGTAAAACGACCAGGAATTGCCCCCTCCTAGTCCGCGGTTTCTTGTAAGGCCATCATGATACCACTTCTTAATTTCGTGTTGGGACCTGGCAATTCCAAGTGGATCGACTGCTCCCGAGCGACTGATCTCGACTCGACCGATCGAACCGCCTGTCGACTCCATGAACGCCGGTGGGAACCTGATGCGAGAGCTGGACGGATCGGGAAGCGAGGGCGAACCCTGCTATAATTCGGCCTCTTATGAAAGGCGATTCTGAACTGCTGATCCTGCTGACGAACGACGACGGGGCGGAAGCGCAGGGACTCCTGACCATGAAAAGGCATCTGTCCGGTCTGGGGAAGCTCGTGGTCGTGGCGCCCTACGAAGAACGCAGCGCCGTCAGCCATGGATTGACGATTCACGTCCCCATCCGGCAGATCGAAATTGCGGAAAACCATTACGCCCTGACGGGCACGCCGGCCGACTGCGTGCTGTTCGCATTCCGAAAGTTTTTGCCCCGACTTCCCGACCTGGTCGTCAGCGGAATCAATCACGGACCGAATCTCGGAGACGACATTCTTTACTCGGGCACCGTCGCAGGGGCGCGCGAAGCCGCTCTGCACAATATTCCGGCATTGGCCGTTTCGCTGGTCACGCGGTCGGAGACGCCGAACTTCGAGGATGCCGCTTCCTATGCCTGCGAAATCATCGGGGAATTGTTTCCCGATTCCATTCCGCCTGGGACCTACTTCAACGTCAACGTCCCGGAAAAGCGCCCGAACGATTATCGGTTTACTCGTCAAGGCACCAAACGCGTCATCAGCAGCATCGAGGAAAAGAAGGACCCCAGAGGGCGGGCCTATTTCTGGATCGGTCCGGACGCGAGCGAATGGATGGTGGAGGCCGACACCGATTATCAGGCCGTTCAGGAAGGGCTGGCGTCGGTGACGCCTCTTCAGCGAGATCAGACCGATTACAGGGCGTTAAGAGATTTAAACGGTCAGCGCCGTGCAAAAAGGTAAGCGTTTTCCCTTCAATCTGCTCAGGGCTCTGTACGACTGGGTACTATCCTTTGCCGATCGGCCCAGCGGCGTCTGGGCTTTGCTGTTGATCGCGTTCGCCGAGTCGTCGTTTTTCCCCATCCCGCCCGACGTGCTCCTGATCGCTCTCTCGATCGGCGCTCCAATGCTGTCGTGGTGGTTCGCCCTGGTCTGCTCTATTGGATCCGTAGCCGGAGCCGCAGTAGGATACCTGATCGGGTTGGAGTTTTATTCGCTGATCGGGCAGCCGATCATCGAGTTTTACTCAGCCGGCGACCGGTACGAACAGGTCAAGGCCCTCTACGATCAATGGGACGCCGTGGCCGTAGGAGTGGCGGGGTTCACTCCGATCCCGTTTAAGGTGTTCACCATTTCGGCGGGAGCGTTTCAGGTCCATTTCTGGACTTTTCTGGCTGCCGCCGCCGTCAGCCGATCAGCCCGTTTCTTCCTGGTTGCAGGTCTGATCAGGTGGTTCGGACCCGGCATCAGGGATCTGATCGATCGCTATTTCAACTTCCTGACAATTCTGTTCACCATCCTGCTCATCGGTGGATTTGCAGTCCTCAAGTATGTTATCTAGTAGTACTCCGAATTTATCGCAGCTCCCGAAAACCGTCATCGCTGGGTGAACGGTTCTAACGAGAAGGGACGCTGCTCCGTTTGTCGGGGCGTGGCGCAGTTTGGTAGCGCGCACGGTTCGGGACCGTGAGGCCGGAGGTTCAAATCCTCTCGCCCCGACCATTGACTCGAAACGCCGCGAGAGCGGATGAGCCCCCGCAGTTTCTCGATTCGCCAGGCTGGGCTCGGAGCTTCAGCGCCGGCGATTTGAAGCCGATCGGAACTTAAAGGGCATGCAGGCAAGAAAGTACATCCTGAAGGGCCGTGTTCAGGGGGTCGGATTCCGGTACTTCGCCTGCCGGCAGGCCGACGCACTGGGCGTTTGCGGTTGGGTGCGGAATCTCCCAAATGGGGATGTGGAAGTTCACGCGGAAGGCGATGAAACCGCCCTGTCGGCGCTGGAAGACAGGCTTCAGGAGGGCCCTTTCGCGGGCACTGTGGACGAGTTGAACCGGGGCCAAGCTCCGGTTCAAAATCACCGGGATTTTTCCATTCGGAGGTGAAACTGCATGGAATCGCTCAAGAAAAAGATTCGCGAGGTGCCGGATTTTCCAACACCGGGTATTCTCTATTACGATCTGACGACTCTCTTCAAAGACCCGGAAGGCTTGAAGGGGGTTATCGACCATCTGGTGGAACGATACGCGGACGCCGGAATTGAAAAGGTCCTGGGAATCGAGTCTCGAGGATTTATCCTCGGGTCGGTCATCGCCTACAAACTGCGGACCGGTTTCATCCCTGTCCGGAAAAAAGGGAAACTGCCGGCGGAAACCTATTCCGTTTCCTACGACCTGGAATACGGAACCGATACGCTCGAAATGCATCAGGACGCCCTGGAACCGGGTGAAAACGTTCTGATTGTCGATGACTTGATCGCGACAGGGGGCACCGCGGCCGCCACCGCCCAGATGGTGTCTCGCCTGCAGGCCCGGATTCATGAGATCGCCTTCCTGGTCGAATTGGAGTTCCTGAAGGGAAGAAAACGGCTGGACGGTTTTCCGGTTTATTCGATTCTGAAATATTAGCAGCCGCCCCTCCACACAGTGGGCTCTTGGTGCTTGGTGCTTGGATATTGACTCGGGTCTACTCAAGGTCCGCCAGAATCGGCAAGGGGCTTGGATCGTTTAGGAGCTGGATCGCTTGGCGGATGACTTTTCGCTGCAGCGATGGGTCGTGGGGACGGCCGAGAGGATAGCCCAGGGGAAAATTGACGAACAGAGCGCGGGGAGGGCGAACCTTTTCAGTGACCTCGCGCAGCAGGCTGATCGAAACCGTCGCCAGACCTTCTTTTTCCATCACGCTCTGGACCAGTCCGACCGACTGATTGCAGACCGGTCACACCGGCGTTAGAAACACAGCGTCCACGCCGTCTTCCAAAAGCTTGCGGGCGGCCGCAGGCGCGCTTTCCTTGATCAGCCTCCCAGGGGCGGTGATCGACCCCATGAAGCTGATATGGAGATCGTTCAGGCTGCCAATTTCGCCCTCTTCCGCCAATTCTGCGAAACGCTGAATCGGAAGCGCCAGATTCGGGTCCAATTCAATTCCGGAAGGGTCAAACGCGTCGCTGCGATGCCCGAGCCGTAAATCCTGGAAGTTCACAGCCGTCGGGATCTCCCGATAGGACGAATCGCCAGCCTTGATCGACGGGTCAAAGCCGGGCTGGCTCGACAAGTGAAATGCGGCTGTCGTGACCAGTGCGAATCGGGCCTTCGAGATCGGAACCTTCAAACGACTTCCCGGGCGCCAGTCGACGCTCCGATACCGATACGTCTTCATAAACAGCCGATATCGCAGCGATAAATCAGAAAGACGGGCCATTTTGAATCCTTGCGGGTTCCCGGAACCCGATTCCCGAAACCCCTACCGTTTCAACCAACTCTCAGCCGCCTCCTCCAGCGCCGTGCGGTGGATCAATAGACGGTGGTTGCTGTATCCGATCCAGCCTTTCTTCTTAAAGGATGACAGGATATTCGAAAGGTAGGGCCTGTTGGCGCCCAGCAGGCGGGCCAGGTGATCGTGAGAGATGCGCACTTTCAGCTTGACCGAACCGTTTCGCTGAGGCACCTGCTTGCCGTGACGGTCAGCCAACTTCAGCAGCGTGCGGATGAGGCGCTGTTCAATATCGAGAAAGCAGAGGGAATGGATGTCTTCAGTCGCATCGCCCAGGCGGTTGACCAGTAACTCAATGATGTTTAGCGCCAACTTCGGCATGGCGGCAGCCACTGGAAGGAGGTCGGCTCGCGTAATATATGACACCCAGGCTTCCTCATGGGCGACTGCCTGCAGTTGATACGCCTGCCGCTCGGCCAGTGACTCCAGTCCGAAAACCTCGCCGCCAGTCAGCACCGCTACGGTCCTTTCCCTTGAATTCCCATTCGGGATTTCCAGCCGCACGACGCCGCGATTCAGAATAAAGATCCGGTCCGCCTTCTCTCCCAGTTCGAAGATCGGGACCTGTTCCGCGTAGATGCGATCCTCGCTCAGGTCTAGAAGGCTCTGAATTTGGTCGGCCTGAAGACCGAGCAGAAGCTCCGCCTGCTCGAAATGCCAGACCTTGTCCGCAGCTGCAAGCTCCTCAACCAAAGCAGCAGCTCCATTCCCCATAAGGGTCTCCCTTTCGTTACAGAAACTAAACGAAATTCACTGGGAAAAGTTCCTCGAAAATGGCTGGAGCAGTCATTGCCAAGGCCGCCATGGCGGTCGCTTCTGCAAAAACTCTGCGCCCGATGTCGCTCGCTTTGCGATTTTTCGGGTGATTTCCCCATGCGGTTTTGTTTATCCTAGGTAGCGCTATGAACCGATTACATGCGCACGTTCTTTCCATACTGCTGCTGAGCGGTCCGGTGCTGGCCGCAGAAACGATCGATCACGACGTCTTGACTGAGATCCGCCAGGAAGGGATCGATCGCTCCGAAGTAAAGGAGATCCTCAGCTACCTGACCGATGTTTCCGGCCCCCGGCTTACCGGCTCTCCTGGCCTAGCGCGAGCTACCGAATGGGCGCGCTCCCGACTCGAGGACTGGGGAATGCGAAACGTTCAGGTCGAACCCTGGGGAGACTTTGGACGGGGCTGGAGCGCTGAAGGCTACTCCGTGGAATTGCTGGCGCCCTACTATATGCGACTGATCGCTTACCCGGAAGCCTGGACCTCCGGGACGGGTGGACGTTTGATAGGCACACCGCTCCGCGTGCGAATTGAAGACGAAGCCGACTTTGAAGAGTACCAGGGGAAGCTGAAGGGAAAAATCATCCTGCTGGGCAGCGACCCGGAACTTCCGAGAGGGTTCGAACCTGATTCGGCGCGCTTTGACGAGCGGGAGCTGGAGGAAATCGCCCGCGCTCCGCTGACCGGGCGGAGGGTGAGCGACGAAAGACGGAGAGAGTTCAGAAGACAACGGGAACTGCGGGAAAAACTCCGGCAATTCCTTCGGGACGAGGAGGTCGGGGCTGTTCTGCAGGCTGGAAGAGGGCGGCATGGAACCTTGGTCGTCACCGGGGGCGGCTCGCATCGCGTCGATGAAGAGCCCGGAATCCCTTCGTTCCGTATGGCCCCCGAACACTTCGGTCTGCTGACTCGGCTCCTGGAAAAAGACGTGGAGCACCAGGTTGCCGTCGAGTCGAGTGTGTTGTTTCATGAAGACGATCTGCAAGGCTACAATCTGCTGGCCGAAATTCCTGGCGCCGACGAACGGATTGGAGACGAAGTAGTGATGATGGGAGCCCACATCGATTCCTGGCATGCATCGACCGGGGCGACCGACAACGCCGCAGGATCCGCCGTCGTCCTGGAAGCCGCCAGAATTCTTCAGACCATCGGAGCGAGACCGCGAAGAACCATTCGAATCGGCCTCTGGAGCGGCGAAGAACAGGGTTTGTTTGGCTCCAGGGAATACGTGCGGAAGGTGTTCGGTACGGCAGAGGAGGGGTTTACGCCCGCTCACGACCGCTTCAGCGCCTATTTCAACATGGACAATGGAACTGGACGGCTTCGAGGCATCTATCTCCAGGGAAATGCAGCGGCGCGTCCAATTTTTGAATCCTTTATTCGACCCATCCACGATCTGGGCGTCACTACTCTGACGATCCGCAACACCGGAGGTACGGACCACGTTTCCTTCGATTCGGTCGGACTTCCCGGATTCCAGTTCATTCAGGATCCGGTGGCATATCGCTCGCGGACGCATCACACGAATATGGATCTCTTCGAGCACGTGGAGGAGGAAGATCTCCGGCAGGCGGCAGTGGTGCTCGCCTACCTCGTCTACAGCACTGCGATGAGAGATGAAAGGCTCCCGAGAAAGCCGGCGCCCCGGACAAGGGAAAGGGAGTGACACCTCGTGAAATCCCGCCAGGATTTCAGCGCCGGCCACATGCAAAGAAATGACCGGATTCGACTCCTGAATCGATGACGCCGGCCGCTTCCCTTAAACGGCGGCGATTCAGCTCCCCGACGCCTGCGAAACTCGGATAACCACCCCGAAGGAGGGAAAAGTTCCCTCAACCGATTCTCCAGCTATTCCGACGGAATATTCTGTCAAAATGTTACAAGCCACTGCAATATAACTATTTACGGTCATACGCGCAGGTTCTGGAACGCTTCGTGCGACTGAGATTCTACGAAAGGAGAATCGATCATGAATAAGCAGCGATTTCTACTTGCCATCGCTTTCCTTTTCGCGTTTGCGCTTGCCGCATGCGGCCGAACCGATGTTGCAGCCGACGATACCGCCGAACAGGGTGAAGGCGGGCTGATCGGCCGTCTGGCTTCGGTTCTTCAGTCGGAAAAGTTCGAGATTCCGGAAGGCACGCGCTTGACGGTCCGGCTGAACCACCGCGTCAGCTCCGAAGAACACCGTTCAGGAGATGAATTCTCCGCTACCCTGGATGAACCGCTCAGCATCGAGGGGCGGTTGCTCGCGCCGGCGGGAACCCGAGTGGTCGGGCTGCTTCCCCATGTGAAGGAGTCGGGCAAAGTGAAGGGGCGGGCGGAAATGACGCTTCGGCTGACGGAAATTGTGATTGACGGGAAATCGCACGCTTTGTCCACCCATCCGGTTCGAATTGAAGCCGAAGGGACGAAGAAGCGTGACGCCAAAATCATCGGCGGCAGCGCTGCCGTAGGGGCCGTCGTGGGCGCGATCGCAGGCGGGAAAAAGGGCGCCGCGATCGGAGCCGGGGTTGGCGGCGGAAGCGGCACCGGGTACGTTTTGATGACCCCGGGAGATCAGGTCGATTTCGGTCCGGAAACGCGGTTTTCATTCACGCTGTCCAGTCCGGCCCGATTGCCCGAATTTGAGGACCAATGAAGTCGATTGGCTGATGTTCTTCCGTGAATCAGTACAGGCGAAGATCCGGACTTCTGGTCCAATACGGAGTTTCCTTTTGAACCGATTTTCTGTAAAAAGAATCAACTCTTCAGAAAGGAGTTCTCTATGAGGGCCTGCAAAGTCCGGGTCGTTGCCGGTTTACTGATATTGATGAGCGGCATCGGGATCCAGAATCTCGCCGGCTATTCATTCCTCCAGTTATTTGGAAGCATTTCCGAGGAAGACGAGATCCAGGTCGGACGAGAAGCGGCTCAGCAGGTGGAGCGGGAAAATCCGATCCTGCGGAACCAGTCGGTCAACCGATACGTTCAGACGCTGGGGGACCGCCTCGCCCGGCACAGCAATCGTTCGAACTTGAGATATCACTTCAAAGTGATCGACAAGCCGGAAGTCAATGCTTTTGCGCTTCCCGGCGGCTACGTCTTCATCAATCGCGGAATTCTCGAGCTTTCGGAAAACGAAAGCGAAGTGGCCGGAGTCGTTGCCCATGAGATCGCTCATATTTCGGAGCGGCACCACATCGAACAAATGCAGAAGGCGCAGATGCTAGGCCTGGGTCTGGGCGTACTCGATCTGATCCTGGGCGGCCAGCGCGGAACGGCCGAACAGATCGGCGCGCTCGGCGGCCAGATGCTGGCTCAAGGGGTCTTTTTCAAATTCAGCCGCGATGCGGAGCGGGAGGCCGATCGCGAAGGCGTTCGAATGCTGCGCCAAGCCGGAATCCATCCAGAAGGAATGATTACTCTTTTTAAAAGAATGGACCAAATGAGAGAATCCCGCCCCGCCCTGATCGGCGATTTCTTCTCAACCCACCCCAGCCTGTCCGAAAGGCAGACGAACATCTCCGGAATGCTGACCAGTGGAGATCAGCGGCTAACTCGAGACTCCAACTCCTTCCAAAACGCAAAGAGAAGTCTTTAAGGCAGGTTTTTCAAACCTCCCCCGAGCGGACTTTGCCCCGGGCAGATTCCGTCACGGCCGAGTTTCTACAGAGCGAATTCGGTGCTGGCTGGCGTCCGGAAAGCCGGAAACTCGGAACCTCGCACCCTAGAACCCAACTCCCAGAACCTCCGGCCCTTGTCTAAAGACGATGTCGACTGGAATGCCCGAATCGGCCAGGCGGGCGAGGTCCGCTTTCAGTTCGGCGCCGATGACGCCGCGCTCTTGAAGGAGTCGCTCGGCGCCTTCATAGTCGCCGTCTCCCTGGATGCGCAGGAGTTTTTCAGAAAGGGCGTTGACGGCCTGCTGCATGGCCTCGAAGTCGACCCGGTAGGTTCCGTCAGGGCTGCGATCGAAGGCGCCTGCTTCTTGAAAAAAGTAAAAGCGGACCAGGTTGGCCCGTCCGTGAGCGCTGGCGGCCCCGAATCGGATCGAACGGAAGATTCCGGCCAGAAACGTTACGTAATTGTCCATCAGATCGCCGTCCGAAAGCTCGCCGTTTTCGTGCAGCCAGGTGACCATAAACAGGCCGAGAACGTCCGCCTTTCCTTCCTCCAACCAGGAGGCCTGATCCCTTAGGGCCTCTCGAACGCTCAGGTTGCCGCCTACGACGTTTTTGATGCCCAGGCCGTGAGCGACCTCGTGAAACATCGTGTTTTGAAAGAAGGCGTCGAAGCTGATGTGACGGCGCTGATCTTCCGCAATCAGCAGATTGGAAATAGGTTCGAGAATCTTTTCGAACTTCGCTCTCATCGAGTTTTTCAATTGCAGGCGACGAGTGCCTTTTTCCAGCTGCACCTGCTCGTCGTTGGGCAGATTGATGGCAATGGTTTTGGCGCCCGCATTGGCGTCGCCGGCATAGTAAAGGGCGTCGTAAGCGTTCAGGTCCGAATCGCTGCCCGGCTCCTCCTGCTTGTAATGATCCGGCACGGGAAGCGCTCTCTGTAGTCGCGGCAAGAGGGCGGCGTACCGTTCGAGTCGGCGGCTCCACTCCAAATCCTTGATCAAAATGAAGGCCTCGTGGGCCGCCTTGTATCCAAAGAGTTGGTCCTCGTAGGTTTCGATGGGGCCGATGACGACCTCCAGCACGTTGTCCTTCATGTCCAGCCACGCCCGGTCGCTTTCCCGATAATTGTCTGAAAGAAGTGCATCAGCCCGCAAAGTAAGGTATTGCCGTAGCGACTCGTTTTCGGAAAGCCCCGCCGCTTGCACAAGTCGTTCCGCCGCCAGCCGGGTATCATCGGCAAAAGCACGATGGTAGGGAATCGCCTGCAGGTCGCCCGCTTCGTCCCGCCGAACGAGGGTGTACAGGCTGCGCAAATCGTCGGCTCTTTCCGGCGATTCCTGCAGGGCTGCCTCAAATTCCTCCCGAGTCAGATCCGACGGATAGAAGTTGGCGCCGAGCGGCTTGGGTCCCGCCCCCGTCACGAACGGCCGGTTGCCGTCCAGACGATCCCAAGGCCCGTAGTTGATCTCAGCGAATCGGCGCAGCGATGGGTCTGCCAATGAATCGAGCAGGCGTTGGCGTTCGCCGTAGGCCTGCTGCCAGAAAATACGGTCCATCGCGTCGGCCGCCTCGAACAAGTGCGGCAACATCCGGCGCTCCCAGTCGGCCAACCCCGCGAGATCGGCCGCCAGCTCGACTTCGACGTACTTTGCCGGAAGGCCGGCGGAATCCTCACTCGGAGCCTTCTCCTCGTCCACCGCACCCTGACAGGCCAACATCCAGGCCATCGGAATCAGTGCAAAAGCCTTTCTCATCGTAATTTTGCTCCCATTTTCTTGTTATCTTCTCCCAGCCTTCAGCTAATTGCAATGCGGTCAATGCCGTCTTCGGGCCGGAAGCCGGATTCGCATCGACGGGCAGGTAGGCAAGTGCGCCGCTCTGTTAAAATAGAGCTGTTTGCAAATCATCAAGTGAAACCAACCGCAATCATCTGGAGGAATTCATAATGGCGACTAAAGCAGAGACGAGTCGACGCAGTACGCAAGCCGATTCGAGACAGAATCGGCGGATTATCGAGGGATTGACCAAGTCGTACTGGATGGAAATCGAAACCGTTCAGAATTATCTGGCCAATTCCGTCAATCTGGAGGGTGTTCGAGCCAAGGAGATCAAGGAATCTCTCGGCTCCGACATTGAGGAGGAGCTGAATCATGCCCGCATGCTGGCGGAGCGGATCCACATCCTGGGAGGCTTCGTTCCCGGCAGCTTCGACTTCAAACCTGAGCAAGAGTCGCTGCAGCCGCCCAAAGACACGACCGATCTGGAGTCGGTCATCGTCGGCGTAATAGAGGCCGAAAATGGCGCGATCGCTCAATACCAGGAACTGATCGAGCTGTGCGACGGGGTCGATTACGCCACGCAGGATCTGTGCATAGAGCTGATGGCCGACGAGCAGGGACACCGGCGGGAGTTCATCTCGTTTCTTGCCGAATTTGACGTCAAGAAGGCCGAAAGGTATCGAATGATCTAGTCGGTCGGCAACCGATCGGGGGGCTTGAGGTTTTTGCGGCCCCATTTGCGGATGCAACATGAACAAGCGCTCCTTCGTTCCTTACTCGCCGCAGCGGCTTTCGGAAGATCAAATGCTGGCTCGGGCGAATGAGTTCCTGTCGCAAATGGATTCTCGGCGAAGCGTGCGTGAATTCTCGCCCGAGCCCGTGCCTCGCCCTCTTATCGAACTGGCCATTCGGGCTGCCTCGACGGCGCCGTCCGGCGCCCACCGACAGCCGTGGAAGTTTGTGGCTGTTTCCAATCGGGAACTCAAGCGCCGCATCCGGGAAGAGGCCGAGCAGGAAGAAAAGCGAAGCTACGAAGAACGCATGCCGGAGGACTGGCTGCAGGCACTGGAACCGCTCGGAACGGATTGGCGAAAGCCTTTTCTCGAGTCGGCGCCTTGGCTGGTCGTAGTTTTCGCCGAGTCGTACGGTCTGGATCCGAATGGTTCGAAGGTCAAGAACTATTACGTGCAGGAAAGCGTCGGAATCGCCTGCGGCTTCTTCATCGCGGCCGTTCATAGCATGGGGTTGGCTACGTTGACCCACACTCCCAGCCCCATGGGCTTTCTCTCCCAGATTCTGGAGCGGCCCGCCAACGAGCGTCCCTACATCCTTTTTCCCGTGGGTTTTCCGGCTCCATCCGCCGCTGTGCCCAATTTAGAGAGAAAGGCCGTGGAAGACATTTCGGTATGGAAGGAATAGACAATCGTCAATTGTAGGCGCGGTCGGCGCAAGGAGCCTGATTCTGTTCGAATCGTTGACGGAGCTGAATAGAAATCTTCGACGACTGCGGAGGCGCCGGTTTATCGCCGTCTCGATCGCCGCAGTGTTCGGATACTTCGGCTACAGCTGGTGGCGCTCGCGGCCGAAAGTCCTGGTGCGCCGCGAAACTCGATACGTGACGCCGATTGAGAATTTTTACTCGGTGTCGATCCAGCCCGGATTCGAGCCCGAGGTCGACGAGTCCAGTTGGCGACTCGACTTCGAGCTGGAAGGCCGAGTCGTTTTTCAAGTCGACCTGCAGGGGCTTCGAGCATTGGAACAGCGCAGCCTCTACAAGACCTTCATGTGCGTCAGCAACCCAGTGGGCGGCGGCGCCATTGGAAACGCCTTGTGGACGGCCGCACCGCTGGCGCCGCTGATCGAGAGGGTGCTGGAATCCGGAACAGTCCGGAACGATCCGTGGGTGACGTTTTTCGGCCTGGACGGATTCGATTCCAGCATTCCCCTTGCGGTCGCTCTGGACCCTGAATCCTACATCGCATACGAAATGAACGGCCGGGAGCTTCCGGTCAAATTCGGCTACCCGGCGCGCGTCCTGCTTCCGGGCAAATACGGGATGAAACAGCCTCGCTGGCTCCATCGCATCTCAGTGGGGCGGGGAGGTCGAGGCTATTGGGAACGGCGGGGATGGTCGAATCATGCCGATGTTCGCACCACATCGCGCATCGACGCTGTCGCCCTGCAGGACGAAGGCGTCTGGAAAGTCACCGGCATCGCATATTGCGGCCGCCTGCCGGTCGGGCGGGTCCAATTCAGCTCCGACGGCGGCGACTCCTGGAGCGAAGCGGCGTTGACCAGTTCCGCAGAGCCCAACGCTTGGGTCACCTGGGAGGCGGAATGGCGTCCGGAATCGGTAGGCGAGCACGTATTGGCGACGCGGGCGGTCGACGCGTCCGGCGGAGAGCAGTCGCCACGTTTTGGAGGCAGTTTTCCTTCCGGGTCGACCGGCTACCACCGGGTGGTCGTCACGGTCGGAACCGCGGGGTAACGGGCGGGGCTCCGTCCTTGACGCCCCGAGGCGCCCGCAATACGACCCGGAAACCTATCAACGTCAGTTTGTCCAACTTCTGGCGGGGAACGGAGACGGAACTTTCACCATTTCGAATCTCCGGTACGATTTCGAGGGCATGGCAGTGGTTGTTCGAAGACCCTGAAGGGCTCTTTCTGCTGGAACTGAAAGGCGGCGTTTACAACCTTTCCATCACCGGAACGACGCCCCGCGGCGATCCCCTCTTTGGAGTGTTCCACGGGTTGCAGGTTTCCGAAGGGGCGGTGCTTGAAATGACTTTCCGGCTGAGTCAACCCGAAGTCCCCCGGCCAGACGCAAATCCGGGCGAACGTGCAAGACGCCAATAGCCCCGCCAGGCCCGTTCCTGATTCGTTCCGCCCGAAGGCCCTGTCCCGCTGCAGGCGCCACTCCGCCCGCAAATCGACCCGCCCTTGTCGCCTGAAGGCTCCTCGGACGGGGCTAAATCAGAGCGGCCCCGGTCGGGCCTTCAAGCGCGCCTTCATCGGGTTCTTTCGAGTTTTCTGGACGGGCGCGAAGGAAAGGCACGAGGCGACCTGCCAGAAGCCGGTACGGCGCTCTGACAGTAGTGCTGGAGCGGGATGCGGGGGCTGAGTTTCGGGGGACGGCGCGTTTGAGTTCCGATCGGGTTTACGATGCGTCCCCCGAGAAGAGGCGGCCCGGTTCGGCCAAGGTCTCGACCGGCACGGCCTCCACGCGATCGGCCACAGCGAAGCGCTGGGTTCCGGGGTATACGATGGCCACGCGCTCGAGCCCCAGGTCATCGAGCGCAATGCGAATCGACGGTGTGAGCCGGGGCGCGTCGGCGCGCTTGCACTCCACGCCCAGCAGGCGGTTGCCGCGGCGCAGCAGCAGGTCGATCTCCGCTCCCTGGTGCGTCGCCCAAAACCAGGCGTCGTCGTGCGGCTCGCCGGCCAGCATCTGCTCGATGACGAAGCCTTCCCAGGAGGCCCCCAGCTTGGGGTGGCTCAATAACTCCTTTTCGGTTCCGAGGCCCAGCAGCTGATGCAGGAGGCCGCTGTCGCGGACATAGACTTTCGGGGACTTCACCTGCCTCTTTCTGAGATTGGCGTGCCAGGGTTGGAGCTGCCGGACCATCAGAGCGTCGGTCAACAGATCGAGGTAGCGACGGCACGTGGACGGGTTGACGCCAAGCGCCCTGGCTGGCTCGGAGGCGGCCCAGATTTGCCCGTGGTAGTGCGCGACCATGGTCCAGAACCGAAGCAGGGCGGCGGCCGGGACGCGCACTCCCCACTGCGGCAGATCGCGCTCCAGCAGCGCCAGGATGAACTCCTTGCGCCACGCGAGACTGTCGCCCTCGGTCCTCGCCAGGTGCGAAAGCGGAAATCCGCCGCGGCGCCACAGCTTGTGTACGGACTCGCGTCCGAGCTCAGCCAGCGTAAAGCCGCCGATCTCGATCCGCTCCATGCGACCGGCCAGGCTTTCCGAACTCTGCCGCAACAGATCGCCTGAAGCGCTCCCTAGAATCAAAAACCGCGCCGGTTTCCCTCGGCGGTCGGCCAGAACCCGCAGGATCGGAAACAAGTCCGGGCGGCGCTGAACTTCGTCGATGACGATCAGGCCGCGAAGCGGTTCCAAGGCCGTTTTCGGCTCGTCCAGACGCGCGAGGCTGGGCGGGTCTTCCAGATCGAAGTAATTGGCCGACTCTTCGGTCAACAGCTGGCGAGCGAGAGTCGTCTTGCCGCACTGACGAGGGCCGGTGAGAACAACCACAAGAGCGCGAGCAAGCGCTGTGTGGATCCGATCGAGGATGCCCTGCCGACGTATCATGATCGCATTATACCAAGAAAACTGTGCGGTTAATGCACAGATTTCATGGTAAATTCTGGGTTTCGGTTTCAGATTCCATGTTTCGGACGCGGTTGCGTCGCCGGTTCCAGGGCGATCAGGTAGGCGTTTTGATCGTCAAAGCCCTGCGAGACCTCTTGAATCACCGGCAGGCGCCGGTTTACGGGACGCCTTCATCTCCGTGCGCCGCCCGGGTTCCGGGCTCGGAGGTTTGTTGCTGGCTTGGCCACCCACGGCTCCCGCCGTGGGTTAGTCAACGTCGCCCGCGTTGCGGGCTGCTGGGGCTTTCGGCCCCGTTGACGACGGCCCTGGGCGGCGAGTTCGCAGGAGCTGAGATTTTGAAGAATCGCCGAGCAACCGTCCAGAACCTGAAACTTGAAACCTCACACCAAAATTGGCTTTCGACCGCTGTTTCCTGCTGAGTCGGCGCCTCAGGCGAGATCCGGTCGGATCCTGGCGAATCCTCGAATTTTTTTTCTGGATTCGCAAACCCCGCCCTCGCGGACTCGGACGCGGCTAAATCCTGGCGGCCTTTCGGCCTGGGACATTCTTGCCGCCGGATGGCGGAGCCGACCGGCGGCGCTTCGGCGGCGGTCGATTCCGAGCGTT
>CAZAEY010000031.1:0-28057 GCA_964484155.1 uncultured Acidobacteriota bacterium
CTCCTGACTCCTGACTCCTGACTCCTGACCGTTCCCCCCCGACTCCCCGAACGCAGCCTGCAGAACGAGCTCCACGCTCACATTCGTCTCCCTCGTGTCGCAAGGTATCGATTCAGTGCAAGATCGAGCGGCTTTTCGGTGCTGAGGAGCTCGTAGTCAATGCGGACGTTTTGACACTCCTTCTTCAAAGTGCGCATGTGATCTTCCAGTTCCTGCAGATATACGTGTCTGGACTGCTCCGAGGAGAATGGGATCTGCTCTCCTGTCTCGAGATCCTGCAACGTCGAGATTCCGTCAAAAGGCAATTCGATCTCCATGGGATCGAGCAGATGGAAAAGGATCAGGTCGTTGCCCCGATGGTGAAAGAATCGGAGCGCTTTGGCCAGAGAATTGGCATCGTGATACAGGTCGCTGATCAAGACGACCATGCTCCTCTTTCGAATGAGCCGGGCGAGCGAATCCAGCACGGCCTCCAGATTTGTTTCTCCCGAAGGTTTCATGGCCTCGAGGTAATGCAAAGTGGAATTGAACTGTCCGGGTCGGTTGGACGGTGGGAGATACTTGCGGATTTCGGAATCGAACGAGATCAGCGAGACGGCATCTCCCTGGCGAGTGGCCAGATGGCTCAACGAAGCTGCGAGAAATCGAGCGTAGTCCAGTTTGCTCAATTGCTGACTGGCAAAGCCCATGCTGGCGCTGGCGTCTACCAGGATGAAAATCCGGGCGTTGGTGTCGCCCTCGAATTTCTTGACGTAGAATCGATCGCTGCGCGCATACACCTTCCAGTCGACTCGTCGAATGTCGTCTCCGGGCGAATACTCCCGGTATTCGGAGAACTCGAGACTGAATCCGTGAAAGGGGGAGCGGTGGAGGCCGGCGATAAATCCTTCGACCACGGCCTTGGCCACCAGGCTGAGCGATTTCAGTCCGGCCAAAGTTTTCGGGTCGATAAATCTGTTGGAAGCTCGCGTTTGCATGATTCAGTTAAGCCCTGACTTAGGTTCCTCCACCGAGTCGAGCAATTTGTCAATGACGGCGTCCGCATCCACGTTTTCAGATTCGGCGTGGAAATTGGTCAGAATTCTGTGTCGCATGACTGGTTTTGCGAGAGCGCGAATGTCGTCGCACGATACGTTGAATCGCTCCTTCATCAGGGCGCGGACCTTCCCGCCCAGGATGAGGTACTGGGAGGCCCTGAGGCTTGCCCCGTAACTGACCCACTCGCTGACGAAAGAGGGGCTGTCGGGCTTGCCTGGCCGACTGGCCCGCACCAGCCGCACTGCATAGCGCACGACTTCGTCGCTGGCCGGAATCTGTCTGATCAACCGTTGGAACCGCAAAATCTCGTCTCCTGAAACCACCTGATCGACGGGCGCCGATTCTCCGCCCGTGGTCAGGTTGACGACTTCGATTTCCTCGATCTCGCCGAGGTAGTCGATGACGATGTTCAGCATGAACCGATCGAGCTGCGCCTCTGGCAGCGGATAGGTCCCTTCCAGCTCGATCGGATTCTGCGTGGCCAGTACGAAAAAGGGAGGCGTCAGGGACAGGGTCTTCCCGCCGACGGTTACCCGCTTCTCCTCCATCGCCTCCAGCAGCGCCGCCTGCGTTTTCGGCGGCGTCCGATTGATTTCGTCGGCCAGCACGATATTGGAAAAAATCGGCCCCGGGATGAACTCCAGTTGACGCTTCCCAGTCGTCCTGTCTTCCTCGATGATTTCGGTTCCGGTGATGTCGGCCGGCATCAGATCCGGCGTGAACTGAATCCTGCGAAAGGTGAGTCCAAGAGTGTCGGCTATCGTTCTGACCAGCAGCGTCTTGGCCATGCCGGGCAGTCCGGTGATCAGAGAGTGGCCGCCGGCGTACAGGGAAATCAGCACTTGCTCGATGACCGCGTCCTGCCCTACGATCTTTTTTCGAAGCTGTCCGCCGATTTTTCGCTGCGATTCCAGCAGCGCCTCTATCTGTTCCGTCAGGCTCTCGTCTTTCCGCTCAATCGATTGCTGCATGTTTGATGTTCCTCGGGCTCAGTGGGTCATTGCGTAAATGACGTAGTTAATTCCGAAGCGGTAGGCCTCGTTGGTGAGACTGATCGGCCAGATGGTTGTGTGCGACCATTCCCAGTAGTCTCCAATATCGTTGTTAAAGTTGGCTATCGCCTGAAGGCGGCCGTTCTCATCAGACAGTCCGTAAAAGGTCGGCGGTCCAGGAACCGGATAGGGCGGGGTGATATCCAGCGATTCGATGGCAAAGAAGCACTGGAACACGGGATGGTCCACGGTCAGTCTTTCCCATTGCCGATCGTCAAATACCATGCGAGTGCAACGGGTGAAGTTCTGCCATTCGCCGGGATCGTCCCGGAAGTCGTCGAAGATGACGAACCCGCCTCGGCGGAAGTACTCCCGGAGATTGTCGGCCTCCCTCTCCGTGCAGTTCCAGTATCCAGGCTCGCTGACGTAGAGGAGCGGATAGCGCATGATCTCGGGATCGTCGAGATCGAGGATTCGGTAGGCGTCCGGCAGGGCTCTAATCGTCGTCAATTCGGCGAGGATCTTGAGAAAGTTCTGTTCCGCCAAGGGGTAATCATGAGCCCAAGGCGGCGGTCCGCCCCACATCCGTCCCCAGGATCCCATGTAACCGTTGTAGCGGATTCTGATGAAAGTGAATTCCGAGTCTTCTTGAACCGCGGGCCTATCCTCATCGAGGCTGAAAACGAGCAGTCCGGCCAGAAGCAGGAAGGCGGCGGCTAAAATCAATCGAACGGTTCCCGGTTTCATTGTCGGACAATCTCCAGCAGGAGCGCCTGGGCGTCGCTGAATCGCGGCGCGATTTCCAGAGCCATCAGCACTTGCCGCCGCGCGCCTTCCCGGTCTCCGCTTCCCATCAGTGCCTGCGCCAGATCGAAACGGGCGGTCGCCTCATCAACAGGCTCCATGGCAAGGCGGACTTGGAATTCCACTGCGGCCTCCTCCGGTCGATCCAACTCCAACAGGAGCCTTCCCAGAAGTTGATGCGCCTCTTCGCTGAAAGGATCGACGAACATGGAATATTTTAATACTTCGACCGCCTCTTCCACCCTGTCGCGGTCGGCCAGCATTCGGGCCAACTCCCCTGCCATTTCCGCACTCTTGGGCGAACGCTTCCACCAGCGCTCAAGGGTCGCCAAGAGGGGGTCAGGGCGATCGAGTCGCCGATAAACGTCGGCCAGAAGCTCATAGGGGCTCCCCTGTCCAGCGGCGTAGGGGAAAAGGTCGATCGCCCTTTCCAGCGGGCGAATAGCTTCTTCGAGCGCTTCTTGCCGAATCAACTCGCGCGCCCTCGAAAGATTGGCGTAGTAGTTATTCGGGTCGACGCTTCGCACCAGGGCGCTGATGGCCTCGGAGCCTTCCTCATGAGGGGCCAACGCCGGCGCCAGGGGATCAAGTCTGGCAGCAAGCTCTTCACGAAAAGCGCGATCGATCGAGTCCATCGATTCCCCTAGAACCTCCAGGAACACCTCCTCGGATTCCTGGCCTCGGCCGTAGGCTCGAAGCATTTCGGGAATCTTTTCAAACCCATGGCGCTCGACTAGAAACTCGCACAGCCAGCCGGCTTGAAAATAGCTCAACTCCACCTGTCCCGGGAACCTGGGTCGAATGAAGCCGGAGTTCAGATCTGAAAGCGGCAGCAGCCGGTCTTGCTGGTAAGCGCGGACGAAGTTCGGGTTGAGGCCGTCCCCCCAGCCGTCCGCGACCAGCCGCTCCTCCATCATCGACAAGCCTTCGGTAAACCACCTGGGCACCTGCGATTCACTGAGGGAGAGCGTAACGATGTGGGCCATCTCGTGCCAAAGCGTAGATCCCCAGTGGAAGGCACCCCGCGGCCGAGCCGACGGAGAATCCATGGCCACCACGCGTCCAAACGTCGCGCCCAGAGCGCCCAAGCCGGGCAATCCCAAAGTACGCACCGCGAAATCTTCATGGTCCGAGTACATTTCGAAAATGACTTTCCCATCCACACGATGGCCGTATTTTTCTTCCAGCGTCTCCAGGCTTCGATCCAGCAGCTCCTGTACGTAAGGGCGAAGGATTTCCGCTTCCTTCTGATGCAGTCGAATCGAGAAGCGGTCGGTGTCGATCTTTTCGAAACGATCGAAGCTGTCGATCAGACGAAGGGTATTGACCGTCCAGATGTTGAACGGATCATTCTCGTAAGCCCTTTCCAGCGCCGCATGGCCTTCGGTCTCTCTTCCCAGCCGCAGAAGATTGATCCCTTTCGAAGCAAGCGCCCTCCAGTGGCGTGGATTGCGCTGCAGCGCCTCTTCGTACCAGTCGACCGCACTTTCCAACCGGCGCGTGGAGACGGAAAGATCGCCCAGCAATTCGAACAGATCGCCGTAGCGGGAATTGGTCTGCAGGATTCGGCTTTTCAAGTCTTCGAATTCCCGTTCCTCTTCCTTCAGATAATGCGCCGCCGCTTTGAGGCTCAACATGTTCAGACCGGTCGGATTCAATCGAAGCCCCCGGTCGATCCAGCGAACCGCTTCGTCCCAATTCTCTTCCACCAGCAGAGTCCGCGCCCGGAACTGAATCAGGGCCAGGTTGTCCGCATCGAGAGCTTCGGCTCGCTCGATCGCTTCCGACACGCCCGGTCGACCCTGCTCGGACACGGCCATGGCGATGCCGGCCCAGGCATCCGCAAGACTCCACCTCGAGCCCGTTGCGCCTGCCTGAACCGCTTCCTGAAAAATCTCCTCGGCTTCCGCGGCGTTGTATTTTTCCAGAAACAGACGGCCCCAGTCGACCAGCATCGACAGCGACGGTTCGAATTGCTCGGAAACTTCGATGAATATGCGATTGGCGTCCTCCCAGCGATCGAGCTTCCAGGCCGCGTAGGCGGCCTGCGCTGCGTCTTCGCCCGAGGACAAGGCGCCGGAGCGATGCATGGCCAGCAAGTTCCGGGCGATAGTTCGGGCGCGTTCCTCCTCGCCGAAGTGAATGGCCACTTCCAGGCGGAGCCGCAGCTCAAAGGGAGAGGGCGAAGCGAGGCCGTCCAACTCGCTTCTCAGTTCCTGATATTGACCGCGGTCCAGCATTTGGACCCACGCTGAAGACTCGGCTCGCAGCCCGCCCCAACCTGAAACCGCGCAAAACAGCGCCACCCAGCCCTTCAGCTTCATTCCGAGGCCTCCAACTGAGAGATGCGCTCGCTGAGTTCGGAAATCTCAACCATGAGTTTCTCCAGGAGGTCGAAGTACTCGCCTTCCGAGTACTCGCCTTTTCGGAGCCGCAGATCCTCCACTTCCCGTTCCAAAACCGATCTTTGCCGGGCGAGCTCTTGCGCTTCCAGATTTCTGTAGGCCTGTTCGGGCGGCTGCGAAAGAAACGCGGATGAGGCCAGCGCGTTTGCTGGAGATGCATCCTTCAGTTGAGCGTGCTCGGTTCGAATCCGCCCCCTTTCTTCGAACCACTGGGCGATCCTGCGATCGGCGAACTGAAACGCCTCGGCCAGCGAAACGCGGCCGTCTTTGTTCAAATCGGCTTCCGGGGAGGCCGCGGCTTCGATCAAGAAGGAGATAAAGAGAGGCGGCTGCCGCTCGGCAGCGCTTCGAGTTGCCGTCACCACGACCTGCCCGCTGCCCCCTGAAGAATCCAGAAGGGCTCCGCTGGCGCTGGTCGCAGCGATCAGAAATGTTTTTCGAGAGCCCCGCGCCTCCAGAAACTCCTGCAGCTCCCTCCCGGTGATGTCAGGCCCGCGTATGTTGAACTTGTAATCCCGTCCATCATGGTTTCCGTGGCCGATCAGGAAGATCCACACTTCCTCGGGCTGCTCCCGGATGATTTCCCCAAAGGCGCTCAAGAATCGGTCCTTTCGAAGCGTTCGGCCGTCCAAACGAGTCACTTTCGCGTGATCCTGGTTGCGGCAGATCTCTTCAATGCCGTCGGCCCACTTCTCGAAATTCTCTTCATACTCGGGAAGTCCGCCGAGCCCGGTGCCGATCAGGCAGACACTGTCCGCCGAGCCCGGCTGCATCGCTTGCGCGGATCCCGCAGCCGGAGGGCAAACCACCAAGAGCCATATCAGGACTCCTTTGAAAATCACTCGGTCACCAAGAATCGTCAAACCGGAAAAAACCTCTTTCTAGAAATCCATTCCGTCACCAGGAGCCCGACCATCAGAAAGAAAAGGATTGGCATATCCCAAAGCGGCAGCACCTCCGTTTGCGTCATCTGTCCGCTGCTGTATCGAATCTCGTCAGCCAATCTCGACGCCTCTTCAATAGGGTAATAGCGGCCGCCCGTGTCCTCTGCAATCTTGACCAGGAAATCCTTCTTCTGAGCGGTGTCGAAAAACTCTCGATCGGCGGTCGAAACCATCACGTGAGTGTGCGCTGTTCCAAGCGGCTGGGCTTCGGGTGATGAGCCTTTGATGGCTCGAACGGCAACCCGAAAGAGGCCGTCGGCGGCCGGAGTCCACGTTCCCTCATAAACGCCGTCCTCACGAACGTTCCACTGCAGGGGCAATTCCCAGACCTCACCCGAATCGGAAGTCACCTCAGCCAGCACCACCGCATCGTTGACTCTTTCGAATCCGGAGTCGCTGACCTCCGCGCGTATTCCCACCTGCTGATTCCGGGCGTACTGATTGCGTCCCGTTTCGACCGATACCGGGTCCTTTGCGGTGCTGACCAGCCAGCGAAGAATCTGCCTCCAGAAAGTCTCGTGAGAGTCATCGTCGGCCGGCAACATCATTTGCCATCTCCAGCTGCTGCCGGTCAGAAAGGCCATCCCAATCCCACGCCCGAATCGGTGGTAAGCGTACAGCGGGGATTCCTCGCCGCCAATCTGCATGTTCGCCAATACGACTGCGCCTGGCTTCAGGGAGCCGACCTGATTCCTGTCGGCCAGCGCAGGCAACTGCTTCCACGCTTCCATTCCGGAAGCGTCTTCCGCCAACTGAAAGGAGGGATGGACGTCTCCGTAGTCGGTCAGTACGGCCCGCCCGACGACCGATCGAAAGGGCTCGACCCGGCCTTGAGCTTCAGGCGGCTCCAGCCAGAACGGCAAGACTTCTTCAATGGGAGTGTTCTGATAGTTGCCGGCGGAAAAAGATGCGCGGCCCCCTGACATGAGGAATCCCCCGCCCCTTTTTGCAACAAAATCGCGAACCATCTCGAGTTGGGAGAATTCGAAGAAGCCCGATTCGACGTCCCCGAAAATGATTCCGCTGTACCCGAACAGGTCCTCGCGCGTCGTCGGAAACCCTGCGGCCAGCGTCGTTTCTTCCGCGATGCCCTGGCGATAAAACTTATTCAAAGCCGTACGTAATAGAGTTTCCAGGCGAAGATGTTCGTCTTCGGCTACTGATTGACGAATGAACTTGAACTCCCATCGAGGACGCCCTTCCACGTACAGAATTCGGGGGAGCGTATTTCTGACTTCCAGGACGGCGCGGCGTCGATTGTTTCGCTCGTTTTCTTCACCGGAAAGGGGGATCAAATAAAACTCGTACTCCTTGACCCCGTCGGTCTGAGGGCGAATCGGAACTTCCACGGTCTGCAAATTGGAACCTGGAGGAAAATAGACTTCCTGAGTCGCAACCAGAGTTCCGCTCTCGCGCACCTGAATCTGTCCGCGACCCCCTGCGAAGCCGTGCTGGCGCAGAGTGACGCGCGCAAGGGCCGCTGTGTCCGGCAAAAGGGCGTCGGGAAGACTCACCTGCACCAATTCGACGTCGGAGACCGGCCGCTCCCTTCCAGCTCCCACCGTGTGGATCGGAACCCCCCGCGTCTTAAATTCTTCAATGACCGCAGAAGTGTCGGAGTGGCTGTTATCGGAACCGTCCGTAACCAGCACCACTCCACCCAGCGGCAGGTTGCTGGTCTCGGACAAAGTCCGCCGAAGGCCCGCAGCGAGGTTGGTTTGATCGCCCGAAAAATCAAGGGCTTCACCGCCTTCGACTCTCCGGGCCTGCGAGTCGAAGGCGGTGAAGCGCAGATGAAACAACTGATCGAGGCGGCCCACCAAGGGCGAATCTGACGCGAACGCTTCCGAAACCGCGCGGCCGCGCGAACGGCCTTCCTCCAATAGAGAGAGGCTCTCAGAATTGTCCAGCACGATAGCCAGCAGATTCTGCTTGGGAACGACTGACTGCATGCGGAGCGCAGGCTCCATCAGAACGAACGCAAGCGTCATCAGCAACCCGAGGCGAAGGATCAAGAAAGACAAGGCGGGCCGAACGCCCAACTGCCGGAAATGAGCGCGATAGGCGAAAACGAGCGCCGCGCCGACGGCGCCCCCTCCGACCACCCACGCCCACAGCGGAAAAGGAGCCTGGAAAAAGAAATCGCCCTCCCGGAAGTGAAACGGCGTGAATTTGAAGAAGTACGAAAAAATCTCCGACATGAATCGCGGCTTGCAGCTCGTCCTTTCTCCGGTCTCCGGCCCGAATGACCCGTCAAGGCTGACTCATGTTGCTGGCGATCATCCGTCCTGGCGGAAGTCCTGAATTCCATGATACCAGTCTTTGTCCTTCATACGCCGACGGCCGGATTACGTTCCTAATATCTGTCAGCTAAAGGGAAAAAGTTCCGGCACGGAAGCGGAAAGCCGGAGCCTGAATACTTCCGATCCTCACCTCCGGTCGCGCCGTAGAAACGATGTCCTCGCGCAAAGATTGTTCCCTCCATCGGCCGATCCCGTTGGATTCGGAAGGATGGCGCTCGGACCAGCCCTTGAGACTGCTTCCCGCGCCTCTGCAAAAACCGCTTAAATCGGTCAAATCTCCACCTGGCCAATCAAAGGCCGAACGGGACCGGAAAAATATTTTCCACAGAATGTGAAAATCCACGGATCGGCATTCCTTTCAGGATTTCCGGCAGACTGACCATTTGGCGGAAGGCGCCTCGGATTCGGAGTCTGCACACTTCTGAGGCAAAGGAAACGGGGCTCAATAAATTCTTGCTTTTCTCGAACGTCCGTTAGAAAATTCGCCTCGGTCCCAAGAGGTGAGTGTGACCGCCGATGGGAACTCGCCAGATGTCAGTTTCGGCTTTCATCGGCAGCGGACTTTAAGCCTGCATTGCAGGCAACCGGGAATTGAGCGGAGATTCAAGTTTCGGGGGAAAAGGGTCCGATGTAGAGTTTCCGATCAGGTTCGAGCCTTCGGGTTCGATCCTGAAACGGCGAAGCTTTTGTCTGGAGCAATCCGACAGAAGCGCAGCGGAAACTTCGCTTTCGCTGTTGCCGGGTGATTCACAGTCATCGCTTGGGGCTTTTTTGCCTCCGGCCGCGCTCCACGCGTCCTTAATTCCCTCGACATTCCGGAAACACGCGTACTTATTGACATTACAGCCCATCTTCAGGTATTCTGGAAGTCCGCCGTTTCTGATTTCACTTCAGGGAGGTTTCATGGGGTTTCAAGTTGGGGACAAAGTCATCTACCCGAACCAAGGGGTTGGAGAAATCCGGGGAGTCTGCTCACGCTGCGTTGGGGGGCAGGATCAAAACTTCTATCTGGTCGAGCTGGTTTCTTCTCAATCGACAGTGATGGTTCCGGTGGCGAATGTGAACAATGTGGGCATGAGAAAGCTTTGCTCTGAAGCGCAGGTGGAAAGCCTTTTCGAAATCCTGGCCAGCGAAGGATCGGAGCCTGATCCGGACTGGAAAACTCGCTACAAGCTCAACCTCGAGAAAATGAATTCGGGAGAGGTTTGCGAGGTTGCCCGAGTCTTGAAGAATCTGTTTCTCTTGAGTTTCCGAAAGAGCCTTTCTTTTCGAGAAAAGAAGATGTTCGATCGGGCTCGACAGTTGGTGGTCTCGGAGATCGCAACCGTCCGCCGCCAGGAATTCGATGAGGCTCTCGAGCAAGTCGAAGAGATTCTGACGGTTTGCAATAGCCAGTCGAATTCGAACGGCGCTTCTCCGCTAGCCGACTGAGACCCGTCTCGCCCCGCAGGTCGTTGCACAGTCGAGGCCAGGCCCGCGCCGCCCAAACCTTTAGGGCGGCAGGGGTTCGCCGGATTTTCAATCATCTTAAAGTGTGACCGCCGCTGCTTGCTTTCGAAATTGCAGATCTATGGCGCTTAGCAGCCTGTGGTGAAAGTCTCCTGGGCGGCGCGAATCGTCCGGCCCACCGCTTCCGAATCGTGCGCCGTTGAGACGAAACAGGCTTCAAACTGCGACGGTGCCAGGTAGACGCCCCGATCCAGCATTCCGTGGAAAAACCGGCTGAATTGCCGCGTGTCGCATTTTTTGGCGGAGGCGAAATCAAGGACCGCCTCATCGGTGAAGAAGACGGTGAACATGGAACCGCAGGTCTGGACCTGAACCGGCACGCCGTTGGCCGCGGCGGCCCCCCGTAACCCTTCAGCCAGATCTGCTGTAACCTTTTCAAGCCGCTCGTAAGGATCCATTTCGATCAGCGCTCGAAGCGTGGCCAGGCCGGCGGAGACGGCAATCGGATTTCCGGAGAGAGTGCCGGCCTGATAGACGGGCCCCTCCGGGGCAAGCTGCGCCATAATCTCCTTTCGCCCGCCGAAAGCGCCGATGGGCAGGCCTCCTCCGACGATTTTCCCCAGGCAGGTCAGATGGGGACGCAGCCCGAACAGTTCCTGCGCTCCCCCTTTCGCCAGCCTGAATCCGGTCATCACTTCGTCGAAAACGACAAGGGCTCCGTCGGCTTCGGCCAACTCGAACAGTTTCGTCAGAAATGACCTCTCGGGCGCCACCACGCCCATGTTTCCGCCGACCGGTTCCAAGAATACGGCGGCGATTTTGCCGGAAAATTTCTCAAAAGCCCGGCTGACCGCATTCAGGTCCTGATATGGAAGGCTGATGGTATGGGCCGTAAACTCAGGAGGGACTCCCGGACTGTCGGGCAGATTGAGCGTAGCCACTCCGGAACCGGCCTGAACCAGAAAGGCGTCGCTGTGCCCATGGTAACAGCCGTCGAACTTGATAAACATCGGGCGTCCTGTAAAGGCTCGAGCCAGCCTCAGGGCGCTCATGGTAGCCTCTGTGCCGGAGTTGACCAGGCGCACGCTTTCCAGGCTCGGAACCAGATGGCAGATGAGCTCGGCGAGTTGCACCTCGGCTTCCGTGGGCGCTCCGTAGCTGGACCCGCGGCTCGCCGCATCGCAAATGGCCGCAACCACCTGCGGATGGGCGTGTCCGAGAATCATGGGCCCGAAGGATCCGACGTAATCGATGTATTCCCGCCCGTCGACGTCAATCAGTCTGCAGTCGGAAGCGGATGCGATAAAGCGCGGACCTCCTCCGACCGACCGGAAGGCGCGCACCGGACTGTTGACTCCTCCGGGCATGCAGCGACTTGCCCTCCGAAAGAGTGCCTCGCTCCTTTTTCCGTTCCGGGCTTCCATATGCGATTGCAGAAAAGAAAATGGCGGTGGAGGGACTCGAACCCCCGACTCGGCGGATATGAGCCGCCTGCTCTGACCATCTGAGCTACACCGCCTCAGGTTATCGCAGGTATGCTGCGAGAAGTGCAAATGATACCGAAATTAGCCTGGTTTCTTCAATGAACGGACCGGCGGCGAGAGCGGGAGTTCCGTTCATCGCGAATCGTTTTAAGCCGCAGGCCCGGCGCCCGGAGCGCGACCGGGGGGGCGCCTTCAGGGGTCGCTTTTGGATTCGGTGTCAGCCGCCGACCGCGCTTCGAGCGGGAGCGTCGACTGCACCCGCTTCACTGTACCATTGTTGGAAGATGCGGAGGTTGGGACGCAGATGCGCGCTGACAGCCACTTCGTTTTCCAGAGCATCCGCGGCCTTGTAGCCGTTGCCGGTAATTCCAACCACCAGTAGGCTATCCTTTTCGATTCTCCCCTGCTCGATCAGCTTGATGGCCACGGCTAGCGTCGTCCCGCCCGCAGGTTCCGTAAAGATTCCTTCCGTTTCGGCCAACAGTCTGATGGCGGACAGAATTTCCGGATCGGAGGCCGTCTCTCCCCAACCGCCCGATTCTCGAACTGCCTGCAGCACGGTTTGCCCGTCGGCCGGATTCCCGATGGCGATCGATTTGGCGATGGTGTTGGGTTTGACCGGATCGAAATTCTCACGTCCCTGATGCAGAGCCCGGACGACGGGTGCGCAGCCTTCGGCCTGGGCGGTGTGAAAACGACAGCTCCCCTCCGCCCAGCCCAGAATCCGCAACTCCTGAAAGGCCTTGAAGGCCTTGGGGAGGAGCGTCCCGCCGGCCGTCGGCAGCACCACATGATCGGGCAGACGCCAGTCCATCTGCTCGGCGATTTCAAAGCCGATCGTTTTGGCGCCCTCCGTGTAATAAGGCCGCAAATTGACGTTGACGAATCCCCAGCCGTATTCGTCTCCGATCTCGCTGCAAAGGCGGTTGACATCGTCATAGGTTCCTTCCAGAGCGATGACGCGGGGGCCGAAAACCAGAGATCCGATGATCTTGGCCCTTTCAATGTCGCTGGGAACGAAGATGATGCAGGGAGCGCCGATGCGAGCGCAATGAGCCGAAACCGCGTTTCCGAGGTTGCCCGTTGAAGCGCAGGCGAAGGTCGAGTAGCCCAGTTCCCGTCCTCTGCTCAAAGCCACCGAAACGACTCGGTCCTTGTAGGAAAGGGTGGGATAGTTTGAGGAGTCGTCTTTAATGTAGAGCCTGTTCAGGCCGAGGCGGCGGCCCAGATTCTCGGCATGGATCAAAGGCGTCCACCCGCTATGGTCGCCCGCGATCGGTTCTCCCGCGATCGGAAGCAGCTCTCGATATCGCCATAGATTCAAGGGGCGTTGTGAAACGACTTCTCTGGAAACCTCCCGTCGGATTGAATCGTAGTCGTATGATACTTCCAGCGGGCCGAAGCAATTGAGGCAGACAAATTGAGTTTTCGGAGCGAATTCTTCACTGCAGACGCGACACTTCAAGGAACGGAAATATGACATTCGAGTCTCCACCTGGACGAGTTTGCGGCTCGTCCGAATCCAAATCGCCTGATCCTGGCGACGGCGCAAGGCAAAACGGGCGCTCGGACAGTCCGGGAAGGAAAGACAAGAAAAGGAGAGAACCTTATCTATCAGCCTTCAATCCGGAAGACTGCGGGACTTAGCACCTGGTCGTCACCGACTGGTTGCTGTGGCATCCGGGGGCCCGATCCCTCCACCACTCTTGATAAGAAACAAGGGTAAGATGATATCCGCAAGTCGTCGATCCGTCAAGGAGAATAGAGTTTTAAACACCGTTCCACACTGAATCTGTAGTCCCATTGACTGAATACCGCAAGGAAGATTCCCAGGAAGCCCCCAGATTGGAGAGCATGGTTTGGGAATTCCTGCGCCAGCGCGGACTGCACCGCCCGCGATCGACTCTCCTGGCGGCGGTTTCCGGGGGTCCCGACTCGGTGGCGCTTCTGCGTCTGCTGGCGTCGCTGCGGGAGAAGCTCACCTTTCGCCTGCTGGCAGCCCACTTCAACCACGGCATTCGCGCCGGCGAGTCGGATCAAGACGAACGCTTCGTCGCTCTATTATGCGAAGGACTGGGGGTTCCGCTCCACGTCAAGCGGCTGGACGAAAAGCCGGACGCCAATCTGGCAGCGGCGCTACGGCGCCATCGCTACGACTTTCTAACGGACTGTGCGGCGGAGGAAGGCGCGGCGATTCTCACCGGGCACACCTTGAACGACCAAGTCGAAACCTTTCTCATGAAGCTTTTTCGCGGAGCGGGGCCTTCCGGTTTGTCGGGAATCCACGCCGAACGACGAGCCCGGGCCTTCGGTCCGCCGGTTCGGGTGCTGCGGCCGCTGCTTTCGGTCCCTCGCAGCGAAATTCTCGCCTACCTGGATCGAATCGGGCAGAATTTTCGTACGGATCCCTCAAACCTGAATCTGGAAAGAGATCGCAATTGGGTCCGCGCCCAACTGATCCCGCAGCTTCAGAAGCGCCTGAATCCGGGTGCGATGGACGCTCTGGCCCGCACGGCCGGCCTGATGGGCGACATCGAGAATTTCCTGGAGGAAGAGGCGGAGCGGAGGCTCCCGACGCGGCCGGGCCCAAAGACTTCGCTGCCCATCGCCATCTTGCAGGAGGCTCCCCGGGCCGTCAAACTGCAAATGGTCCGGCGGGCGATCCGATCGGTCAAGGGAGACTTGTTCGAGATCACTCTCGCGCACATTCTACGCTCCCTGGAACTGGCGGTCGGCGCCAGCGGCCGACGGATTCATCTGCCTTCGGAAATTCACGTGATGCGCGAGTTCGAGAATTTGACTTTTTTCAGGGCCGAACTCGCTCGAATCCCCGTATTCGCCTACCGCTGGGACGGGGGGGACCTGCGAATTCCTGAGGTCGGGAAATCGATCCGCGCCCGGATCGCGGAAATCCCTGCGGAAAGCGATCGGCGCAACTTTCTAAAGGCGATGCCGGAGCGGGCAAAGATCCGGAATCGGAGGCCGGGCGATCGCTTTCAGCCGGGTACAGGCCGCCCCGCCAAGTCGCTGAAGAAATTGCTGATAGAGGCCCGCATCCCTCGACTGGAACGCGATCGGCTGCTGATTCTGGAATCGGAGGGCGTCATTCGATGGGTCGAAGATTTCCCCCCGCATCCGTCCATCCAGAGCGGACCTGAGGAGGCGGAAGGGGTCCTGCTGGAGGTCGAGACCGAAACTTTTTCATAGCAATTTGCTTCTAATATATGGTGCGCAGAGAAAATGAGCGCCGATTCGGCCGCGATAGCCAACCCTATTCTTGGCTGGTGAATTTGCTCAGCATTGCTTATAATTGGATCTTGGCGTATAGCCTGGAGGTTTAGATTTTGAATACGACCGCAAAGAATGTGTTTCTGTGGATCGTCATTGTCGTGGCGGTGGTCGTGCTGGTGAATTTTTTAAACACCGTTCGCACGGGCACGGTCGACGAGCTGACGTATACGCGATTTGCGGAGTTGGTTGAATCCAACCTGATTAGAAGCAGCGAGCAGGATCCGGTGACGGTGACCGGGAATCTGGTCGAGGGTTTTTACATTCGCAACGGCAGCGAAACGAATTTCAAGGTTTTCGTTCCCAAAGGGGCCGAAGAAACGGTCGCCAACCTCCTGATCGATCAGGGGGTCATCGTCAAGATCAATCCCGATGATGAAGGCGGCTGGGTTTACATGCTGATGAGCTCCTGGTTCCCAATCCTGTTGATCATAGGGCTCTGGATCTTTCTGATCCGCCAGATGCAGACAGGGGGAAACAAGGCGCTCTCCTTTGGAAAGAGCCGCGCCAAGCTGTCCACGAACCAGCAGAAGAAAGTCACGTTCAAGGACGTCGCCGGCATCGAAGAGGCGAAGGAGGAGCTGCAGGAGATCGTAGAGTTTCTCAAGGAGCCTCAGAAGTTTCAGAAGCTGGGAGGCCGCATTCCCAAGGGCGTTTTGCTGATGGGTCCTCCCGGGACGGGCAAGACGCTGCTGGCCCGCGCCATTGCAGGCGAAGCCAACGTGCCCTTTTTCAGCATCAGCGGCTCCGACTTCGTGGAAATGTTTGTGGGCGTGGGCGCAAGCAGGGTACGCGACCTTTTCGAGCAGGGAAAGAAAAACGCCCCCTGCATCATTTTCATCGACGAAATCGACGCCGTGGGAAGACACCGGGGCGCCGGCCTGGGGGGCGGCCATGATGAGCGGGAACAGACTCTAAACCAGCTGCTAGTGGAAATGGACGGTTTCGAATCGAATGAAGGGGTCATTCTGATCGCCGCGACCAACCGACCCGACGTGCTGGATCCGGCGCTGCTGCGACCGGGACGATTCGACCGCCAGGTGGTGGTTTCGCTACCCGACATCAAGGGCCGCGAGGGAATTCTGAAGGTCCACACTCGGCGCATTCCCCTATCCGATGATGTAGACATCTCGATTCTCGCCAGGGGCACTCCCGGCTTTTCCGGCGCGCAATTGGCCAATATGGTCAACGAGGCGGCGTTGATCGCAGCCGGCCAAAACCGCAAGGCCGTGGCCATGCACGATTTCGAGGAAGCCAAAGACAAGGTGTTGATGGGCAAGGAGCGCAAGTCGATGGCCCTCAATGAAAAGGAAAAGCGAAACACCGCCTACCACGAAGCCGGTCACGCCCTGGTGGCCTTCATGCTGCCCGAATCGGATCCGCTGCACAAGGTCACCATCATTCCACGGGGCCGCGCCTTGGGCCTGACCATGCAGCTTCCCGAAGAGGACAAGTACAACTACAACCGCGAATACATGGAAGCTCAGATCGCCATCTTGCTGGCGGGGCGCATCGCCGAGGAAATGTTTCTGAATACGATGACGACCGGAGCATCCAACGATTTGGAGCGCGTCACCAATCTGGCCCGAAAGATGGTCTGCGAATGGGGCATGAGTGAGGAGATGGGCCCTCTGACGTTTGGCAAGAAAGAGGAACAGATTTTTCTGGGCCGAGAAATCGCTCAGCATCAGGATTACAGCGAGGATACGGCCATCAAGATCGATCGGGAAGTGAAGCGAATCGGACTGGAGGGCTACAAGCGGGCCAAGGACATTTTGGAGGAGCACCGCGAGGCCCTGGTACGGTTGGCGGAAGCGCTATTGGAATTCGAAACTCTGGATTTCCACGAAATCGAACAAGTGATTCGCGGCGAAAAGATTCGGCGCGAGCCCATCGAAGGGACGCCGTCGGATACTCCGCAGCGGAAGCCTCGGAAGAAGGAAGATGAAGACAAGGCCGTTTCTCCGCTCGTGAATCCGAATGAGCGGCCGGCAACGGCCTGATCCGCGCGGCGGAGATATCCGCATCTGCAAGGTTTTCGAGAATTCGGACCTGCTTTTTTTGGCAGGTCCTCCAGAAGCGGAGGGGGTCCGCGGGACCGACTCCGCTTTTTTTGTCGAACGGCGACTCTAATTCAAGGAATCCGCTCCGGGCGAGCGCGGGCGGATCTGTCAGGGACGCGAACAGGTGATGCGGCGGCGCCTACTCTTCAGAGCGAAAGACCGGAAGTTCGAACTGGGGGTAAGGACGCTAATCATGGGCGTCGTCAACGTGACTCCCGATTCCTTTTCTGACGGAGGGCGGTTTCTTGAGGCTGATGCGGCTGTCGAACACGGCCTTGTCCTGGTCCGACAGGGAGCAGATGCGCTCGATATCGGAGGGGAATCTTCCCGGCCCGGGGCCCGCGTTGTGCCGGCACAGGAGGAACTCGATCGGGTGCTGCCTGTGATTGAGGGAATCCGGAAAGCCTCGGACGTTCCTCTTTCCGTCGACACCTGTAAGTCAGAGGTGGCGGAGGCAGCCGTTCGCGCAGGCGCTGAAATCATCAACGACATCAGCTCTCTTCGCTTCGATGCCCGCATGGCGGAGGTCGTATCTCTCAGTCAGGTCGGCGTAGTATTGATGCACATGAGAGGAAATCCGCAAACAATGCAGCAACTGCCGCCCAGCAAGGACATCTTGAAGGATGTGGATACGGAGTTTGTGTTGGCCGTGCGGCGGGCCGAAGCGGCCGGAATCGCCCGCGACAGGATCATCTTGGATCCGGGGATTGGTTTTGGAAAGACTCCGGAGGACAATCTGAGGATCCTGCATCGTTTGAATCGATTTCAGTGCCTCGGTTTTCCTCTAATGGTCGGAACCTCCAGAAAGAGTTTCATCGGACACGTTCTGGAGACGCCTGTGGAGGATCGAATTCCAGGCACGATCGCCTCGACGGTTGCCGCCGTTATCAATGGGGCCCACCTGGTTCGCGTGCACGATGTTTTCGAAGTTCAACAGGCCGTGCGTTTGACCGATGCGATACTGAATGAAGAAGCGATACGATCATGACAGAATGGTTTGCAGCCTTCTCCACTCCCGGCATTCGCGACCTGATCGAGGTCGTCGTGATCACGATCTTGTTCTATCAATTTCTGCTCGTGATCAAAGGGACTCGCGGATGGCAAATGACTATGGGCATCACCGCCCTGGTCTTTTTCTACTACCTGACCCGCCTTTTGGAACTGAGGACCGTTGAATGGCTGCTCGCCAACTTTTTTACCTATTTCGTTTTTGCTTTGATCGTCATCTTCCAGTCTGAGCTCCGCCGGGGGCTGGCCGAACTGGGCCGCGGTCGATTTTTTCGCCGCTTCAGCATGCCCGCCGGCAGAAAGGTCTATGAGGAAGTCGTCCTGGCCGCCACAACTCTGTCGAGCCAGAAAATCGGCGGCTTGATTGTCGTGGAAAGAGAAATCGGGTTGAAAAACTATATAGAGAGCGGGATCAAGCTGGACGCTTACCTGACCTACGACATCCTCGTTACGATTTTCAATCCTGCCAGTCCGCTTCACGACGGCGCCGTCATCATTCAGGATGAGCGCGCGGCTGCTGCCGGATGCTTCCTGCCGCTGACGCTGGACCCTTATTTGAGTAAGGAGCTGGGAACCCGGCATCGGGCGGCCATCGGAATCACGGAGGAAACCGACGCGGTGGCAGTCGTCATTTCGGAGGAGACGGGAAACATTTCAGCTGTTTATAGAGGGGAAATCAGCCGCAACCTTGACGGACCGAGGCTTCTGAAGCTGCTGCAGAAGATCGATCGGGAACCGGACGACAATCCTCTCGACCGCGCCCAAGAACCGAAGGTGAAAAGCGGAGAGCAGCAGCGTCAGAAGGCCGTATGAAGCGCTTGAAGCAATTCTTTCTCGAAAATCCAGGCTTGAAGGCGCTATCTTTCCTGCTTGCATTTTTGCTCTGGTTTCAGATCGCCGGACAGCAGACCGTGCAGAGGACGATCTCCATTCCGATCGAGTTCATCAACAATCCTGCAGATCTGGAGATTTCCAATGATTTTACTCGGCAGGTGGACGTCGTCATCAAGAAGCGAGGGTCTGTGCAGATGGATGAGACCCGGCTGGCAGCAATCATCGATTTGAGCGGCGTCGAACCGGGAGTCGAAGTGGTCCCGCTGACGCCGCGAAGCATTCGCAATGTTCCATACGGCGTCGAGATCGACAAGGTTGAACCGGCCCGCATCCGGCTGAACCTGGAGCGGACTCGGCGTAAAATTGTGCAGGTAAAACCTGAGATCATCGGCCAGCCAGCCACCGGATTTCAACTGGCTGAAGTGCGCACAGCGCCTTCGGAGGTAGTGGTCAGCGGTCCGGAGTCGCGGCTGGAGAAGATCACGATGGTCGAAACCGAAACGATAAACGTCGGGGGCCGCGCTCAATCTTTCACCGAAAATGTGTATCTCGATTTAGAAGACGCGCGCCTGCGGATTGAAACGGCGGATTTCGTCGACGTTCTGGTATTGATCGAGGAAGAGCGCAGATCTGTGGCGCTGGGCCGGATCAACGTCACGGCAACGGAAGCCAACGTTCGAATCGAAACGAATCCCCGGTCCGTAGAGGTGATCGGCACTGTTCCGCTCTCGTTCGAAGGGCAGATCGACGCTTCTCTGATACGCGTTGTGATCCCGGCATGGTTGCTTTCCACGGTGGAGGTCGGAGACGAAGTCGCGCCGCAGGTGGTCATGCCCGAAGAGTTGCGTTTCCACCTCCGGATACAGGAACTGCGCCCTGACTCCGTCCGGATCACCCAGAAGCCTGATTGACCCGGTCGAGCAATCGGGCGCCTGCGAAACCTCCCCCTCCTGTTACAATGGCGCTTTCGGCATTTTACGACTGTGCAGAAGCGAACGTACGAAGAAAAAGTCCTTTCTCGACAGGAGCTTTCCCGGCGTCTTGAGGCATTGAGGAAAGAGGGCCGCACTACGGTGTTTACAAACGGCTGCTTCGATCTTCTTCATCCGGGTCACATTCGATATTTGACTCGAGCGGCCGAATTGGGAGACATCCTTGTGGTCGCCCTCAACAGCGATGATTCCGTCCGTCGAGTCAAGGGTAAGGAGCGTCCCGTTTTGGGAGAGCTGGATCGCGCCGAAGTCTTGGCTGCGCTGGAATGCGTTGACTTCGTCACAGTATTCCGGGAAGACACGCCTCTGGAAACGATTGAAACGTTGCGGCCCGATATTCTGGTCAAAGGAGGAGACTGGTCAGTGGACCAAATCGTAGGGAAGGGCTTTGTGGAAGAGTACGGCGGAAAGGTCTTGGCGATCGGATTTGAAGAAGGTTACTCCACCACCCGAATCATCGACAGAATTCGAAACTCCGAAGGCTCATCCGGAATTTCCGGATAAGGATCAGATCGCGGAAGCCATCGCTTCGAAGCTGCCTTCCGAGGGAGGTGTGATCGAGGGCCTCCGAAATCCTCCGGCGGCCTTTTTGTTCGCGGCCCTGTTTGAGAGCCGCCGGACGGGACAGGTGTGGCTCTGCGGGAACAATCGGGAGGCCGAGGAAACCGCACGGCTCCTGCGGGTTTTTCTGTCGGATCCGAAAGCGGTGCTTGTAATCCCGGGAGTCGAAGCGGACCCCTATCGGGAACTCTCCCCCCATCCTGAGATTGCGGAGCGTCGTGCCGCGGCGTTGTGGAATCTGTTGCAGGGATTTGAAGGGATTCTGGTCACCACGCCGGCATCGGTGCTCAGTCGATTGCCTGCGCCGCAATTGTTTCTTAGTCGATGCGTTCACCTGGAAGCCGGATCCTTCATGCCCAGGGATCACCTGATCTCAACTCTGCGCTCGATGGGTTACGTGCGTGAAGACCCCGTCAGTGAAATCGGGGAGTTCTCGTTTCGGGGAGGCATCGTCGATCTTTACTCGCCGGCCCACCCCAATCCGGTGCGCATCGAATTCTTTGGAGACGAAGTTGAATCGGTGCGCGAATTCGAGCCTTCCAGCCAGCGCTCCACGCGCTTGGCCGTCCGGTGCGACATTGTACCAATGCGCGAGATGGCTGTCACAGAAGCGGAGATTCGCCGGTGGCACGAAGCCGCGCCCGAATACTGGAAAGAAACCCGGTTCGCCGAGTCGCTGATGGAGAAGCGGCAGTTCACTGAGAACGGCGAGCTATTCAACGGGTTCGAATACCTTTTCCCGTTGGTGGTCGAAACCGAATCATCGCTTTTCGATTGCCTGGGTCCTGCGGGGCGCTTGCTGATCGCCCCCAACTGCCGGGCCATGCTGGAAGATGCAGTAAAGGCCGAGGAATCTCTGTGGAACCGCTTCCAGGACTGCAGTCTTGAGGGAATTCTGGCCCTTCCGCCCGACAAGCTCTTCCACTCAAGCTCCTGGCTCGACTCAGTCTTGACGAACCTAGGCGCCTTTCGCCTCGAAGAACTGGCAACGGACAGCGCCGCGGAAACGCGCATCGATATCCGCACCGAAAAGCGCTACCGAGGCCGAGTCCAACAGCTCCTGGACGATATGAAGAACTGGGAGAAACGAGGCGAACGAGCAGTATTCGCCATCCCCAGCCGTGGAATGGCCGAGCGAGTCGTCGATATTTTCCGCGAATACGACGTAATGCTTCACTGGAGTCGCGACGAGGGGTTCTCTTCCGCCCTCCGTTATCCCCGCGCCGTCGCAATTGGAGACATTGGAGAGGGGTTCTATTGGCCCGAACTGCGACTGCACGTCCTGACCGAAGAAGATGTACTGGGGGAGGCCCGCCAGCGAAGCGTCCCGCCCCGAAGAACGCGGTCGGGCGAAGGAGCCGATCGCTTCGTCTCCACCTTTCGAGATCTGAAAAAAGGGGATTTCGTGGTCCATGTAGAACACGGGATCGCGAAGTACGGCGGGCTGAAGAAAATCGGCGTGGAAAAGGATCTCCGCGAGTTCGTGCTTCTGATTTTTCGCGATGAGGCCAGGCTCTACGTCCCGGTGGACCGCCTCGATCTGGTACAGAAATACTCCGGCGCCGGCTTGGCGGCGCCTCGAATCGACCGGCTGGGCGGCGCTTCCTGGGAAAAAACGCGAACGCGAATCAAGAAGTCGATGCGCAACCTGGCCGAAGGACTTCTCAAGCTCTACGCCGCTCGCGAATCCGCAAGCGGCTTCGCTTTTTCGCCAGACGACGAACTGATGCGCGAATTCGAAGCCGCATTCGAATACCAGGAAACTCCGGATCAGCGGGCGACCATCAAGGACGTGAAGCGGGACATGGAATCGTCCAGACCAATGGACCGCCTCGTCTGCGGCGACGTCGGATACGGGAAAACCGAAGTGGCAATGCGGGCCGCTTTCAAGGCGATTGCCGACAACAAACAGGTGGCGGTGCTGGCCCCTACGACTGTATTGGCATTCCAACACTTCAACACTTTTCAGGAACGCTTCCGAGGCTTCCCCGTCTGCATCGAGTTTGTCAGCCGGTTCCGCAGCAAAGCCGAGATCCGGGAATCGATCCGAAAAGCCTCCGAAGGTCGTGCGGATATTCTGATCGGCACGCATCGCCTTTTGTCCAAGGACGTTCGCTTCCACGATCTCGGTTTGATCATCGTCGATGAAGAGCAACGGTTTGGAGTGGCCCATAAGGAACGCCTCAAAAAGCTGAAAACGGAAGTGGACGTCCTGACCCTATCCGCCACTCCCATCCCGCGAACATTGAATATGTCGCTGATCGGCATTCGCGACCTGTCCCTGATCGAAACCCCGCCGAAAGACAGGCTGGCCATTCAGACCGCAGTCGTCAAGTTCTCCAGAAACATCATCCGGAGCGCCGTCGATTTGGAGATGAGGCGTCAGGGGCAGGTGTTTTTCGTTCATAATAAGGTGGAAACCATCTATTCGATGGCTCGCATGATTCAGGAGATCCTTCCGGAAGCGAGGGTCGCCGCCGCTCACGGTCAGATGCCGGAAGCCGACCTCGAAAAAGTCATGCTCGACTTTCTCGACTACCGTTTCGATGTCCTGGTGTGCACCACGATTATTGAGAACGGCCTGGACATCCCGCGGGCCAATACGCTGATCGTAAATCAAGCCGACCGGTTCGGCCTGTCTCAGCTTTATCAGTTGAGGGGAAGAGTCGGGCGATCCTATCGGAGGGCATACGCCTATCTGCTCGTTCCGGCGGAAGAAGTCCTCGGAGCCGAAGCCCGCAAGCGGCTTGCGGCAATCAAGGAGTTCAGCGACCTCGGTTCCGGCTTTCGCCTGGCAGCGATGGATCTGGAAATCAGAGGCGCCGGAAACCTCCTGGGAGGGGAGCAGCACGGCCACATCAACGCCGTCGGATTTGAAATGTACCTCAAGCTCCTCGAGCAGACCGTCGAAGAGCTCAAGGGCGGCGGGTTGCCGGAAAGAGTTGCAACGCGGATGGATCTCAAACTGGAGATTCAGATCCCGGAACACTACATCGACGACGCCAACCAGCGACTCTGGCTTTACAAGAGGCTAACTACGGCGCCCACCGGGGAGGCCCTGCAGAACCTTCGTGACGAAGTGATCGATCGCTTCGGCAGGTGCCCTCGCTCCGTGGAGAACCTTTTTGAATACGGACGCCTCCGATTGCTGGCTCAGGACCTGAAAATCGTCTCCATGGAACGCAAAGCGGCAACCGTATACTGCCGTTTTCGAGAGGACACCCCGGTTTGCCCTTCGCGCTTGATCGAACTCGTTCAGAGTCGGCCGCCACTGGGGCTCGCTCCGGACGGAACGTTGAAGATTCGCCTCCAGTCCTCGCAGCCCCGCGAGGTGTTTGAAGCGATCCGAACGGTGCTCCACTCGCTGCAGGCCGTCTAGCCCGCTCGGGGCTTTCGTTTCCAGATTCATGCGCCGCGCTGCTCGCCCGAACCCATTCCAGCTTGCCGCGAATCGAGCCGGCTTTTTTTGTTCTTGAACCCCTCGTCCGCATGGTTCATGATTCCTGCATGAACGACCGTTCCTCGTGGATTCCACCGCTGGCTGGCCGCATTCTATTGCATTTGACGGCACTCACGACGCTTGCCTTCTGGCTCCCGACCGTGCGAGGGCTGTTCGACGGTCAGACCTACGAATGGAACCTATTTGAATTTGGCGGCCGCGGCATCGGAGGCGATTACTGGTTCGTACTGCTCGGGTCCGCCTTTGGAATCGCGGTGCAGCGGCTCGGCTGGAGAAGGGAGCGATTCGCCGCAGGGGCCGTGATCTTGGGCTGGTTCCTTCTGTTGACGGCCGGCTCCCTTTATCTCGGGTTGCAGCATCCGCAGGACTTCAGGTTTCGAGGTGATACGCTGGGCGTCGACATCCCGCTGGTCTGGTTTGGGCCGACCCTGTTCGGGCTTGCGACCGCTGCCGCCGTCTGGTGGATCTGGGACGAAGCGCGTCGAGGACCCAGGCGGGCGATCCCCTCTTGGAACCGCAAGAACTTCATCTGGCTGGCGGTCCTGGTTGCGATTCTGCCAGTTCAGTTCTTGCTGCTTCGCCTGGGCGAACCTCATGGATTCACCGATAAGATCGGCGTGATCCTGGTAATCATGCAATGGCTTTCGGTGGGGCGCGTATTTCGACCTCAAAGAGACCGGAATCCGACCGGGGCTTGAAAATTGCACCAAGCCGGACCTGTCGGCCGTCCACGCCTCCGCCATTGCGGATCCGTCAAACCTTCGGTCAGCGGCCTTCTCGGCCGTATGGCTGTGAATCGCGGGAATCTGGAGTAAAAGCTGTTAGAATTCGCAGATCGACAGTTCCTGAAACCTGGCTGAAAACGACAAGGAGAGATTTAATGACACTGAATCGTCGAAAATTTCTGACAACCGGAGCGCTTGCCGGAGCAGCGACAGCATGCGGCGCCGCTCCGACCACGGGCGCCGCCCCGGCGACCGGAAGCTCCTCGGCCTCGGTCTTGCCGCCGGCGCCCCGCCTGAAACTTGCGTTGGCCACTTATTCCTACTGGCAGTTTCGGGGCGAGAGGGCCTCAGTAGAGACGGTGATCGACAAGGCTGCCGAATTGGGAGTGGAGGGCGTCGACGTGCTCCACCGTCAGATGGAGAGCGATGAGCGAGATTACATTCTTCGGCTCAAGCGCAACGCGTTCCTAAACGGCGTCGCTCTGGTGGGACTTTCCATCCACCAGGGATTCGTCGATCCCGATCCGGAGGTGCGTCAGAAAAACATCGATCACACGATCCGGTGCATCGAAATGGCTTACGACATGGGCATTCCATGCATTCGACTGAATTCGGGGCGATGGGGAACGACCGAGTCCTTTGACGAGTTGATGGCGAATCGAGGAATCGAGCCGCCGATCGAAGGGTACACCGAGGACGACGCTTTCGGCTGGTGCAAAGATTCGATCGAAAAATGCCTTCCCAAGGCCGAAGAATGCGGCGTGGTCCTGGCGCTGGAGAATCATTGGGGCCTGACCAGCACCGCCAGCGGATTGCTTCGACTGGCCGAGCCGTTCAAGGACCATCCCTATTTCGGAGTCCTGATGGATACGGGCAATTTCCTGGAAGAGCCCTACGATCAGTTGGAGAGGATCGCGCCCTCGACGGTTTTCGTGCAAGCCAAGACCTATTACGGCGGCGGACGCTGGTACACCCTGGAGCTCGACTACAATCGGATCGCGCGCATCCTGGCCGGAGTGGGATACAACGGCTACGTTTCCATCGAATTCGAAGGGAATGACGACCCAGGGACTGCCGTTCCGGAGAGCATCGTCATGCTCCGGGAAGCTTTTCAGCACTCTTCCCGCGTCTGAAGTCGAGCGGCCGGTCCGATTTCAGAACTGGATCAGGTAGGAGAATTTCACGAAAAATTGACGGGAGTCGTGGAGGAAGTCGTCAGACGCCACGAGGCCGCTCCCAAAGCCGATGGGGACCAGGGCCACGTTTCTGAAGTTGCTGTTATAGCCGACAAACAGCGCCGTCCAGGGGTTCATCAGGTAAGTGAAAAGAAAATCCGCGTTTAAATTCTTCCGCGGCGCCAATCTGGTCGCCTGCTGATTCACGAGAACGGCGTCGTACTGCAGGATGACGCGGAGCGCAATTTCGCGGTTGAATTGCCAGTTCCATCTCGACCGGAAGATGTGGTTGTTAAAGATGCTCTCCCCTGACTCCCTGCCGATGAGTCTTGAGAAAATGTAAGTATTGTCGTTGCGCAGATGCCGATTGGGTCTCAAGGTGAGCACCATCTCGGCCTGCGTTGCATCGGCAGGCGCGGGACTTGCGCCCTGAACCGGAACCAGATTGATCTCTCTTCCGAAGGAATAGGCTGCATTCAGATTGACGTTGGAAAAGTACTCCGAGTTGAAAAACCATTCGTGCTTCCGCCTGGCGAAGTCCCTACTCTCGGGGAGCGCAGGGGAGTCTTCGGGCCGCAAACGTTCCCGACCGGGAGTCCAGGAGTACCCGAACCTAGTCTGCCGATTGAATTCCCAGGTCATTCCGGTCTCGACCTCCCAGTCCAGCCTTGTCCCATTGTGGTCCCAGATCCCACGGGCCTCGACGGACGGCCCCCATGAAATCAAAACGTCTCCTTCGGGTCGAAATCTGTAGTCCGCCTCGTGATTGATGCTGCGGATATCGGTCCGTGTCACGAATCCGGCCTCGGTTCGGAAACCGGGGCTGAAGTCGTGGTATTCCGTCATTTGTGAAAATTGTCGACCCTGTCGACTAAGGCCGGCGTAATAGGCTGGTCCCGAATGGGTGGTCCCGTCCTGGGATCGCGTCGAGCTGGCAGCGGCCTGCATTGCGCCGCTCCAGTTCGGATTCAGCTTGAATCGAGTATCGACGGCGCCCACCCGGTTGTGGCCGTCGCGGAGCCCGCGATCGGTATACAAAACGCCTACGGTCGCTTCTTGAAACAGGTCGCGATTGACTCTGATGGCCCCGACTCTCGCTCGAGAACCGCTGAGGGGATGCTCGGGCAGAACCGCCTTGCCAGGCGCTTCGTCGTCGGCAACCAACAACCCAACCGCATAGGGCCCTTCCTTGCCGGTTAATCGAAGCCCGAACCGCGGATCGGCGATGCGGCGGCTGAAAAAGAGATTGATCGGCGTCTCGAAAAAATCGGCATGTTCCAGAAAGAACGGCCGTCTTTCCGGGAAAAAGACTTCAAAGCGTTGATTCACCGTTATCTGAGGCTCGTCCGATTCAACCTGGCTGAAGTCGGGATTCACCGCCGCGTCGAGGGCGAACTGGTTTCGAATGACGAACTTGGCGTCCAGTCCGCCGTCAGGTTCGGCATTTTTCTCGGTAAAAACCACCTGTGCAGGATCTCGCGCATCCAGAGCTCGGAAAGAGCGAAGAAATCCGTACGGAATCAGCTGGATGCTCCGGCCGGGCGAGATATTCTCGATGCCAGTCAGCGTCGCTCCCTGGTTGAGGCGGCCGGATATACGAGTCGAGACCCAAGGCCAGGTTGAAGACTCATTGTTCCGGGTAATCCAACGAATCATGACGATGCCCCACCTCTGGTCCTGCCCCGGGGGAAAGCGGAGGCTTTTGAAAGGGACCGCCATCAATATCAGGTACCCGCGATCCGTTATCCGCCCTTCGGAATGCCAGAGAGCGTCCCAGGATGAGTCGAAGTTGCCCCCAGTACGGCTCTCCATCCAGCGACCGTCCATTTGCACTCCAAGGGGATTGGAAGTGAAAACATACCCGCGGCGACCGTCATGAAAAGTATCGATAAAGAGATCGACCTTGTCGTCGCCGCGAAAATTCTCTCGCGGCGTCATTCGCGCCCGGATCAGATCCGGCTCAGAGTCGAAATTAACGAAGACTGCGTAGAAATTCCGGTCGTCGTAGCCGAGATAGGCTTCCGTATGCTGACTGACCGGATCGCCGTCGCGAGGAAGCCTCTGAGTGAAGCCGGTGACCTTGACGAGCTGACCCTCCATCGACGCATTCGGCTTCATGTCGAGGAAGTCGTCCAGGGTTGGAGCCCGATCCACCCTGGGGATCGAAATGGTGGGCCGTATGGGCGGTTCCGCTTGCTCGCCGGCCGCCAGGACCGGCCCGATGGAGAATAACAGGAACAGGAGCCTATTCAGGAACGGATGTCGAGTCCGGAGCAAACCTCGGCCTTTCCATGTCCAATTCCCGGAAAGATCCCCGCAGGTCGGGTCTCCATCCGGCGCCTTCGTTCCCGCGCCGACGAGAGCGGCAAGCCGCTTTCGCGACTTCTCATCATCTGCCAGAATGCTCTCGTTGCGACGTTCATGGTCTCCCTTCAAGCACGGTCGCCCGACCGCTTCCGATCCATCCGAGGATATCCCATCCAGCCGCTCTAGAGCAAGGCGCGGCGAGGAGTAGAATTTGGCTTGTCAACG
>CAZAEY010000032.1:0-3343 GCA_964484155.1 uncultured Acidobacteriota bacterium
GCGCCGGCCAGTTTCAGCTTCAGGCGGATTTCCGATATCTGGCCTTCCTTCGAATCGCAATCCTCGCAGTCTTCTGCATGAACCCGTTCGTGCTCCAGTTCCACTTCGACCGATTCCAGCGGCCACTCCTTCCTACGCGCGTACATCTGGACGGTGATGGCCGTGCAGCTTCCCAGGGCCGACAGAAGCAGTTCGTAGGGAGTCGGGCCGATGTCGCCGCCTCCCGCGTCCCGAGGCTCGTCGGCGACCCACTCGTGAGCGCGAGCGCGAATCGTCAAGTGATATGGCTGCTTGTGAGAGCGCACCTGAACAAGGCCCATGAGCAATCTTCCTTTCCTGAGGTTGTTGATGTGCGACTGGAACGGATCAGCGCAAATGAAACGAAGCTTCCAATTCCCCAACCCGGACGCGAAATTCCCCCGGCTCGACGACAGGCGCATTGTCCTTCCCGATAAACGACATTTCGGCTGGACCAATGCTGAAGCGCACTGTGACGGATTGACCGGGCTCCAAGTCCACCTTTTCAAAACCCTTCAAGCGCATAACCGAGGGGGTCACCGATGCCACCAGGTCGGAAAGATACAGTTGGACCACCTCCTTGCCGCTTCGGGTTCCGGCGTTTCGAACCCTTACGGCGACCTCGACCGATTCGCCGGACGCGATCTCGCTCCTGTCCAGCGTCAAGTTTGAGTACTCGAACTCGGTGTAGGAGAGGCCGTGACCGAACTCAAACTGCGGGTGGTAGCCAATGACCTCGGGCGAGGCGTCTTCATCCTCGCTGTACTTTCGATCGTACAGCACAATTCCTCCGGTATGCCGGGGGTAAGTGAATGGGAGCTTTCCGCTCGGATTGACCTCTCCGTTCAACACGCCAGCCAAAGCCCTGCCGGCAAAAGGGCCCGTCTGATACAGATGGATCACGGCGTCCGTCAATTCCTCCACCGGCTCAAAGATTCGCGGACGATTCTGCGCCAGCACCAGGATGACCGGCTTGCCCCCCTGTGCGGCGGCGCGAATCAGATCGAGCTGGGCCTCAGACATCATCAGGTCGACGATGTCCCCCGGTTTTTCAGTAGAAGCCGGCTCGCCGGCGCAAACGATCACCGCATCATATTCGGCCGCGGCTCTTCGTACCGCATCGAGGTCCTTCGTCTCGGTCCAGGAAGCTCCCTCCTGATACGTGACTCGATCCTGGCCGAAGCGATTCTGCAGGGCCGTCAGCAGATCCTCCGCGTCCTCTGGGTATGCGCCAGGATCGGTTCCCTGCCACGTGTAGGTCCAGGAACCGTAAATGGCGGGAAGCGAACGGGCCGCCGGTCCCGTCACCAAGAGCCGTGAGGTCTCCGAAAGCGGCAGGACGTCTCTTTCATTCTTCAGAAGCGTCACGGCTTCTTTCGCCGCCCGGAGGCTTAATTCCCGAGACTCCTCGGAATTCACGCGAGCTTTCAGTGCCGGGTCGGGATACGGACTGTCAAAGAGTCCCAAGTCGTATTTCAACTTCAGAATTCGACGCACCGACTCGTCGATCCGCGACTCCGGAATCTTGCCCTCCCGAACCAGATCGGCCAGAACCGTCGCAAAGGAAGGGCTGTAAGGGGTCATGCTCATATCGATTCCGGCTGTGACAGCCTGATAGACCGCTTCCCTTTCGTCGTGCGCCACCCGATGAATCGTGACGAGTTTCAGGATGTCCTCCCAGTCGGTGACGACAACGCCTTCGAAGCCCAGCTCCTGGCGCAAAAGGACGGTGAGGATTTCATGACTGGCGTGTACGGGGATGCCGTTGATCTCGCCTGAATTGATCATGATCGTTTGAGCGCCCGCTTCAATGGCCGCCCGGAAGGAAGGCACGGAGTATTCGTATAGAAACCGTTTCGGAATCCAGGCCGGAGTCCGGTCCCGCCCGCTCAAAGGCTGTCCGTAGGCCAAAAAGTGCTTCAATGTCGCTGCCACCCGCTCTCCTGAAGAAACGTCGTCGCCCTGATAGCCCTCCACGGCGGCCACGCCCATTTGGGAAACCAGGTGTACATCCTCTCCAAAAGTCTCGAAGAAACGCGACCAGAGCGGCTGCCTGCCCATGTCGAGCACCGGCGAGAAATTCCAGGGGACTCCGCTGGCGCGAGTCTCGAGGGCCGTAATCCGGGCCGTCTCGCGGACCAGATCGGGATTCCACGTAGCGGCCAGTGCGATGTTTTGCGGAAAGATGGTCGCCTCCCTGGTGTAATTGGCTCCGTGAACGGAATCGACGCCGTAAATCACTGGAATCTTCAGCCGCGATTTCTCCATGACGACATCCTGAATGGCCGTGATCAGCTCCTGCCACTCGTCAACCGAGAAGGCGATGTCCCAGACATTCAGGAGCGATCCCACGTGGTGCTGCAGCAGCGCTTCTTCCAGCTTGTCGCGATCCAGCGCGTGGGGCTGTTCAGAAGTTCCCCGCTGACTCGAAACGGCCTGCAGGGTCAGCTGGGTCATCTGGCCGACCTTTTCCTCCAGAGTCATTTCGGCCAGCAACCGCTCCACCTTGCGCTCGGTTTCGATGTACGGTTGAGCGAGACCGGAAGAGAAAGAAAGCGTCAATAGAAAGGGGAGAATTCTAAGAGAGTTCATCATGGGTCCTTTTCTGAAGGGTTTTGATGTTTCTAACTTCAGTGTTCCGAATGGCGTATGTTTCATTTCCCCGGCGGGCGCTATTTACGAGGACCTCACTTTGATTGGGCTCCAATCCGGGCCATCGCCTTCGCGAGGCCACTCGAAAATCCGCCTGCTGCTGCCAACCCGGCCGGCGAACAGGTACACCCACGCCCGATAGGTCTTTCCATCGCCGCCCAAGACGTCTGCCTGCGTGCGATAGTAACCCCCGCCTCCCTCGGAGTGCACCCCGGCTCCTTCGTAGCGGTCGAGCGCCTGCAGAAGCGACGGCGGGTCGCTCATTTCATACACTTCACCCGCAAGCTCCTGGTCCGGACCGGTCGCTGCGAGAGCGAGCGGGTAGGACCCTTGATCGTACAGTCTTCCGCGCATGACACCCGCGCAGATGAATCGGGCTGCGGGCTTCAGCAAGCTGCATGCGGACTGGCCTCTCTTCAACGTGCCATAGGCAAAAAAGTAACGTGTTTCAGGATGTTTCATCGACCCCATCTGGAAGCATAGCACTCCGTTTCGGATTCGACGACGGCGCGGCTAGCCAGCATTTCTCACGCGGGTCAGTCGCGAGGCGTCGAAAAGCGGCGTTGCTGCAGGGCGCGCGACAGACCTGGTTCAGGTCCCGAAGTTTTGTGGTTCCGGGTGGTCAAACGCATCACGAGATGCCCTTCAGCCTCCTGACTCCTGACTCCTGACT
>CAZAEY010000032.1:3443-8967 GCA_964484155.1 uncultured Acidobacteriota bacterium
GTGGTCAAACGCATCACGAGATGCCCTTCAGCCTCCTGACTCCTGACTCCTGACTACTGAATTCTGTGTTCCGCTTAACGCCGCCTGAGCAGGCCCGTCGCTTTCCGGCGCCTCAGCAGGACCCGCGTGGATTATCCGGGCGAGGGCCCTGCGGTCTCCTCCTCCCCATCGTATGGTAGGATTTCAGGTGGGTTTGGCTTCGAAATCTGAATGGCGTGAGTCTGCGAGACGCAGACACGTAGGCCACAGGCCATTCCTTGGATGCGCTCTTCGGAATATCCGGGTTAGATTCGATCGAAAGGAGAACGATACGAATGAAAAAGTTTTGCGCATTTCCCATTGCCATTTCGATGCTCGCCGGCATGATCTGGGCTCACGATCAGCTGCGCGGGACGGCGAAGGCTGCAGTGGCCGCCGGCGAGGTTGAAATCGAGTTCGGCCGGCCCATGTTCCGTGAGGAGCATCTGGCAGCCGTGGAGCCGGGGCTTGTCTGGAGGATGGGCGCCGACGCCCCGACGACCTTGACCACTTCGGTCAAATTGAAGAACGGAGACAGCGTGATCCCCCCAGGCGAGTACGCGCTGCTGGCGCGGTTCGAGGGAGACGACAAATGGTCGTTGATCGTCAACAGCGGCGACATTCGAGGATCCCGGCGCGAAGAAGATAAGGACGTAGCGGTCGTTCCTATGCAATTGGCCGAGGTCGACCTGCCGGCTGAGCACTTGGCCATCGAGTTGGAAACCTGGGGCGAATCGATCGCGGTCCATGTGGTTTGGGGAGCGACGAGGTTGACTGCGGAATTCACCGCAGAGCCGGCTTCTTGACCGCCCGCTGCTGGGTCTGTTGGATACGCGCGCGGCCTGGCGTCAGTGAACCTGATTCGGCTTTGAGTTCTGAATGAACTGAATGACTCGTCGCATGTAGGCGCCCGTGTCGATCATATGAAGATCGACGTGGCCGGCTCCGTTGACCCGGTGAAAATCTTTTGGGCCGGAGAGGCCTTCAAAGAGTTTTTCTCCCAGCTCGATCGGAATCGTGCGGTCCTGGTCTCCATGTAGCAGGAGGACCGGAAAACGGTGACCGTTCAGGTGCATGCGAGTCTCGAACCGATATCGGGCGAAGTGACGAAACGGCCTCAGGTGAGGGAAATTCTCCAGCAGGGCCTTTTTGTCGGGAAACGCGGACTCCAGAACGAGTCCGTCCGGGGCGCTGCGACTGGCGGCGTAAGCGGCCACGCAACTGCCCAACGACCTCCCCCAGTAGACCAGAGGCAGTTCGGGGCGATGGAATTGGGCCCGAAAGTACTCCACGGCCGCCTCCGCATCGACATAAAGTCCCTTCTCCGAGGGCGTCCCGGTGCTCCATCCGTATCCACGATAATCGATCGCCCAGACCTGTAGTCCGTGCCGGTACAGGAGAGCGAATATCTCGTTGAGAATGCCGAGGTTGCCGCCATTTCCGTGAAAGTAGATCACGCTGCCGAGCGGATTGGGCGGACATAGGAGCCATCCGCTCAACCGACAGCCGTCCGGAGTTTCCAGAAAGCGTTGTTCGTACTCGAGGCCCAGATGTTCCGGGGTCTTGAAGATATCGCGGGACGGCCGAAACACGTAGAGTCGCTCCAGGTGAGGGACAGCCCGCCACAGGATAAAAAGCACCCCCAGCAGAACTCCGATCAGCAGTCCCAACGCAAAGGCGAAAAGATACATGGTTTCGTCTAATCAGTGGCGATCCTGTCGAAGGCGCTCGCTTGCGCAGGTCGGAGCGCCCGCTCGAGTTCAGGGCGCCGGAATGCCCGCCGCCTCAGAGTTCACTTCGAACGGCGTCACAACGCGAGCGCCTCCTTCGCGCCGATTTCGCTGAAGTCTCCCAGAATCCGATCCGGTTCGAGAACTGCCAATTCTTCGCGGCTGTGCGTTGTAGCCACCGCAATGCAGCGACAGCCCGCTCTGCGCGCCGCTTCAATGCCTGAAGTCGTGTCCTCGAAAACGAGGCATCGGGAGGGATCGACCTGGAGCAGTTCGGCCGCCTTCAGAAAGACCTCCGGGTGGGGCTTCCCTTGGGAGACCTCAGCGCCGGTCACGGCGCCTCGGAAAAACGATCGGATGCGAAGACCGTCCAGCACGAAATCGACGTTTTCCCGGGGTCCGCTGGTTGCCACAGACATAGCGACGCTGTGATCCCAAAGCTCCTGCAGAAAATGCTTCAGTCCGGGCACCATCGTTTCCTTCAGGACGGCTCCAGTCAGTTCGCGATAGATCTCCTCCTTGCGTGAGGCCAGTCGCGCCAGTTCTTCTTCGCCGACCTGGCGACTCAGCAAGGCGGGTATCATCTCATCGTTCCTCTGGCCGAACACTTCCAATACGTCAGCGCGAGTCAGAGCCCGGCCCTGCTCCCGGCCGAACTGGAGGAAGGCCTCCAGATGCTGTTCGACATTGTCGACCAGCACTCCGTCCATATCGAAGATTACGCCTTCAATCATTTTCCGCTCCTTTGATCCAGACCTCCAGGATGCGCGACGCTTCTTCCGCATGCGGCCTTTGGCTAAACAGGTGATCGGCGCCCGCAACGGTGTAAAACGCCTTGGGAAACGGGGCCGCTTTAAAGAGTCGAATCCCTTCCGCAATGGGGACCACTTGGTCGGCGTCTCCGTGCAAGACGAGAAACCGGGCCTTCAGACGCGCCGTGGCTTCTAAAATCGAGTGCCGCTTTAAGTCCTCCATTCGCACTTGACCCAGCGCGTACGGACGACCCATCACATCCACCGTCGTCGCGCCTGTGGTTTCGAGTTCGCTCCAGTGATCGGGGCTCAGCAGCCGCGTAAACCTATCCGTTTCAGAGGAACTCGCCAAAACCGCCACAGCGTTTACGGAATCGACGGATGGGGCGGCCAGGATCGAAATCATTCCGCCCATCGAGTGGCCGACCAGTGCACTTGGCGGCAGCCCCTCGTTCTGAAGCCATCGACAAACTGACCGCAGGTCCTCCAGATCTGTCGAAATCGAGGTGTCGGCGAAGTCTCCGCTACTTTCTCCCAGCCCGGTCAAATCATATCGCAATACGGCTATTCCTTTCGCTGCCAGATTGCGGGCCGTCCAAGCCAGCACCTTGTAGTCTTTCGAGCAGGTGAAGCAGGGAGTCATTACGACTGTGGCTGAAAGCTTCGATTTCGGGCGGTGGAGGATTCCGGAAAGGCGAACCCCAGATCGACCGGGAATTTCAACCTTAGCAATGCGGCTCATTCCCTGGTCTCCCCTCCCGCCTGAAGCGGGCACGGCCGATGGTCGGGACCGAAGCACCTGGGGCCCTCCTCTAATCCGGGAAATCCGAAGGAAACGAGCATGTCCACGACTCGGCAAAGCGGCAGGCCAACAACATTGTTGTAGCAGCCGTCGATTCTCTCAACCAATCGCCCGCCCAGGCCTTGAATGGCATAGCTTCCCGCCTTGTCCAGCGGTTCGCCCGATTCCGCGTACCTCTCGATTTCACCGTCGGAGACGTTTCGGATCCAGACTCTTGTCTGGACGGAGGAAACATTCGACCTTCCGTCTCTGGAGAGACTTACGGCAGTGACAACCCGGTGTTCGCGCCCGCGCAGGCGCCGCAGCATAGCGACTGCCGACATGCAGTCCACAGGCTTTCCAAGGAGTTCGCCATGCAGATCGATCACCGTGTCGGCGGCCAGCACGAACCGATCCGGAAACCTCTCGGCCACGTTCAATCCTTTGAGCGTCGCCAACATCTCAGCTTGACAAATCGGCGCCGCCGTTGCGTCGACGGATTCTTCTATGCGACTGGGAGCGACTGTAAATCTGAAGCCGGCCGATGCCAACAGATCCCTTCGACGAGGAGAAGCCGATGCGAGAATGATCGTAGACGCTTCCTTCAATGCAATCAACAGAATCTCTGAAGGCCGCCAAACAAGCGACGCGGCCAGATTTCCATAATTTCGGAGATGATGTGCGGCCAGCGTTCGCGAGCTCAATCAGCCCTTTGTCTTTCGATCGCGTCGCCGGCAAACGGACTTATTTACAATGGAAAGTATGGCATATATCAGGTATGTGGAATCGGCTGGAGAAGTCAGACGGATGGCGAACATTCTTCGCATTCACGGAATCAATCCTCCCGTCCTGGAGGCCCACCTAGGGCTCTACAGGGCAGTTATGTTCGGCCCTTCGCCGCTGACCCGCCTGCAGCGCGAAACTCTGGCGGTGGCGGTGTCGGGGCTGAACGGCTGCCATTACTGAGTCGCCCATCACGGAGCGGGTCTCCGTCAATTGGGCGCCCCCGAGTCGTTGGTTCAGAGCCTGGCCGGGCCTGAACCCCTGATGGCGGCGCTCTCCGATTCCGACAGGGCGTTGGTGCGCTACGCGATCCGTTTGACTCGCCATCCCAGTGGGATTGGAGCCGAGGATGTGGAAGAATTGAGGAAACATCGATTTTCGGACAGCGCAATCCATGACGCGTGTCAGGTCATCGCCTACTTCAACTACGTCAATCGCGTGGCCGACGGTCTGGGGGTTGAACTCGAGAATGGAGAAGCACGATGAAAGTCTGTGACGCTCACTGCCACTTTTTTTCTCCCCGCTTCTTTACCGCAATCTACACCCGCCAAAGCGGCAGGGAGGCGCTGGAGGAATTAAGGGGAAAGCTGGGATGGGACATTGACGACAATTCCGAGGACCTGGCTCGCCGCTGGGCGCGGGAACTGGATCGAAACGAAGTGTCGCGCGCAGCTTTAATTGCAAGCGTCCCTGGCGATGCGGAGTCGGTGGCCGAGGCCCTATCCGTCATCCCGGATCGTTTTGTCGGATTCTTCATGGTTGATCCCAGTGCCGAAGGCGCCGCACGCGCGGTCCGTAGGGCTCTGGAGGAATGGAAACTGCAATGCGTCTGCCTGTTTCCGGCCATGCACGACTTCTCACTGCAGGACGAGCGCTTGGAGCCGATCGTTCAGGCCGTGAAGGAGCAATGGAAATGCGGCGTGTTCGTGCACTGCGGAGCGCTTTCAGTCGGCATTCGTAAAAAGCTGGGATTGCCCAGCCGGTTCAATCTCAGGCATTCGAATCCATTGGACGTCCATTGGTTGGCCGCCCGCAACCCCGAAGTCCCGTTTATTATTCCCCATTTCGGCGCTGGGATGTTTCGGGAGGCCCTCTTGGCGGCTGACCTCAGCCCAAACATCTATTTTGACACTTCCTCCACCAACGGTTGGATCCGCTACCACCCCGGGCTCTCTCTGCGGCGGGTCTTTGAAACTTCACTGGAAGTTCTGGGCCCCGAGAGGCTCCTGTTCGGAACGGACTCCTCGTTTTTCCCGCGGGGATGGCAGAAAAAAATCTTCGAGGAGCAGCTGCAAATTCTGAACGATCTGGGGCTCAGAGAAGGCGAGAAGGAAGCGATTCTGGGAGGAAACTTCGAGCGACTGTTTGGCAGTTCGGGCCAGCAGGAGTGAGCGGGAGGGCGTTTCAGGTTACAGCTGGGATTCAGCGCGCCGATTTGGAGGCCTCACTCCTGACTCCTG
>CAZAEY010000032.1:9067-27946 GCA_964484155.1 uncultured Acidobacteriota bacterium
CTCCTGACTCCTGCCACTCTCACCGCTGCACGAGGCAGACGAGAGATCCGAGCTAAGAACTCGAACGGGCAGCTCTGAGACGATCCAAGGAGTCCTTGATCAGTGCGAAGTGATCCTCCTCTTCCTCAGCGAATTGCAGAAAGATGTCTCTGCCCTCTGTGTCGTTGAACTTTTCAGCGTAGCTGCGGAAGAAGTCGCGGGCGTCGCGCTCCATGTTCATGGCCACCTTCAACGCCTCTTCGGCCGTCATTTCCGCCTTCAGTTTCCGCTGCACCTCCTCTTTGGAGGGAAAGATCTTCTTGAGGGCCTCGTAGTCGAAATGCAGAAACACAGGCGCATCCAGCACTTCCGGGTGGTCTTCCACGAGTCGATCCCACTCCTCCTTCAAACCACGGAAATGGCCTTCTTCATCCTCGAGCATTTCCAGGAATGTGCGGCGGGTCTCCTCGTGCTCGACCATCGCCGAAGCGGTCTGGTAGAAGTTGACGCCGCGCCTTTCCGTTTCCATAGCAATTTTTAAAGCGTCGCGCGCAAAAACCAGGTTGGCATCGACCGGCTCGAGGCCCTTCTCCTGTTCGTTTCGGCAGGCGCTGCAGATTCCGAAGATCTGAAACTTGTTCCGAATCGGGCTGAAATCATATTCTGCGACGATTTTCTCCTGCAGCTGTTCCAGCTCGGGGCTTGAAAATTCAATCGTCCGACTGCACTCCACGCAGACGATGTGATGGTGATGCGGCCGTCGGTACAGGCTCTCAAATCGGGCTCGTCCGTCATCCAGGTCCGTTTTGCGAGCCAGACCGCAGTCAGTCAGCGCCTTCAGGGTGCGAAATACGGTGGCGTATCCGATTCGACCGTCCCTTCGCCGTACCAGCTCGTACAGCTCATCCGTGCTGAGGTGTCCTTCGGCCGACAGGAAGGCTTCCAGCACCAATTCCCGCTGCCTGGTCATGCGCAGGCCTTCCCGCTTCAGATACTCAGCGAAGATTTCGAACTGTTCCGCTTTCGACTGATCCATTTCTTCAGGCTCGCTGCTTTTGGACGGCCTATCCGCCGTCATGACGGATCGCCGACTGTGGCATGCGAAGGCTGCAATTATTGTACATGAAATCCGGCCTAGGCTTGCTTCAAAGGAACTGCCAGGTTCTTTGGGTAGAAGGGAGTGTCCCAGGTGAAGAAAGGTCTCCGCAGCCCATTCGATCATTGCGGCGCGGGAGCCAGCGCGCCAGGGTCTCCATAGACCAGCTCGCCGGCAAGCAGAGTCAGCAGCACGCTGGCTTCGTTTATGCCCGATGGTTCCACAGCGAAAAGATTTCGATCCAGTACGATCAGATCCGCCGCCTTTCCGACCTCTAGGGAGCCGGTGAGGGCTTCCTGACCGTTGAGATACGCCCCGTGAATCGTGTACGCGGCCAGTATTTCCGGCAGCGAGACCCGCTCCTCCTCAAACAGGATGTCGCCTCCCTCAATCCGGGGAGACTGTCGGGTCACGGCCACTTCGATCGCATCCAGGGGGTTCATCGAAGAGACCGACCAGTCGCTGCCGGCTGCGACAACGGCCCCTGCGGAGGATACGGATCGGATAGGATAGAGCCAGCGGGAGCGCGCCGGACCGAGAAAGGGAACCGTCAGCTCTTCAATGTAGGTGTCCGGATAAGCCCACAACGGCTGAAAATTAGCTATCACCCGCAGTTCCAGAAATCGTGGAATGTCGGCGGGATCGATCAACTGAAGATGTGCAATATGATGTCGCAAGTCGCGATCCCCGCCCGCTTGCCGCGAATATTCAACTGCATCCAGGGCCATTCTGACGGCCCGATCTCCGATGGCGTGAAAATGAACCTGAAAGCCTCGCTCGGCCAGTTCCTTCGTAAAGAGATTGAGCTTGTCGGAGGACAGATTGGGCTCGCCCCGCCAGTCGTCTTGGCCCAGATACGGCTCCAGCAAAGCTGCGGTGTGAGCTTCGATGACGCCGTCGACGAAGATCTTGGCGGCAGTGGCCCTCAGGCGCTCGCTTTGAAATCGCCGCCGCCGTTCTTCCATTTCATCGAATTGCGTTAGATCCAGATGGGCGGAAACGCGCTGGGCGACCACGACGCGGGCGGTCAATCGACCTTCCTGTCGAAGCCCCTCATATGCGCGCAGTATGTCGAGAGAGGCGGAAGCCTCCTGCAGCGATGTGATTCCGAATCGGTTGGCCATTTCAAGCCCGCGGGCGATGCCTTCCTGATAGTCCTGAATCGATGGCGAGGGGACGACGTCGGCAACCAAATACATGGCGGATTCTCGCAAGGTTCCCGTTGGCTCGCCGGTTCCCGCTTCTCTTTCGATCCGCCCGCTTGGAGGGTCCGGCGTGGATGCGTCGACACCCGCGATTTCCAGGGCTCTGGAGTTGACCCAGGCTGAATGTCCGTCGGCCGCTCGCAGGTACACGGGCCGATCCGGAACCAGGCGGTCCAGCATCTCCTTGCGGGGATTCGCCTCCTGAAAAAGCGGCAGATCCCAGCCGCCGCCGAGAATCCACTCTTCATCCGGGTTGGCGCCGGCGTAAGCGGCGATCTCCTCCAGCGCCTCATCTGCAGTCTCGATTCCGTCGAGTCGACATTGAACCAGCCGAACGCCGCCCGTCGCAGGATGAACGTGCGAATCATGGAAGCCCGGCAGAACCATTCGCCCTTCGAGGCGCAATCGCCGGGTGTCCGGGCCGCGAAATCGATCGGCGCCGCCGGCCGACCCCACGTAGACGATCTTTCCGTCACGCACGGCAACGGCTTCCGCGCTGCTCCTGGCGGCGTCCATCGTGTAGATCAGTCCGCCTTCCAGCAGGATATCCGCCGGCTCGATTCGTTCCTGCGGAAACAGCGTCCACAGCCCAATAAGCCCCGGAATAAGGGTCACAACCTGCAGTTGACGGACATTTCGTGCTACCCAAGCGCGCAAGACCTGGGACGCAGCACGCGGAACGCGGAACCCAGAACGCAGAACGTCGAACGCAGAACGAACAATCACTCTGTTATCATACTGTTTTGCTCGGTTTGCTCCAAAATCCGAAGGAGAATTCTCGATGTCCAAGCTCATTCTTATGCTGTCCCTTCTTTGTTTGGGCCCATGGATGTTTCTTGCCTGTTCGCGGGATTCCGCTCCCGAAGAAGTCTCGGTCGTTGAGTCTGCGGACGATGCTGCAATGGGTCGCGATCTCGAAGCGGAGTTCGAAGGAGACGAACCGCTGGGCGAAGAAGCCGCCCCTGTCGAAGCCAAGCCTGCAGAAGTGGAAAAAGCGGCTGCCAAAGCTGCGGATGCCCCAAAGGAGCCCGAAATGAAGGAAGCAGATGTTCCGCGACCGCCCCTCGTCGCAGATGAACCCCAGCGCGCCTTGCTGAATCCCGCGCTGGCGCACGAAACGGCGCCAGACCAATTTCAAGTTCGCTTTGAAACGACCCGGGGCGACTTTACGGTGGAGGTTCGACGAGAGTGGGCCCCCAAAGGCGCGGATCGGTTCTTTAATCTGGTTAAGATCGGGTATTTCGACGACGTAGCGTTCTTTCGCGTCATCGAAGGATTCGTCGCCCAATTCGGATTGAGCGGAAACCCGCAGATCAACGCGGCATGGAGAGAGGCCAGAATCGCCGACGATCCAGTGCGCTTATCAAACGAGCGGGGAACGCTGGTCTTCGCTACTTCCGGTCCGGATTCGAGAACCACTCAGTTGTTCATCAACCTGGTGGACAACCCGCGTCTGGACGACATGGGGTTTTCCCCGTTTGCCCGTGTCGCAGAAGGAATAGGAGTGGTCGATTCACTGTATTCCGGCTACGGCGAAGGGGCTCCGCGCGGGCGCGGCCCTTCGCAGGGTGAAATCCATTCACGGGGAAATGACTATCTGAAATCCCAGTTCCCAAGCCTCGACTTTGTAAAAACGGCGCAAGTAATTCAATGAATGGATTCGCCCTTTCTTTCGTAGAACTCTCCAAAAGAGTGAAATTTTTCGATTTAGGAGCAGAAATGAGGAATTGGATCCGGGTAGCCACGATCGTCTTCGCCATTTCGATCGGATCGGCCGCAGGTCAGCAGGTCGACGTGCAGGAGGCGACTCTTTCCAACGGGATGAAACTCCTGATGGTTCCCCGCCACGAGGCCCCGACCGTGTCGGCCGGTTGGGTGGCTCGGGTGGGCTCGGTCAACGAAAGTCCCGGCATCACGGGGATTGCGCATCTGTTCGAGCACATGATGTTTAAGGGAACCAAGACGATCGGAATCAAAGACTACGAAAAGGGCATCGAAATTCAGGCTCGACAGGACGCGGTGCGGACCGAAATGGAGAAAGAGTACAGCAAGCTTCGCGAAATGCTGAGGAAAGGCGAAATATCCGGCAACATCTATAACCCTGAAAACATGACTCCCCGCCTCAGAGAGCTCCGGGCCGAACTGGAAGAGCTGTTCGAAAAGGAACGCGAGGTGATCGTAAAAGACGAGCTGGATCACATTTACACTCGGGAAGGGGCTTCCGGCATGAACGCCGGAACGACGCCCGACCAGACGATCTACTTCATCACAGTCCCCGCCAATAAGCTCGAGCTCTGGTTCTGGCTGGAATCGGACCGGCTGCTGAATCCGGTCTTCCGCGAATTCTACTCGGAACGAGACGTCGTTCGCGAAGAGCGCAGACTGCGCGTGGAATCCACCCCGACCGGCAGGCTCGACGAGCAGTTCGACGCGCTCTTCTGGCAAGCTTCTCCCTATGGATGGCCCGTCATCGGTTGGCCTTCCGATGTCGAATCGATTACTCGTCGGCAGGCCGAGGAGTTTTTCGACATTTTTTACGCGCCCAATAACATCACCGCCGCCCTGGTCGGCGATTTCGATCCGGAGGAAGCAGTGCGTCTGGCGGAAAGGTATTTCGGGCGCATTCCACGGGGAGAGATCGATCCGCCAGAAGTAGTCACTCAGGAAATCGAACAGTTGGCCGAAAAACGGCTGCTGGCGGAGGCCGACACCAACCCCCGCGTCACGATTCGTTTTCAGGCCGTCCCCTTCAATCACCAGGAGATGTACGCTCTGGATCTACTGTCCGACATCCTGAGCGGACGCACGGGTCGTTTCTACCGGTCGTTGGTCGAAGAACAAGAGCTGGCCGTCGGCCAGCCTTTGGCTCAATTGCAGAATCTCAAGTACGAAGGCTTTTTTCAGGTCGGCGCGGAGGTCAAGGAAGGGGCGGATCCGCTGCAACTGGAAGCCGGGCTCATGAGTGAGATTGAAAGGCTTCAGGAGGAACTGGTCCCGGAGCGAGAGTTGCAGAAGGTCAAGAATCAGTCCATGGCCAACTCGTTTCGACGACTGCAGAGCAATTTTTTCTTGCTGCTGCAGCTTTTGATTTACGACTCCTCAGATCATTGGTCCTATCTGAACGAGTCTCCGGAGAAGTACCAGGCGGTGACGGCCGAGGAGATTCGGGAGGCGGCCCGAAGATACTTGAAGCCGGAGAGGAAGAACGTGGCCGTTTACCTGCGCCGGGAGGGAGCCGCCCCGATGGATCCCGCTCTGTCAGCGATGCCGCCCCAGATGCAGGCCGCCATGCAGCAGCAAGCGGCGCAGATCGAAGCCTCCACCGATTTGGAGGGGTTGCGACGCATGCTGGTCCAATCCCAGCAGACAGCAGGTCAGGCTCCGGAAGAAATCCGGCCGGCCTTGGAATACCTTCAGACGAAGCTTCGGGAGCGAATCGCGGCCCTGGAGGCCGGAAAAGACGTGGAAGAGGATGCCGCGCCTCCCCAGAACGAGGAGCGTGATCGATGAAACGCCTTCCATTTATTTTGTGCTGGCTGCTTTTGACACTTCCGCTCGCCGCGGAGGAGCGCATTCCGGACCGCCCGGAGGAATTGAAGTTTCCTCCGCTCGAATATGAGGTGCCCGACCGCGACAGCTTTCGTGCGACGCTGGACAACGGCGTCGCCGCATACGTCGCTGAAGACAGGCTCCTGCCGCTGGTCGCCATTCAGATCTTCTTCAAGGGCGGCGCCTATCTGGATCCGGTGGGTAAGGAGGGGCTGGCTTCTTTGACGGGAACGGTCTGGCGCACCGGCGGCGCCGGCGATATGACGGCCGAAGACTTCGACGAGGAGCTGGATTTTCTAGCTGCAAACCTTTCGGTCGGAATCGGCGGCACAACAGGCGGCGTCAGCGTGAATTTGCTTTCGAAGGATCTGGAGCGGGGCATGGAACTCCTGATGGATGTTTTGTTGCAGCCCCGCTTTCAGCAGAGCCGGCTGGAGACTGCGCGCACGAACATGCTGTCGGAGATGAGGCAGCGAAACGACAGCACCACCAGCATTGAAAGCCGCGAATGGAACCGCCTCTTATACGGAGATGACTACTGGGTCAATCGCCACTCGACACAGGCTTCCGTCAATTCGATCGTTCGAGAGGATCTGGCGGGTTTTCAGAAGCGCCTGATCGATCCGGCCTCCATGACTGTCGCGGCCGCCGGAGATTTCAACCGGAACGAGATCATCGATTTGCTGAACCGGACGATCGGACGGCTCGAGTCTGGCAGTGAGTCGATTCCTTCCGTTCCTCAGCCCGTTCATCGCCCGGTCCCGGGCGTCTATCTGGTCGACAAGCCGGACGTGAACCAGGGGCGCGTCAGCATCGGCCATCTGGGCGCGATGCGCCCTCTGAGAGACGAATTCGACATTCGGGTAGCCAACGAGATTCTGGGCGGCGGCGGATTCACGTCCCGGATCACCTCCCGGGTTCGATCCGACGAAGGCCTCGCCTACACGGCCCGCTCCTTTTTCGGAATCGGCCATGAGTTCCCCGGTGCGTTTCGCGCGCTGTTTCAGTCCAGATCCGAAGCCTGCGCCCGCGCGGCCGATTTGACGGTCGATTTGATTCGGGGCCTGCACGCTGGAGGCGTCACCGAAGAAGAGCTTGCGACCAGCAAGAACTCGCTGATCGAGACGCTTCCGAATAATTTTCAGACCATGATGCAGACCGTCTCGCTGTTTGCCAGTGATGAACTGCTGGGTCAGCCCCCGGACTACTGGGAGAAGTATCGCGACAACGTTCGAGCGGTGACCAAAGAAAGCGCAAAGGAAGCGTTTCGCCGCCACATCAACCCGGAGGAGCTAGTCGTACTGGTGGTTGGAAAGCTGGAGGATATTCTGGCCGGCGATCCGGATCATCCCGAAGCCAGCTTCGAGAGGCTCGGCGACCTCCATCGAGTGCCGTTGCGCGATCCAATGACCATGGAGCCGATGGAGTAAGGGGCTTGGTGCTTCGTGCTTCGTGCTTAGTGCTTAGTGCTTCGTGCGGACTCCTGACTCCGGACTCCTGACTCCTGACTCCCGCCTCCGGACTCCTGACTCCTGACTCCTGCCTCCCGCCTCCCGCCTCCCGCCTTCCGCCTCCCGCCTCCTGCTGTACACTACAGACGCACCGAAACGCCGTGCAATTGGAAAGGAAGTGTTTGAGATGTCTCAGCAAATCGAACATCAGACGGAACGCCTCCGATTCGCGATCGAGCTTGAGGGGGAATCGGCCGTGCTCGAATATCAAAGAATCGGCGAGAATCGGGTCGATTTCAAGAGGACGTTTGTCCCCGAACTGCACCGGGATCGGGGAATCGGAGGTCGACTCGTTCGTCACGCCCTGGAGTGGGCCCGCGAAAACGATTTAAAAGTCGTTCCCTCGTGCTCATTCGTCAAGTCCTTCGCCGACGATCATCCCGAATTCAAAGACGTGGTCTCTTAGCCGGCCTTCGTGCCGCGTTCTGGCGTGTCTGAGTTTCGGCTGACGATTCGAATGGAGGTAGCGGCGCCCCTCAAGACAGATCCCTTTCGGGTTGGCAGAACCCGATTAATTCTGTAATAAGAGAGGTGTGTCTGGTTATTTTCCGCATTGTGCGGAAGGCGCATCCGGACATTGACGGAAGCGCCCGGGGAAACCTTCATATGAATGACACCATTGCGGCTGCAATTCCGATGGCCCTTTCGGTAATCGGCGGCCTCGGCATCTTCATGCTGGGCATGAAGAACATGTCCGAGGGGATGCAGGCGGTCGCGGGCGGGTCGTTGCGCCGCTTGATCAGTCTGGTCACGAACCATCGCTTGACAGCAACCGGGGCCGGGACGTTGGTGACGGTCCTGGTGCAATCCTCGACAGTGACGACGGTGATCGTCCTGGGCTTGGTCAACGCGGGTCACATGCAGTTGCATCAGGCCATCGGGGTCATCCTGGGCGCCAACATCGGCACTACGATCACCGGATGGATTCTGGTTCTGAAGATCGGAAAATACGGACTCCCAATCCTGGGCGCGGCGGCGCTCGTCTACCTCTTCTCGCGCCGCGACAAGCTGCGATTCATCGCCATGGCCATCATGGGCTTGGGAATGATTTTCTTCGGTCTGGAACTCATGAAGGACGGTTTTGCGCCCATGAGGGACATACCCGCCTTCATGGACGCCTTCGCATGGTTTCAGGCGGACACTTACTGGGGCGTTCTCAAGTGCGTACTGGTCGGGTGCATCCTGACTTTTCTCGTGCAGAGCAGCAGTGCGACGCTGGGCATCACCATCGGTCTTGCCGCCACCGGTGTGATTCCATTTCCCACGGCCGCCGCTCTGGTGCTGGGGGAGAACATCGGGACGACAACCACCGTGCTTCTCGCCTCAATCGGGACCAATACGAACACCAAACGAGCGGGGTTGGCCCACGTTTTGTTTAACGTGTTCGGGGTGTTCTGGATCACGCTGGCGTTTCCCTGGTACATCCTCCTCATCTCGAGTGTGGTGGAGACCGTTCACGGCGCCGACCCTATGCTGGTGCGCCTTTCCGAAATGGCCGACCCGATGGAGTTTGGAGTAATTATTACAGCCGGAATCGCCTTGACCCACACCGGCTTCAATGTGATCAACACTCTCGTGTTCCTGCCGTTTCTGGGACCGTACGCACGGCTGCTGGTGACGTTGATTCCCGAACGCAGAGGCAAGGAGGTACGGCGTCTGAGCAGTTTGGACGCCAGGGTCGTCTCGGCGCCCGTTTTGGGTTTGGAGCAGAGCCGGGGAGAGGTCGTTCAGATGGGGCGGGGGGTTGTCAAAATGATCGAGTGGATCCGGCAGCTGGCCTTCAACGGCCCCTTCGACGAGGGCCTGGTCCGAAAGACCTTTCATCGCGAAGAGGTGCTTGACAATGTGCAGGTCGAAATCGTCACTTTTCTGACCCAAGTGCTGGACGCAAGCGTACCCCGCTCCATTGCCGAGGAGGCCCGGCAGCAGCTTCGCATCGCTCACGAATACGAATCGATGAGCGACCGGCTGGCCGACTTGCTGCGAGTCTATATCAAGTTGCGCGACGGTCGTCTTCAACTCCCGGCCGATCAGCTTGCTGGCTTGCAGGAATTGCACGACGCCGTGGCTGACTTTCTTCGACGGGCCGCTGACGCTTACGAGCGAGGTCAAACGCCGGACGAGAGGATCTTTCAAAACGCTGCAGCCGAAATCAACAGCCGGATAGAAAAGATACGAGACGATCACATTCAGCGCATGATCGACAATTCGGTGGAGCCGCAGCTGACCTTGGCCTTTACCGCCCTGCTGACGGATTACCGCCGTATTCGCGCCCACACGACCAACGTCTACGAAGCCTGCAGCCTGAACTGATCGCCTGCCCAAGCATTCACCACGGTCCGCTGTGGTTCGGGCCCGATTCCGCAGATGAGTCGCCCGGAATTCCTTGTGATTTGCCGACCAGAGTGGTATCACGGTACACAGCCATGAAAGACGAATCCGGGAAGAGCGTCTCGCCATCACGAGGGCACCATTGCCCCTATGGAAATCAGGTGGAAATCACCGATCGAGAAACGCGAGCGCAGACTGTGGCTCCATGCGGAGTGGAAGGAAAGTTCTGCCAGCTATGCCTCCAAGACATGGATGACGAGGGGGCGACCATCGGCGTTGCGCTGGACGACTTGGGGCTTGGATTTTAACCGTGGCCTGTTAAACGCCTGCTGCTGCCGGGCTTAGGTATGGTCGCCGCTTTCGGAGGTAACGCCCGGGTGCTTGATGATGGTGCCCTCGGTCATAAAGACGACCTGTTCGCAGATGTTGGTGGCCTGATCGCTGATTCGCTCCAGGTACTTGGCGATGAAGGTGAGCCGCATCGCTCTGGAGATAGTGCGGGGATCCTCGATCATAAAAGAGAGCAACTCCCGGAAAATCTGCTCCATCCGCTCGTCCAGCTCGTCGTCCATCGCAATGACCTGGCGGGCCTTTTCCGGGTCTCGCTCAAAGTAAGCGTCCAGCGCGCCGCGAACCATCTTCTGGGCTCGCTCCGCCATCAATGGGATGTCGATGTAGGGCTTCAGGGGAACTTCCAGATTCAGTTCGAGGGCACGCTCGCTGACGTTGGCGGCCAGGTCCCCCATTCGCTCCAGATCGGTGTTGATCTTGATTGCGGTGGTAATGAAGCGCAGGTCGCGAGCCATCGGCTGTTGAAGGCCCAGCAATTCGACGCAGAAGCGATCGACTTCGATTTCCAACCGATCCAGTTCATCGTCGTTTGCGATGACCTGGCGGGCCAACTCTGAATCACGTTCCACCAGCGAGCGGACGGACTTGCTGATGGCCTCTTCGACCAGCGTGGCCATGCGCAGCAACTTGTTTCGGAGCTGTCCCATCTTATCGTCAAAGTGTCGATGCATCGTTTTTGACTCCGCCGGGTCAGGGGTACCTGAACTGGACTCAGGCCGGTCCTACCCGAATCGTCCGGTTATGTAATCTTCGGTCTGCTTTCGAATCGGGTTGATGAACAGCTTCTCGGTCACGCCGAACTCGATCAATTCGCCCAAGTACAGAAAGGCCGTGTAGTCGGACACGCGCGAAGCCTGTTGCATGTTATGGGTCACGATCACCAGCGTGTACTCTTCCTTCAGATCCTGCATCAGCTCTTCGATCTTTGCTGTGGCGATGGGATCCAGGGCCGAGCAGGGTTCGTCCAGTAAAATGACTTCCGGCTCGATGGCGATGGCTCGGGCGATGACGAGCCGCTGCTGCTGACCGCCCGACAGTTCCATAGCCGGAGTGTGCAATCGGTCTTTGACCTCGTCCCAGAGCGCCGCCCGGCGCAGGGCCTGTTCGACCACCTGCTGGAGCAGCCGCCGGTCGCGGACCCCCTGAATGCGCAGGCCATAGGCGACGTTTTCAAAAATCGATTTGGGGAAGGGGTTGGGTTTTTGAAACACCATCCCGATTCGCCGCCTGAGTTCCGGAACGTCGACGCTGGGATCGTGGATGTCCTTGCCTTCAAACAGGATCTGGCCTTCATGTCTGGCCACGTCAATCACGTCGTTCATTCGATTCAGACAGCGAAGCAAGGTCGATTTCCCGCAGCCGCTGGGCCCGATGAACGCGGTGATTCTGCGGGCGGGAATGGATAGATTCAGGTCCTTGAGCGCGCGGACTTCGCCGTAAAAGAAGTTCAGGTCTCGGATTTCAAAGCAAGGGGTCTCATTGTCGAGGTCCAGCGCCTCATCCCCTTGCCTCTTCTCCAGTGCCGACTTGTGGTAGCCGGGCGATCGGTTCGGTCGGTCGTCCATATCCCTCTCGGCGCTTTGCTCGCGGTCGCCAGCGCTCACATTATCAGTAACTGTTTCAGCAGCCATGGTCAATCGGCCTCGCTTCTATACTTTTCCCGAAGGTGATTTCGAATGGAGATGGCCGTCAGGTTCAGGACGATAATGATGGCCACCAGCGTCAATGCCGTCGCATAGACCAGCGGGCGTGCGGCCTCGACGTTGGGGCTTTGAAAGCCCACGTCATAGATATGAAAGCCCAGATGCATGAACTTTCTCTCCAGATGGACGTACGGAAAGACTCCGTCCACAGGGAGGTTGGGCGCCAGTTTGACGACGCCGACCAGCATCAGGGGAGCGACCTCTCCGGCGGCCCTTGCGACGGCCAGAATGAGACCGGTCATCATGGAAGGCGCCGCCATGGGGACGACCGTCCGCCAGAGGGTTTCGGCCTTTGTGGCGCCCAGCGCCAAACTGCCCTCCCGAATTGACCGGGGTATGCGTGTCAGGCCTTCTTCGGTGGCGACGATTACTACGGGAAGCGTCAGAAGGGCCAGCGTCAGTGAGGCCCAGATGAGTCCGGGCGTGCCGTAGGTGGGAGCCGGCAAGGCCTCTGGATAAAAGAGCTGGTCCAGCCGTCCGCCCAGAAAGTAGACGAAAAATCCAAGCCCGAAAACGCCGAAGACGATCGACGGGACTCCGGCAAGGTTGTTGACGGCGATGCGCACGATCCGCGTGAAGGCGTTCTGGCGAGCGTATTCGCGAAGGTAAATAGCGGCCAAAACTCCGATCGGCGTCACCAGAATCGACATCAGGATGACCATGGTGACGGTGCCGAAGATCGCTGGGAAAATACCGCCTTCCGTATTCGCTTCTCTTGGAAATCCGGTAATGAACTCGTAGAACTTTTCCACGTAGTATCCGACCTTCTGGAGCGTCGTCATGGCGTTGGGCCTGGCGGCCCGCACGACGTTCGCAACCGGAATTTCGACTTGCGAGCCGTCCATGGTTTCGGCTGTGAGGGAGTCGCGCCGAATCCGGCCGATCAATTCGGCTCTTTCCGCCTCCAGGATGGCGTAATCCTCATCCAGGGCCTTTCGCCTGGCTTCCAGTTCGGCGTAGGCCTGAGCATCTTCAACTCCGGATATGTCCAGCTTTCGTCGGTCCAGGCGAATCCGTTCGATCTGAAAGTTGATGGTGCCGATGTCGTATCTTTCGATGCGATGGATCCGGTCGCGGATTTCATTGGCTCGGGCGACTCGATCGCGAAGCTCGTCCCAGGCTGCGTCGCCGACGGCCACCGTCCGGCCGTTTTCCCGCACGTCGATCAGAAAGCCGTAAAAATTGCCCCACTCGGTCCGCTCCAAAACGATTGCGGATTCGGGGTATTGCCAAGGTTTCATGAAATCTTCGACGTACCAGCGGAAGTCGCTGCCTGAGAGATCCCGGTTGCCGAGCTTCAAGAGATGCCGGGTGACCAGTTCCTGCTCCTCCGGGACTGTAAAGCCAGCCTCCCTCATGACTGCCGCCGTGACAGTCTCGGATTGGGACAGTTCTCCGAGGAGGCGAATCTCCTCGCCGTCGGCCTCTTGGAATGTAGTTTCGATGATGGGAGCCGGCCAGAAGTGTCCCAGCCCTCTGACAGCGATCAGCCCCAACAGACCCACCACCATCACCAGGCTGATTGAAACCGCCCCCGCGTTGAGCCAGATCCACGGTGTACCGCGTCGAAACCACGCGGCCAGGCTCGGCGAATTAAAGCGAGGCATACTTCCTCCGAAGACGCTGCCGGACGATCTCCGCTGCAGTATTTAAAATAAAGGTCAGGACAAACAGCACCAAAGCGGCCAGAAACAGGATGCGGAAGTGGGCGCCGCCGGCCTCCGCTTCCGGCATTTCCACCGCTATGTTGGCTGATAGCGTCCGCATTCCCTCGAAGATGTTGAAGTTGACGACGGGGCTGTTGCCGGTCGCCATCAGCACTATCATGGTCTCTCCGACAGCTCGACCCAGGCCGATCATCACTGCCGAGAAGATGCCGGGGCTAGCCGTCAGAGCCACCACCCGAACCACCGTCTGCCAGGGCGTAGCCCCCAGCGCAAGCGAGCCATGGGTCAAGTGTTTGGGCACGTTGAAGACGGCGTCTTCCGCAATGGAGAAGATGGTGGGGATGACGGCAAAACCCATGGCCACGCCGACAACCAACGCGTTTCTCTGGTCATATGTGTAGCCCTGATCGGTCATCCACTGCCGCATGTCTCCGCCGAAAAACCAGATTTCCATATGTGGGCTGAGCCAGACGCAGAACCAGCCAGACGCCAGGACCACAGGGATGAGAAGCGCCGCCTCCCATCCGTCAGCAACGCGGTTTCGCAAAAAGCCGGGGGCGAAGCTCCAGCAGAAGGCGAACAGAATGATAGCCGCCGGCATCACGAATAGAACTGAGAAGACCGCGGGAAGATGGCTTTCCACGAACGGCGCGAACCAGAGACCGGCCAGGAATCCCAGAATGACGGTGGGAAGCGCCTCCATGATCTCGATGGTGGGCTTGACGAGACCCCTCATTTTCGGCGTCATGAAATAGGCGGAATAAAATGCGCCGAAAATCGCCAGTGGAATGGCGAACAGCATAGCGTAGAAGGCGCCCTTCAGAGTCCCGACGGTCAGCGGGACAAGACTGAATTTGCCTTCGAACTCGTCGGTGGCCGATGACGACTGCCAGACGTAATCCGGTTCGGGGTAGCCTTCGTACCAGACCTTTTGCCACAGTGCGTAGAAGGAGGCCTGCGGGTACTCGTTGTCCACCTCGAGAAAGCGCACGGTTTCCGAGGCGTCTGCGGTCAGGATGCCGTTTCCCCGCGGAGCCTTCGCGATTTGGCCAATGGCCCGATCCGAGGTCTTCAACGAGGCGAGGGTCCTGTGGGAGGTAGAAAAATGAATCCGAACGTCGCCGTCCTCGTCGGCTGTGGCGAATCCCTTGCGCGCATACGCTGGCTGAATGACTCGAACAGGGCTGGAGTGCAGTTCAAACTCGCGGATGCGCGTCAACCGCCGCACGTTATCCGGATCGCGAACGGGAAACCATTGGGTCAGGCTTCCGTCCGAGCCGCCGGCGATGATCGACACCGTGCCTAGAAGAAACTCCACGGCCGTCAATTCCACACCGTTCGGAACGACGCGGACAAAATCCTCCACATAGACCCGCTGGGGATCGAGAGCGTTCAGTAGGAACAGATCACCTCCGGAGTCAGCCACGAGAATCGTGCGCAGGTCCATTGCGATCAAGATCTTCAAGATTCTGTCGCCCGGAATCGGCAGTTCGACCGGGAATGCGCTGCGACTGACGATGACTTCGCCTGTCATGAAGGAAGTTCGCGTTTCGTAACTGGCCAGCAGCATCCGGCCGTCCGACGTCACAGCAGCGAGGAGCGAGCCTGAGGGCCCCTCCTGGACGGCAAGTCGCACGAGGTCCTTGCCCTCTTCGTCGACCAGGACCGGTTCGGCGTCGAAAGGAAACTCCAGTTCGGGAGTCACCAGCCGGACGTCGTCAGGATAGGTTTCCACATAGCGATGTTTGACCAGAATCGCCGTTCCGTCCGAAAGCCCGAAGGCCAGCAGGCGCGTCCGGGGCTCGGCGGCTGCTGAACTGGTGATGCCGACTCCTTCGGGGATCGGCAAGCGGTCGCTCAGAAGAATCCGGCCGTCCCGGGGATTGAAGAATGCGACCCCGCCGCGATCGTCGAATCGCCCGCCCGCCTCCATGTGCCGGTCCATCGCCAGGTGCAAAGTGGCCGCTGCGCGACCGCCGGGGGCCGGATATTCCGATTCCAGATGCATCGAAGCGGGCAGCATCATCGGAAGCACTTCGGAAAACAGGTAAAGAAAGATCAGTCCCAGAGCAACGATGACGCTGATGCCGCCGATTGCCACAAAATACTTTGATATCCAGTCTTTGATCCGTCTCCAGCCTCGCAGTCTCTTTCGTCGGGACTCGTCGGCAAAGACCTCCCTCAGTCGGACCCCTTCTGACGCTTCCGGTAATGAAGATGAAGTTGGCCGCGTCGACGCGCTCATGAGCTTTCTCCTGGCGCTCCGTTCAAAGCGGAACTTCGAATCGTTTGTAAAAGACCTCTGTTCATGTCAGTTGAAAATCGAAACGGGGCCAGCCCTTTTCAGACTGCCCCATTCCGCTCCAGGGCCGTCGACTGGATGGGGCTGAGTCCTACCGAAGCCCAAGGTTTTTCCATTCCCGCTCGACGACGACTGCTGGCAGGGGAATGAACCCGTCCTTGACGACGACCTCCTGTCCCTGCTTGCTGAGAACCATCTTCAGGAACTCGGCTTCCAATGGCGCCAAGCCGCGGTTCGGGTGCTTGTTGACCGCCAGCAGGAGAAAGCGCGCCAGCGGGTAGCTTCCATCGGCCGCGGTTTCGGCCGAGGGCGCGGCGAAGGGTTCCCCGGTCTTTCTTGCCAGCGGAATCGCTCGAACGCCGGAAGTCTGGTAGCCGATTCCGGAGTAGCCGATCCCGTTGACGGAATTCGTGACTCCCTGAACCACGGAGGCCGACCCGGGTTGTTCGTTGATGCTCGGTTTGAAGTCGCCGTCGCACAGGGCGTGCTGCTTGAAGTACCCGTAAGTGCCCGAAACGGCGTTACGGCTGTACAGCGTAAAGTCGCGATTGGCCCAGGCTCCGGTCAGACCTACCTGCCCCCATCGGGTAATGTCTGCGGCTGCTCCGCAACGGCGGTTAGCCGAAAAGATGGCGTCGACCTGAGGGATGCTCAGCCCTTCGATCGGGTTGTCGCGATTCACATAGACCGCCAGCAGGTCGATGGCCACTGGAACCAGGGTCGGAGGGTAGCCGTGCCGCTCTTCAAATGCCTGGATCTCTCCCTGGCGCATCGGCCGGCTCATGGGGCCGATGTTGGAGGTGCCCTCCGTCAGCGCCGGCGGAGCCGTCGACGTGCCGGCGCCCTGGATCTGAATGTTGACGTTGGGATAGAAGCCCTTGAACTCCTCGGCCCAGAGGGTCATCAGGTTGTTCAGAGTGTCGGACCCGATGCTGGTCAGGTTGCCGGAAACGCCGGCGACCCGTTTGTACTCGGCGAGTTTGGGATCCACCCGAACGGCTTGCGCAAAGGCGATGGCTATTGCTGCTGCCGCAATCAGGGCCATCGTCAGCGATGTTTTCAATCTTGCGTTCATTTTCTTGAATCTCCTGTCTCATTGGGCGCTTTGCGCGCCCCGGGTTGATGTTGCTAAAACAACTAAAACGTCAATTGCAGTTGCAGCCGGAACTGCGTGTCATTGAGGTTTTCCCCGCTCACCAGGCGGTTGCCAAGGCCGGGGAGCCCCGAGCGGGCTCTCGACGACATGCCCAGATAGTTGGAATCGAAGCGGACCTGGCCGGCATCGGCCTGCAGCTTCAGGTTGTGTCCGCGGATGTAGTATCCGAACACGCCCCGCACTTCGTTGACCTTCGAATCGCTGACGCTCTTGTCGCCGTCGACTTGGGCGAAACGAATTCCCAACTCGACCGTTCGCGGCACCACCATGACTCCCGCCTGCACGTGATACCCCCAGGCGTCGATGTCAGGGCCTGCAATCGGGTTATCCTGTTCGTCGCGGCTCCAGAAATACTCCGCAGTGGAAAAGAACTGAGAAGTCTTGAAGGCGAATTCGACATTGAAGGCCACCTGGTTGTCCACGTCCTGCGCGACTCCGGCAGGGGTGCGTCCTCGAATCTGCTTGCCGCCGCGCGCGCCCAGCCCCAGATGCAGCAGCGGAGAGGACGGAGCGTCGGGGGCGCCTTCGGACAGGCTGTAAGCGCCAAGCGGGTTGACGAAGACCCGCCCCGCCCAGAGTTGACCTCGATTGTTCTGCTGCCGCGATTCGCCTGAACCGTTGAACACGCCGGCGGCGTAACCGAATTTGCGGCTGCCGTCGGTGCCGCTGATCATCACGCCCATGTCGCGGCTCGGCGTGAACTTGCTGTCGGTGATGGCCCGGTCGACGAACTGCTGGCGTCCGGAAGACGTGAGCTGCTGCAGTCCGAACGGCGCCTTGTACTGACCGAACTGAATCCGGTAATTCTGACCGACCGGGCGAATTTCTAAAATGGCGTCCTTGATCTTGGAGGCGCCATCGCCGCTGGTCCGGCTCAGTTCGAACTGGAAGGCATATTTCATCCAGGGCTTGAAAGCTCCGCCGTTTAGACTCAGCCTCATCCTCGGAATATCGAAAGAGCTCCTCAATCCGTCCGGGGACCCGACTCCTACACCGACCGTTTCAGAGTCAAACTGATCCCTGTCATCGACAGTCCACCGAAATTGAACTCGAGCGCCGACGGTCAAGCTGTTGTCGCCTTCGGAAATGGTGACTCCTCCTCTGGACGCATCCACCTTTGTGCCGCCCGAGTCGGATTGGGAGGCCGTCGAGGCGCTGTTCGCCGTCGCCGCCAGAGGGGAGTTCAAGGGACTCCCAGTCGGGGAGGGATTTTCTCCATGCAGAACCAGCGTCAGGTATTTCTGGGTGCTTTCGCCGACGAAAAGGGAATCAGTCACGGCGAAATCGTATCCGGTGCGTTCGGCAATCAATTGATACTCCCCGGCGCCCACGTCTGCAAACTGGAAGCGGTTGGTGTCGCAGGTGTCGAACTTTCTGGGAGTTCCGGAGCCTTTCATGAGCAGAATGACTGTGACTCCCGAAACAGCATTGCCTGAATCGTCCTGAACCGTTCCTTCGATCGCCGAAGCCTGATGCGCCCACAACAAGCCGCTGAAAAGAAAAGCGATCGCCGGAACCACAAAGACGCGACTATTCGCGCGCCATCCAATAGCTTTCATTTTTTCCTCCAAATTGCTCATCTCCTTTGCTCCGTGGCCGTAGCGTCGAACCCTTCACTTCAGAAGCGACGCCGGTTTCCAATCCAATGGAACCTGACCCGCACACATCATAAGCGGGGCACGTCACAGCCTCTTCAAGAACGTGTCACAGGTTTGCAACAATCATTCGCTCTCGAGCGCCTCGAGGAGGACGTCGCGGATCGTGAATTGCATCTGGAGCTTCTCGAACAGGGGTTGCAGGGCGGCTGTATCGCCATACCGGTTTGCTTGGTCGATCCGAAAAGAATGACCACCGGCGGGCAACACGGCGGCATCGACCTGTGTCAGCACGTCATTGAAGCCCGTCCGGAAGACGCTGGCCTCATCGTACGGCGCGGGAGTCACGCTGGCGCCGAGCTCCAGGAACCCCCGGAACAGCGGTCGACTACTTCCATCCCTGGTCGACCACTTCCGTCCCTGATTCGGCCAGA
>CAZAEY010000033.1:0-27419 GCA_964484155.1 uncultured Acidobacteriota bacterium
CGGGCGCCGATGGCGCCCGTCGCTCCGACATCCGGCGCTCCGTTTCATCCCTCTTCCGGAACCCCTCACCTACTTCCAGCGATCGTGAAAGTGGCCAAGCGGACCGTTTCCTCGACCGACGTCCAGCGAATGAACGATGGCTTCGGTCACGTATTTCTTGGCTCTCCCAACAGCCGTTTTCAAGTCGCAGCCGCGAGCCAGAAAGGCGGCAATGGCCGACGCGAAGGTGCACCCTGAACCGTGGGTGTTCTTGGTGATGACGCGAGGGGCTGAGAATGTTTCGAACCCGGTCTCGTCCAGGAAGAGGTCAGCGGAGCGCGGCCCCGTCCCATGCCCCCCTTTCAGGACGACGGCGCGACACCCCCATTTCAGAATCCATCTGCAGGCTCGCTCTTTGTCCCTTTGGTTTCGGATCCGGCTTTCCGTCAATGCCTCCGCCTCCGGAAGATTCGGCGTCACCACTGCAGCGAGGGGGAACAAACGCTTTCGAAACAAATGGATGGCTTCCGGACGGATCAACCGGTCGCCCCCCGTGCTGACCATCACCGGATCCACCACCAGATGGTCGATGCGATATTCAACGGCCAGCTCGGCCACCAACTCGATGCTCTCTGCTGATGGAAGCATTCCGGTCTTGACGGCATCGGCGCCGAAGTCGTCCAGCACCGCGCGAATCTGAGCCTGGATCGACTCGAGGGATATCTCTTCGGTCGAGTAAACGCGTCTAGAATCCTGAGCCGTGACAGCGGTGATGGCGCTCATCCCGTACACCCCCAGAGCTGCAAAGGTCTTCAGGTCGGCCTGTATGCCGGCGCCGCCGCCGCTGTCGGAACCTGCAATGGTGAGGGCGCGTGGAACCACGGACTCCATTATAGATGGAGTTCGAGGGGTTGAAATTCGGCAGGGACGCCTCTTCCGTCAGCAGAATATCGTCTCCGAATCGTTTTTTCTCGAAGGCTCACTGTGATAATCTAGTGTCTGAAAACAGGCGCGCTCTCTGCTGCGGAAGCCTTTGGTAAACTTGGAAGCGGTTCCGGACGCGATCGAATGTGGAATGTTTCTTTTCCTCAAGGCGTTCCGACCGAAAGTAGCGGCCGCGTGGCCGCCGTCGCCGACAGGCTTCAGAACTGCAGGCGCGGTTTCATGGAAGGAGTAAATCATGGCGAATTCTGGAGACAAGATTTTATATTTTCTCATTGGGGGTTTTGTTGGAGCGTCGGTGGCGCTATTGTTCGCTCCGCGTTCCGGCGAGGAAACCCGTCGGTACATTGAGTCAAAGTATCGCGAAGGCAGCGAATTCCTCAACGAAAAAGTTGAGGAAGGGCGGCGCGCCGTTGAAGAGACAGGACGCGAGTGGAGTCAACGCCTGAGCCAGACGGTTGACCGCGGTAAGCAGACCGTTGCCCGTCAGCGCGAACAGGTCGCTGCCGCTCTGGATGCCGGTAGAGCCGCCTACCAGGAAGAGAAAAGCAAGCTCGAAAAAGCGGAAGATAGCTAGAGAAGGGTCTTCGTCCTGACGTGAGCATTGAAGTCCTCTTAATCATCATCGTCTCGGTAAGCGGCGTTGCGCTGGTCCTGCAGGGAATCGCCGTCTGGCAGGCTTCTCGAGAGGTTCGGGAAGCCGTCAGGCGACTCAATCAGCGCAGTGAAAGCCTGGAGAAAGAGGCGAAACAGGTGCTTGAACAGATGAAAGGCTTCTCCTCCAGTCTGGACATCCTGGGGAAAGTCTCGGGGAATCTCGGGCGCCACGTGGAAGAGATCAGCGAGCTTTTCGCCGTCCGCACCCGGGAGATCGATCAACTCGTAGTGGAGTTGACCGAAGTTGCTCGCAAACAGGCGGCCAACGTCGACGAGGTCGTTTCCGATACTGTCAAGAAGTTTGAGGACACCACGCATGTCATCCAACAGGATGTACTGCGCCCCGCCGTAGAAGTCTCCTCCTTCCTAAAGGGTGTCAAGACCGGCTTGGGGTATCTGTTCTCAAAGAAGAACGTGAAGTCTCCCGAGGAGATGCTCGCCGACGAATATGAAGAAGAAGAGCTGTTCATCTGAAACAGCCTGCGCTACCAGACAGGGCCGTCAACGACTCCAGCGCAACAGAATGCTCCCCCAGGTGAATCCCGCTCCAAAGCTGGTCAGCAGAATCAGATCGCCGTTTTGAAGCCTGCCCTGCCGCCAAAGTTCATCAAGGCCAATGGGTATCGTCGCCGCCGTCGTATTGGCGTAGCGGTCGATGTTGATGACGACCTGATCTTCTCGCAACTGCAGCCGCTCGGCTGTCGACCGGATAATTCGCAAGTTGGCCTGGTGGGGAATGAAGGCTTTGACGTCTTCAGCAGAGAAGCCGTTTCGCTCCAGGATTTCCAACGAGACGTCCGCCATATGCTTGACCGCAAATTTGAAAACGTTTCGCCCGTCCTGATGGACGTAATGCATTCTGTTCTGGATGGTTTCGAGGCTTGCGGGGTGCAGACTTCCGCCGGCGGGCATGTATAGAAATTTGCCCCCGGAGCCGTCACTTTTCAGGATGAAGTCGAGGATGCCGGTTTCGGCATCTTCGGTCGCTTCCAGGAGGACGGCGCCCGCCCCGTCTCCGAACAGCACGCAAGTGGCGCGGTCCTGAAAATCGATGATGCTGCTCATGACGTCGGTTCCAACCACCAGCACTTTCCGGCAGGCGCCGGTTTCAATAAACTGGGCTCCCGCGGTCAATCCGTAAATGAATCCGGAGCAGGCAGCGGAAAGATCGAAGCCCCAGGCCTTTGGGGCGCCTAGTTTTTCCTGCAGCAGGCATGCGGTGGAAGGAAAGAGCATGTCGGGCGTAACGGTAGCAACGATGATCAGGTCGATTTCCCGCGGCTGAACGTTGGCATCCCGGAGACAGGCTTCCACCGCCTGAACGGAGAGATCGCTGTTGGTCTGACCTGTGGCGACGATGCGGCGCTCGCGAATCCCCGTCCTTCCGGCGATCCATTCGTCGGAGGTTTCGACGAATTCAGCCAAGTCTTCATTGGTGACCCTCTTTTCCGGCACGTACATTCCAACGCCGGAGATAACCGCTCTCCATTTCTTCAAAATCCGCTCCTTGGTCGTCAGTTCTCGGGGGGCGCAGAATCGACTTCGAATCCCATCGCAGGGTTGAAGCGATCCGTTGCAAATCCGGGCGTACGGCCGTCGAATCAGTCCTTGCGCGCACCCCTATCAGCCCGTGGTGAAAGTCCTGATGGGTCGTGCAATAGGGGTTTTTGCGGCCCCCGGACTGCGTTGCTCGTCGTCGACGATCCTACGGCATCGCCTTCCTCATCGCGCCTTGCCGGCTGTCCGCAGATCCCTGTTGCACGACCCATCAGGACTTTCACCACAGGCTGCTATCTGATGATTTCCACATCAGAGGGGTAACTCAGTCTAAACGCCCGCTCCGGAATTTTCACGTTTCGCTGGATGTTTCGCAGGATATAGTCATTCCGCGGCCCCAGCGGTTCGTGAACCGAGAGACGTTGGATCATGAAAGAATCCGGGTCGACTTCCAGGACGAGCTTGACGAATTCCGGATGTGGCTGTCTGGGAGTCAGTTCCAGCAGCAGATTCTCGGAGTCGATCAATCGCTGGCCCTCGAAGAGCGACACTTCGAATTCGGCTTCGAGGTCTCCCTTGCCGAGCAAAAACAGGAGGGGCGAATCAGCCTCTTCGAGGTTCAGGTGAGAGATGAAAACCTGCCTGTCCTGCGGCACGTAAAAGAAGGTCTTCTCTCCGTCGGCGACGAAATGCTTCTCTTTCGGTTCCCGGTACTCCCAGTACATCCTCCCTGGTTTTTGCATCAGCACTTTCCCGGTCTCGCGCAGCGTCACCCCGCGATCCTCGTATATCTGTTCGAAGTCGGCCTGAAAGCTCTCGATTCTGTCATATTCGACCTGCAGTCGGGAGACGGTTTCCTTCGTCGGATCCCCCATCGCCGCCGCGCTTCCGGCTAGCGCCGCAAGCAGAAAAGCGCCAACCGCCGTGCGGCGCACAAAAGTCGGAAACAGCGTCTCCAGCAGAATCAGGATGACGCCCGTGGAAATCGCCGCGTCTGCGATGTTGAAGGTGGGCCAATAAAAGAAGTCCCGCCAATGCAGCGTTAGAAAATCGATGACGTAGCCATGTATCAGCCGGTCTGCAAAGTTTCCAAGAACCCCGCCCAGCAGCAGGCCGAGCGACAGGAAAGCCAGCGTTTCGGAACGGGGGAGGGATGCGATGTAGTATAGGACGATGCCGATGGCGACGAGCGCGATCAGCGACAGCAGGATCGGCTTCCAGTCGGATTCAAGCGAGTGCAGGAGGCCGAAGGCGATCCCTTCATTGCGAACGAGCTGGATGGTGACGAATCCTTCTACGACTTTAAAATCGTGGAGCCATTCCGTGTTTTGGACCCATCGCTTGGTCAGCAGGTCCAGCAGAAACACTACAAGGCCCAAGCCTAAAGCAAACAGGCGCATCCGGTTCGGTCGCTCTTTCAGCGGAGGTTAAACGTGACTTCGATCGTGGCCAGAACGTCGACCGGACGCCCGTCGAGGGTTCCGGGCCGAAACTTCCAATTGGAAGCGATTTCCTGAATGGCCTTTTCCTCCAGGCCGTAACCGAGGCCGCGCAGCACCCGCAGATCCGTCACGGAACCGTCCCTGCGAATGATCGCCTGCAGGAGAACGACTCCCTGCACTTTAGCCTTAATGGCCTGGTCTGTGTAGCTGGGAACGGTCTGCACGATCGGCACCGGGTTTGTGTCGACCCCGCCCACTTCGTAGGGTCCGCTTCCGCTTCCCGCTCCGGGGCCTGTTCCTGTGGCTGGGCCCGTACCGGAACCGGCTTGGCCGCGCCCCCTGACGCCGGGAGGGGCGGAGATGTCTCCGATATTCAGATCTGCGACCATTTCACGCACCACCTGCGGCGTTTCCCGCAGGTCCTCTCGGCGAATCGGCTCCGGATCCATCGGCGTTGGATCCGGGATAGGCACCAGGATCGGGGTCGGCTCAGGCCGAACGGGAACCGGTTCAGGCTCCGGCGCCGCCGGTTCGGGAGGCGCCCCTCCCGCAAGCTGGGCCGGTTGAGCCAGCGCCTTCAGTGAAATGACCACTTCGTCCTGAACGTCATTGGTGAGCCCAAAGGACGGGAAAATCATCAGAAACAGAAGAATATGGAGGATAATCGCCAGCACGCCCGCCACGCGCAGCGGCCGCGTATTGGAGTATTCGTAATTGAAGACGTTTAGAGGGTCGTCCGCGTAGCTGATGCGCTCTTCGTCCCTGATCTTCAGGGCAAGAATGTCTTCAAGAAAAGTTTTCAGCCTTTGCCAGAATGTCATGATCCGTCGTCCGACGTCGAGAACCGGTCCGCATCCGCTCGATCAGTCTCCCATTTTACTGAAGCGGGGCGAACAGGGTCAACCGGCTCGCCTCTCACACGGTAATGATGAGGAATCGCATGGAAAGTCTCATTGGGATCAAAGTTGTTCGGCGGGGAGTAGGTCTTCCAGATCTGCCAGAACTGCGCGCAATCGCCGAAGCTGGTCTGAAGGAAGGTCGCGAAGTTCGCTGCTGAGCCGCCGCACGTCGTCTATCCGGTCGATGTCGTACCATTCCGGGAGCACTGCCACCTCATCGGGCCGAAGCCGGGCCATCGTCTGTCGAAATACATCGTCGCCGCCCCAGTCGATTCCCTGAAACAGGGATTCCCGCGGACGGTTCAATCCGATCGCATAGTAGCCGCCGTCTGAAGCCGGGCCCACCGCGACCGGAATGTGCCGCAGGGAATCGATTCCTGCCTCAAGGTACTCCAGCGGCACTGACGGCGAATCGGCTCCGACAACCAACGCGCAGCGGTAAGTCGGCAGCAGTTGCTGAAAGGCGGCCAGCATTCGTTCCCCAAGGTTCCGGCCGCGTTGGATTCTCGGTTGAATTCCCTCGGGCAAGTTCGCCCCCTGGCAGAATTTGTGCAACTGGTCCGAGCCGGGGCTTGACAGGTAAAGGTAGGTGGACATTCCCATCGTCGCGATCCGATCGACCGAATCCAGCAGAAGCGCTTCGTGCAGTCGCAGACACCCCTCGATGCCGAGGCGCTCCTGCAGACGCGTCTTGACCTGGCCCGGAATCGGAAGTTTGGCGAAGACTGCAATGGCGGCCGGCTTCGTGCCCGCTCCGGAAGGCATCAGTTCCAGCCGGAGTCCTGCCAGAAGATGTAGGTTTTCCAGGATTCGGGGGCAGCCGTCCTGGAAAGCATGAACTGCACCTTGCTGGGAAACCCGACCGGAGCCTTGGGCCTCCTTCGGAGCAGCAGGCCCGCCTCTTCCGGGATCCGATTTCCTTTCTGGCGATTGCAGGGAACGCAGCAGGTCACAATGTTCTCCCAGCTTTTTCGCCCTCCCCGCGCGACCGGCAAAACATGGTCGTAAGTCAGGTCCCGGCTCAGGAAGCGGCTTCCACAGTATTGACAGGTAAAGTTGTCGCGGGCGAAGAGATTGCTTCGGGAGAACTTGACGCGGTTGTAGCGCCGTTTCACCCTCACGTAGTGCAGAAGCCGCACGACGGCGGGCAGACGGATCGTAAGGGAAATGCTGCAAATCTGCCGGTCGTACACCTCAACGACTTCCACTTTTTCCTGAAACAGCATTCGGATGGCCCGTTTCCAGGAGACGATCTGGAGCGGCTCGTAAGTCGCATTTAAAATGAGCGTGTGTCTCATCATCACTTCGATCCACCACGTGAATTTCAAAAAGAAACAACAAACAGGGCGCATTTGTCAATTGTTTGAGCCACAAAAGCGCCCGATTTCAGAAACGAAACCCATGCCTCCAGCCTGACTTGGCCATTGCGATTGTCGGAGCGAAGCGCGCGGTTCGCGCGCGTTGATGTCTGTGGGCGAGCCTCCCCACTGAACTGAGGAAACGCCCTGCGGATCAACCCATGGCATCAACTGGCGCCTGCTCGGGGCCCGTCGCTCCGACACCCTGAGATCGCAACATTCAGCTTGCGCAAGCGCCCCCGTGGCGGAAACGAAACCGCAGTCGGAGGCGGACTTTGCTAAAATCTACAGGATGCGGATCAGATCTGTGGTTATCGGCTTCGCCTGCGCGCTCCTTTTGACGCTTTGGGTTCCGGCCGAATCGAAAACGCGCAAGGTGACGCTGTTTTTCAGCGGTTACGTCAACGGCGCATTCGAGCCTTGCGGATGTCCCGAGGGGCCGACAGGCGGGCCCGCTCGCAGATCGGGCTTTGCGAATTCGTACGCGAGCGCGCATGACGACTTCATTTTAAACGTCGACGCCGGAGGCTATTTTGCGGCCGCGGGTCCCAGGGCCAAAGAGATTAATGAGTTCATGAAGCGAACGATCCGGGAAATTCCGCTTCAGGTAGTCAACCTGATCGACTCAGATTCGCACCTGTGGACGGAAATCGCAGCGGACGAGCGACTGCGGGATCGGTTCATCTCGACGAATTTGGAGCCGAAGTCGCCTGGGATTCTCGTGCCCCGCCGGTACGCGGTGATCGAAGTGCCCGGGACGGGCGTGCGCCTTGGCTTCTTGGGTCTGACGGATCCCCGCAGAGTGCGTCCCAATTCTCCTTTCCAGGCTCTTGACCCCGCAGAAGCGATCGCAAGGATCAAGGACGAGGTCTTGCAGTCCGCGGACTTTCTCATCGTTCTGGCCGATCTGAACAGCGAGGCCGTAGCGGAGATCGCGCGGCAACACTCAGAGGTGTATGCCGTTTTGCGTGTGGAAAGACGATTCCGGATCGAGCCTCCCCATCAAGTTGGAAACGCCGTACTTCTATCGACAGTCGAGCGGGGGCGGTATCTGGGTCGGCTGACGTTGAGTCTGGACCCGGAAGGAAATGTCGCGGCCTATGAACCCGAATACATCGAGCTGTCGGCGGATATTTCCGAGAATCGGGAACTCGAGGTTGACAGCCGGACCCTCAGCGTTCAGGCGAACCGCCCATGAAGCGCCTTTCTTCAATGCTTCCCGGCCTATTGCGCTCACTGAACGGAAATGAAGTCGTCATGCTGGCTTTTCTTCAGGAGGTCTGGCCGACAGTCGCGGGGCGACGGCTGGCTGAACAGGCGAAAGTTGCCGGTCTGAAGGGAAAAACGTTGAAGCTGACCGTCAAGGGCGCTGTCTGGCAGCAACAGGTCCAGGGGCTAGAGGGGATGCTGCTGGCAAAGATCGATCGACTCTGGGGAAAAGGTTTAATTGAGAGAATAGCGGTTGAACCTGATCTAGACTAGTGGGCGAAAGGTTGCGAGCGAAAAAGCGGCGGATCCGCCAGCCTGGAGATGGTCGGCGAACCGGGTCCCGAAGACAGGAATCAACGAGGTCAATAAACGAAAACTGATGCGAAAGCTAATTCTGGTTTCCATATTCGTTTTAATAGCGTTTTCATCGCTTTCCGGCCAACGACGGGTTCTGACGCTCGATGCGGCCGAAATCGACTCGGAACTCAAATTTGATACCAACGACGTGCCTGTCAGCCTCAACGTCAGGGAATACACCTCTCAGTTCGGACAGCCCGGCGGAACGGTCGACCTGAACTTCGCGCCCAATGTGGTGTACAGCCCCGACTCTTCAAAGGCCTTCGTTGCCGCGCCTTTTTCCGACCGGGTGTTGGTCTTCGATCCGCGGACCGCGGAGCCGATCGAGTTGCTGACGGTGGGAAAGAATCCTGCTTCGGTCTCCCTTTCTCCCGACGGGAGAACTGTGGCCGTCGTTTCCGTTTTTATCAAGGAGAACGCCTCGGGTTCGGGGCTTCCCCAGGATGGCGCCCAGGTGGGCTCGATTTCCCTGATCGATGTTGAAACGCTGCAAGTCCGAACTGTTCAATTGCAGGAAGTCTTTTTCTCAGTTGCCAGCAATGCCATTTTTTCCGCGGATAGTCAAACAGCTTTCGTCTCCTCTACCGGAACGGATCAAATTCTGCGGATCGATGTAGATCAGGCTTCCGAGCTGACGCCTCGTTTGCAGATGCCGGGAGGCACGCGGCCGGCGACGTTGGCGATGGCTCCTGACTTCAGCTTTTTCACCGCGGTATTGATCGGGAACATCCGACTGGATCGCGTCCAGGTCCCTGACTCGATTCGAATGATCGATCCGACGTCGTTTCAGGAAATCGCAGCCATCGTGCCGGCTACCGGGCAAGGTACGGATCAACTGATTCACGATTTCACGGTCGCCAATACTCTCGCCATCAGTTCCGATGGGAAGTACGGACTGATCGCTGACCGGCAGAACACTGCCCTGGTAGGCACCTTGCCGGAATTATTCGCTACGGATCGAGCGTTCCTGATTGATTTCGAAACGCGCCAGGTTACCGACATTCTCGGAGTTGGCGGAGTGGCGTCCGGTTCATTTGCTACTCCGGACGGTCGGTTTGTCGTCATCAGTTCGCTGGAATTCGCCATCATCGATCCCGTTGAGAAAACCGTGAATCGATTTGCGCCCCCAGTCAGTGAATTTCGACCGTTCACTCGCCCGACCTTCAGTCCAGACGGCAGGCGCATGTATATTGCCTCCCCGATCAGCGACAGAGTCGTCGTTTTGGATTTGGAAACTTCTGAGCTGAAGCGGTTGTTCGAGGTTGGAGGGACGATCACGAGAATCGGCGCCGGCGGCGCCGAAGTGAACCTTTCGTCCGCTCCTCTCGATCTGACGATCTCCCCCGACGGCCAACGCATGATCGCCCTGAATTTCAACGCCAATACCATCGACGTGGTTGTCCCCAGCGACCGATTCTTCCTGCCCCGCATGATTTCCGACGAGAACTTTTTCACGGGGGTCGCGATTACGAATCTTTCGGCGGAGCCGGCCGAACTCATCATTACCGGTTTCACTCCGGGAGGACTGCTGTTTCAGGATGACCCGGAGACGGAGGATGTGGTGGAGTTTGTGAATCCGCGTACGATTGTGCTTCCTGCCGGGTTCCAGCTGGCGGAGACGGTCGCGGAGCTGCTGGAAGCCCCCGGTGATCCGGTGATTTTCGGCTGGATGGACTTCGACACTGATGCGCAGCCGGTCACCAGCTTCTTTCTGACGGGCGATATCGACTTGAAGCGACTGGATGGTACGGTCGCCTCAGCAAAGACAGCTAAACGGCTCGTCGTCTCCGAAGTCCGCATCAACGACGGGTTCAGTACGGAGGTTAATCTGTTCAACCCGAACCTGGCAGCGACCACGGTGACCGCGGAACTTTTTCGATCGGATGGGACAAGCGCCGCGGCGATCACTTTGACGGTCGCTCAGCGATCGGTGCGGACTGAATTTCTCAAGGATCCGCTGCCGGATGATCCCAACGTCGCCGGCCTGTTCTCGAATCAGTCATTCGAGGAATTTGAAGACGGATATGTCGTATTCAGCTCGCCGGAGGGGCTGATCGTCAACACCCGATATTTCGATGAAGAGCGGATGGCTTCTGTGGCGGGGCACGACACGGCCGCCTCCGACGTCGTGCTGTTCGTCCCCCAGGTCATCAGCTTTGCCGGAAGCGAAACCATTCTCTCGCTGGTCAATCCGACAGAAGAGAGCATTCTGGCGGATCTTACGCTGTTTAGAGACGACGGCGCCATTTTGGCGGGACCGGTTCCTGTGGAGTTGGAAGCAGGCCAAAGCCTGCACAGCCGGGTTCGAGATCTGTTTGAATTGATCGACCCCGGTCACGTCATCGGCGCCTGGATCCGAATCGACGCGGACCAGGTCGGTCTGGTCGGTTCTTCCGAATTGCGGCTCTTCTCCGGTCGCGCCATGACCACGGTCCCCCTTCAGACCCGTCTGGAGAGCACGCTGGTATTCTCCCACGTGGCGGAAGGCCTCGGAGTGTCGACGGGGCTGGCGCTGCTGAATCCGGGGAGCGCGGACGCCGTCGCTACGATCCAGTTGTTCAACGCGGAAGGTGTCTTGGTTCGGCAGAAACAGATGCTGCTTGCGGCTGGGCAGAAGGACGCTCGCCTGATCGGCGAACACTTTGAAGATTTCCCCGGCCAGCTCGGCGGCTATATCGTTGTGATCGCCGACCAGCCGCTGGTCGGGCTGGAGTTGTTCTTCGCGAACGATCTGGAGTACCTCTCCGCCGTCACAGCGCAGTTCCCCTCGACTTTGAGCTTTTGATTGCCGGAGGCAACGTTCAGGAAAGGCGCCGTTCGGGTTAAACTAGACTTAAGACGATGTTGAACGGTCGATTCGCCCGCTTATGTCTATTGGCAGCATTGCTGGCGCCATGCTCTGCTTCTGGTCAGGCCCAATCCGAGTCGGAGGCCTACTTTCACTACAGCATGGCCCGGCTGTTCGACGATGGCGAGGAGTTCGCAGCGGCTGCGCGAGAGTTTCAGAAGGCTCTGGAGGCGGATCCGAACAGCCCCTTTCTCCACGTTGAATTCGCACGCTCCCTGTGGCGTTCGGGCGACATCCGACGCGCAATCGAAGAGTGCGAAAAGGCTCTGGAACTCGATCCTGCGAACATCGATGCGCGGCTGACGCTGGGCAGAATCTACTTCAACCTCCGCGCTCAGGAGCCGATGAAGGAAAAGGCCGCCCAGCGCTTCGGCGAGATCCTTGAAATCGATCCGGAAAACGTCTCGGCGTTGTCCTCGCTCGGGCAGTTGCACTTTCAGAACCAGGAATTCGATCAGGCAGCGGAATTTTTTTACAGGCTTCGCAAAGCGAGCCCCGATATGCTGCAGGCTTACTACTATGAAGCCCAGGCGCGAAGCAATGTAGGACAAGTTGAGGAAGCGATTACAGCCTTGGAAGAGGGGCTGCGCATCCGCAGCGACATTCCCGAATACTTGCAATTGCTTGGAGAACTGTATCAGCAGACCGGACAGACCGATAAGGCCGAGGCTGTCTACGAGCAGGGGCTCGCCCGGGGCGGCGACCCCGAGCTGCTTCACCGCCTGGCAAGTCTCTTCCTGGACAAGGGAGAGGTGGAGAAAGCCATCCCGCTGCTCGATCAGGTCGTCGCCCAGCAACCGCTGGAACTGCAGCCTCGATTCGACCTTGCTAAAGCGCTTTTTGACAGTCGTCGGTATGATGACGCCATCGAACACCTCGACGTGGTAGTGGAGCGGCAGCCGGCGCATGTAGGGGCTCGCTACTACCTGGGTCTATCGCAGCATTCGGTCGGCCTGCGCCAGGAAGCCATCGGCCATTTCGAAATGCTGATGGAAACCGCGCGGAGCGAACAGGACCGCCGCGCCTTCCGCCATCACCTGGCCATGCTGTATCAGGAAGTCGGCCGCTTCGACGAAGGGTTGGCGCTGCTGCGCGAACAGGTGGAGGCTGAGCCGAGCGTGGAAAACCGCCTGCGTTTGTTTTACGGCTTCAGGAAAGCGGGCGAAAAACAGCAGGCGCTCGCATTGACGAAGGCGCTCCTGGCGGAGGAAGGTCAAGACCCGTATGTCGTCATCGCCCACGCTCAAGCCCTGGCGGAAATGGACAGGGGCGAGGAGGCGATCGATTTTCTGATGCAGACCGGTAAGAACGATTCGATCGAAGTGGACGAGCGTCCACTGCTGCACCTGGTCGCCAGTCAGATTTTTCTGAACGAACAGCGCTTTGTCGATGCCGAAGAGCTGCTCCGCAAAGCGATCGAAGATTTTCCCGAACAGGATCGCAGACTGAGGTTTCAACTGGGGGCGGTCATGGAGCGCAGCAAGAATTATGAAGCTGCCGAAGAGATCTTTCGGGCGCTCTTGAAAGAGGACCCCGACCAGGCGGACGTGCTCAATTACCTTGGATACATGCTGGCGGAACAGGACCGAGAACTGGAAGAGGCCCTCGCACTGGTGCAGCGCGCCGTCGAACTCGATCCGTACAACGGAGCCTATCTGGACAGCCTCGGCTGGGCTTATTTCAAATTGAATCGCCTGGAGGAGGCGGAACTGTACCTGACCAAGGCCGCCCGAATCAATCACGACGATGCGGTCATCCTGGAACACCTGGGAGACTTGTACCGGGAATTGGGGCAAGCGGCAAGGGCACGCGATTATTACGAAAAGTCCATGTCGGCCAGCGACGAGGAAGAAGAGTTCGAAAGAGTCGAACGGAAGCTTTTCGAATTGATCGAGAGCGATTTGAACCATTAACCTTTCTCCGGAATTCCTCCCCTGCGTGAACCTGTCTTCTCCGTCATTTGCAAAAGTCAATTGGTGCCTGAAGGTTCAGGGTAAAAGGGGCGATGGATTTCATGAGATACTCACCCTGCTCCAATCGATCGATCTGTCGGATCGCTTACGCTTTGAGAGTCGTTCGGATTCCCGCATTCGATTGAGTCTGGAGGGCGCCCCGGTGGCGGAGGGGGAGGATAATCTGGCGGTCCGGGCGGCCCGGCTCCTCCAGATGAAGACCGGTTGCGACAAGGGAGCGCGCATACATCTGGACAAGCGAATTCCCGTAGGGGCCGGCCTTGGCGGGGGATCCTCAAACGCGGCCGTGTCTTTGATGGCCTTGAACGCGCTCTGGCAGCTCGGGCTGGGATACACTGAGCTCGCAGAAATCGCATCAGAGCTGGGATCCGACGTTCCATTCTTTCTCGTCGGCGGTCTGGCGCTCGGCTGGGGGCGCGGAGAAAGAATCCTCCGCCTTCCTCCCCTCAAATTTGCTCCGGACTTGCTACTGATTTATCCTCGGTTTGAAGTTGCGGCTGGTTTTGTATACTCCAGACTGAAGGTCGGAAGGTCGTCCCGGTTGACAGCCGGGGAAGCGGAGACTAGAATTCAGCCCTTCCAAACAGCTGTTGCAAACGGGAAATGGGAAGCTCTGGAAAACGACTTGGAGGGCGCGGTCCTGCAGGAGTTTCCCGTCCTTGCTGCCTTGCAAATGGAGCTGCGCGACGTCGGTTGCCGCAAGGTGATGCTTTGCGGAAGCGGGTCGACCTTTCTGGTGCTGGGCGGCCCGGAGTCGCTGGAGGAGGCCAAAATGCGATGCGCCCGCAAGAATCTCGGAAAGGCGATAATCTGTAGTGCGATTTCCGAAACTCAGTATGCCCGGCGCTTGAAAGCGGCGGGGCTGCCCATGCCAGAGATGTAAATATGTCGAAGCTGAAGGTTTTTTCCGGGTCCGCCAATCGTCCGCTGGCGGAGGAAATCTGCGATCACCTCAGCGTGCCTTTGGGGGAGGTCAAGCTGAAGCGGTTCAGCGACGGCGAAGTCTGCTTTCAGATACTGGAAAACGTTCGCGGACGCGACGTCTTCATCATCCAGCCGACCTGCCCGCCGGTGGCGGAAAATCTGATGGAACTGCTGCTGATGATCGACGCTTTTAAGCGATCTTCCGCCAGTCGCGTCACCGCCGTGATTCCTTACTACGGCTATGCCCGGCAGGACCGCAAGGACAAGCCGCGAGTTCCCATTTCAGCCAAACTGGTCGGCGATCTGTTGAGCGCTGCAGGCACCCACCGGCTACTGACCGTGGATCTGCACGCCGACCAGATCCAAGGGTTTTTTAATCTGCCGGTCGATCACCTTTACGCCACTCCCGTCATCCTCGAACACCTCAAGAGCCAGGAGTTCGAAAATCTCGCCGTCGTTTCGCCCGATTCGGGAGGGGTAGAGCGCGCTCGCTTCTATGCCAAGCATCTGAAGGCTGACCTGGCAATCATCGACAAGCGCCGAATCAATGACAACGAGGCGGAGATCATGAACATCGTCGGAGACGTTAGCGGCAAGGATGTGATTATTCTGGACGATTTGATCGATACTGCAGGGACCATCGTCAATGCCACTGAGGAGATGAAGAAGAAAGGCGCAAGGCGCCTGATGGCTGCCGTCACGCATGCCGTGCTTTCGGGTCCCGCCATCGAACGCCTTCGCAATTCGCAATTCGAATCGATTATCGTCACCAACACGATCACGCTCCCGGAAGAAAAGCGGCTTCCCACAATCACTGTGTTGAGCGTGGCCAGGCTGTTGAGCGAAGCCATCAAGTCGATTCACGAAGAAACGTCCGTCAGCCGTCTGTTTGTCTAAAGCGGGGACGCTTACCAGGCTGTTAGACGACGGAGGGTTTTCCGAAGGCCGGGCGGTGCGACCGCCAGCGCCCGATGTCGGAGCGACTAGCCCTGGGCCGGCGCCCCCGTCGCCCGTTGATGCGATGGGTCGATATACGCGGCGCTCCGACAGACGCGCCGGTGCGTCCAACTGGAGGCGGCGCAATGGCAAGTGCCGCCCACCGAAGGTCGCACTCACCAGCAATTTGCTGTTAAAATAGCCGTTTTCACAGCGGCTGGGAGAAGATTGAAATGGCTGAAATTGTAATAGATGTCGAAAAGAGAGAAGACCTCGGGAAAAACGCCAATCGACGATTGCGCTCTTCCGGAAGGATTCCGGCGGTTGTGTATGGCCATGGCCATGAGAACGTCAACGTCAGCGTCGATCCCAAAGATATCGTGCGTATCCTGCACTCGGACACCGGGCACAATACGATTTTCAAGATCCAGGTCGGAAAGGACCTGGCGGATGTCCTAATCAAGGATTACCAACTGGACCCGCTGCGCAGCACGTTGATGCACACCGATTTTCAGGTCGTGGCCATGGATGAAATCATGATCTTCCAGGTGCCGATTGATCCGGTCGGGGTGCCCAAAGGCGTCCGGGAAACCGATGGAATGCTCGATCTCGTCCTGCGAGAGGTGGAGGTGGAATGCCTTCCCGGAAACGTTCCGGATCACATCCAGGTGGAAGTTTCCGAACTGGAGATCGGCGACGCGGTTCGAGTCTCAGACCTGAAAGTGGATACTTCGACTGTTACCATCCTATCTGAACCCAATCTGGTCGTAGCGACCGTGTTGGCGCCCCACGTCGAGGAGGAAGAGGAGGAGGAGGTAGCCACGGAAGAGGAAGCAGCAGCCGAGCCGGAAGTCATCCGCAAAGGCAAGGCCGAGGAGGGAGGGGAGAAAGAGGTCGAGGAGGAATCCTAAATCCTGTCGCCTTCCCGCGCTCGCAGCCGTTCGGTTTGCCCAAGATGCAGCGCGGTCATCCTGTCTGTCATTCTGGAGCTTGGCGGCTGAAAAGGGCTCCAGCGAGTTGTCGCAAGTCGATAAAATCAGCGCGGCTGATCGCCGCTTCCGGAAATTGCCGGTGCGGCCGGAATGGTTTTCAGATCGGAAGCCCGACAGGGTTTCCCTGTGAGGGGCTCAGTTATTGCACTTGATTGTCGGATTGGGAAATCCCGGTCCCGAGTATCGAAAGAACCGGCACAATGCGGGATTCATGCTGGTGGAGGGCCTTGCCGGGATGCAGCGAGGCGAATTCCGATACTTTGCCGCGACGGACTCCCTGGTCTGCAGGACTCGGATCGGGGGTCAGGAGACGCTGCTGGCCAAGCCGCTGACGTTCATGAATCGCAGCGGTTTGGCGGTTCGAGAGCTGGCTGCAAGAGGGAATATCTCCAACCGTGATCTTCTGGTCGTTTATGACGAAGCCGCGTTGGAGCTTGGGCGGATCAGGATTCGTCCTTCCGGCAGCGCCGGAGGACATCAGGGGATGCAGTCGGTCATTGACTGCCTTGGAACTCAAGAGATCCCCAGATTGCGGATCGGTGTCGGTCAGGGCCCGCCGGGTCGGGAAATGACCGATTGGGTTCTGAGCGATTTTCGAAAGTCTGAAGAAACCGATTTGAAAGAAGCGCTGGAACGAGCATCCGGAGCCGTGGAGGAATTCCTGTCGAACGGAATCGAATCGGCCATGGCGCTCTATAACATGAACCCGCCGAAGGTCTGAATTTCGACGGGAAGAGGAAACTAACAGCCATGAATTCAATGATCTACTGGTTGCCCGTGCTCGGCGCCATAGGGTTGGCCGCAGCCGGACTTACCTACCTTTTCATCAAGAGAATCCAAGTCCACGATCCCAAAATGGTGGATATTTCCGAAGAAATCCACCGCGGAGCGATGGTTTTTCTGCGACGGGAATACTCGATTCTCGGCATCTTCATCCTGGCCGTTTTCGGATTGCTGATCTACGGAATCACATTCGGGACGGCCCTGGCCTTTCTGAGCGGCGCCATCTGTTCCATGCTGGCCGGATTCTTCGGTATGAAGGCGGCCACCAGGGCCAACGTTCGGACTTCCCAGGCGGCTCGGGATTCGGGAATTGCGAAAGCGCTGGGAGTGGCGTTTTCCGGCGGCGCCGTCATGGGGCTTTCCGTGGCCAGCCTCGGTCTGATCGGCGTTTCTATCGCCTTTATCCTGTACACCCGCGGTATCATCGGTGCGGCCGACATCAATGGCTTCGCGATGGGCGCTAGCTCCATCGCCCTGTTCGCCCGCGTGGGCGGGGGGATCTTCACCAAGAGCGCCGACGTCGGCGCCGACCTGGTGGGGAAAGTCGAGGCGGGAATCCCAGAGGATGACCCCAGAAACCCCGCCACCATCGCCGACAACGTCGGCGACTGCGTGGGAGACACGGCCGGAATGGGCGCCGACATTTTCGAGAGCTACGTGGGATCGATCATCGCCACCATCGCTATCGCTGCAACCGGCGCCTCGAAGGTGCTGGCTATTTCACCCGAAAATCAGATGTATTACATGTCGCTGCCGCTCTATATCGCCGGCGTCGGATTGATCGCTTCGCTGCTGGGAATCGGATCGATGCGACTGCTGCGAAGCATGAATCCGGCTGCCGCGCTCAGAGCCGCCACATTTCTGAGCGCATTGCTGATGCTGGCCGGAACGTTGCTCATCGTGTCTCTGGCCGAGTTGGAACTGGGAATCTTCTGGGCCGTTTTCATGGGGACCCTGGCCGGAGTCATCATCGGTCTGCTGACCGAATGGTATACGGCCGGACCTCCCATCCGGCGAATTGCCGAGGCATGTCAGACAGGGGTCGCCACCAATATCATTTCCGGACTGGCCGTGGGAATGCAGTCGACCGTTACGCCGGTCCTCATGATCTGCGCCGCGATTCTGGTGGCCTACAACTACGCCGGGCTCTACGGAATCGGAATCGCTGCCGTCGGCATGCTGGGCACCGTCGGAGTCACCATGTCGGTGGACGCCTATGGCCCCATCGCCGACAACGCCGGGGGGATCTCGGAAATGAGCGGGTTGGGGCCGGAAACCCGCAAGATCACCGACAGCCTGGACGCCCTCGGCAACACCACTGCGGCCATTGGAAAAGGCTTCGCCATCGGTTCGGCTGCGCTCACCGCCTTGGCTCTGTTTTCGGCCTACTCGATGACTGTCGGACTCACCGCCATCGATCTGATCGACCCCATGGTCGTCGTCGGTCTGCTGATCGGAGGCACGCTGCCCTTTCTGATCGGAGACCTGACCATGTCCGCGGTGGGGCGCGCCGCCTTCAAGATGGTCGAGGAAGTGCGTCGGCAGTTTCGTGAAATTCCTGGATTGATGGAAGGAACGGCCAAGCCGGACACGGCCCGTTGCGTTGACATCTCAACGCGGGCCGCGCTGCGGGAAATGGTCTTGCCGGGAGTCGTAGCCGTCCTGACGCCGGGGGTGATCGGGCTTGTACTGGGCCCTGCCGCGTTGGGCGGCATGCTGGCAGGAGCAACCCTGGTCGGCGTTCTGCTGGCGCTGTTTATGGCCAATTCCGGGGGCGCCTGGGACAATGCCAAGAAATACATCGAAGCGGGTCACCTCGGCGGAAAGGGCTCCGACGCTCACAAGGCCGCCGTGGTGGGCGACACGGTAGGAGATCCTTTCAAGGACACCAGCGGGCCCTCCATGAACATCCTGATCAAACTGATGTCGATTGTGGCGCTCGTTGTAGCGCCGCTGCTGTAACGTACAGTTTCCGCTCAGCTTGGCAAAAAAGGGAGCGGCGTGAAAGAAGAGGGAGACGAGGCTCCCGAGCGATCCGGAAGCAAGGCCTGCGCGGCTTGTCGCTGAGGACGGCCGAACAATGGTAGACTAACTGTTTTTACAACCAGGAGAACCAGACCATGAGACGATACGAAGTAGTATTCGTTCTCGCTCCCACGCTCACGGAAGAGGAGGTCGACCAGCAGTCGGAATCCTTCCTCAAATCCGCGAAAGACAAGGGGGCCGATGTCAAGGAAGTGGATAAGTGGGGGAAAAGACGCCTCGCTTACGCGATCAACAAGCACAACGACGGTTACTACACCGTCGTGACGCTGGAAGAGCCTCAAGGAGCAGCCGTCGCAGAATTGGAACGGCGGTTCAAGGTCACTGAGACCGTCATTCGGTTCCTCTCCGTTCGGGTCGATCTCGATGAAAAACGCAATCAGAAACTGGCCCTCAAGCGCGAGGATCGTCAGAAGCGCCGGGCCAGAAAGCGGGCGGAAGACACCCGAGAAGCATTGGCGGAAAAGGAGTGAACGGAATGAGCCGAAGACGACGATTCTGTAAATTGTGCGCCGGAAAGGTTCTTCTCGATTACAAGGATGGCCGCTTTCTGGGGCAGTTCATCAACGAAAACGGGAAGATCATTCCCAGACGAATCACCGGCACTTGCGCTTCCTGCCAGCGAAAGATTACGACCGCGATCAAGAGGGCTCGACACCTCGCCATACTTCCCTTTGTGGAACGCTGAAGCGGCGGGACCCGATTGAAAATAGAGGGCTTTGATTGATGAAAGTCATTCTCATTGACGATGTGTTTGAGTTGGGACAGCGAGGACAGGTCATCAACGTCTCAAACGGCTATGGACGAAACTATCTGATCCCCATGAAGCTGGCCGTCCCGGCCACTCCAGCGAACTTGAGGTCGATCGAGGACCAGAAAGTCGCCCTCGCGAAGAAAGAGTCCCAGCACAAGGGAGATGCCGAAATTATGGCACGCGAACTTGGGCTGGTCCATGTTTTGATCAGCCGAAAGGCAGGCGACGGGGGCGTCCTGTTCGGTTCCGTCACCACAAAGGACATCGTAGAGTTGCTTCAAAAGAAGGGTTTCTCGCTGGATCGCCGTAAGGTCCTGCTGGAGCAGCCAATCAAGGCCATCGGCAATTACACCATCAAAGCCAGACCGCACAGCCAAGTCGAGGCGCTCTTCATTCTTTCCGTTCTGCCGGAACTCGACAAGCCGATCGCCAAGGTCATGGATCGGGGACAGGACAGCGACCGCGTCATCCACGAACTTCATTCGAAAGTGCAGGAAATCCAGCAAAGGACGGGCGCCGATCAACTCGGCGCAGTTCCCAAAGGTGCCGCCCCCGTGGCGCCGCCGTCCGCCGCCAGCCCGGAGGACTCTCCGGCTGAATCCCCGCCGGAGGAATCGGACCAGCCTGTGGAATCCCAGGAATCCGAAGCCGCTTCGCCCGAGCCGCTGGAGCCGGAAGAGCCTCGGGAATAGTCCTGCCGCTTGACCCCGCCCGTTACGGAAAATATCCAGGAAGCGCAGCGGCGCTGGCTTTGCAATTTCCGTCCCGCAGCCTTTTTGCAAGTCGCTTCGAAGGGCTTCACCATGCCGCCGAAGCCGACTATAATGAAAGGCCTGAATGGCCACCGACGTCACCCTGGACAAATCCCTTCCGCATAGCCTTGAAGCCGAACGCGCCGTCTTGGGCGCGATCCTGCTGGAAAACGAACTGTATGACCAGGCCGCTGAGGTCCTGACCGAGGAAGATTTCTACCTCGATCCGCATCGTTCGCTTTTTCAGCAGATGGAAAAGCTTTCCGCCCGCTCGGCAGCCATCGATGCGCTGACGCTCAGAGAGGAGCTCAAAAAGGAAAACAAGCTGGAAGGCGTCGGAGGCGTCGCCTACATCGCTTCGCTGTTGGACGGCGTTCCACGGGTGGGCAATCTTCTGGAACATGCCAGGATCGTGAAGGAGAAGTCGCTCCTTCGAAAATTGATCCGGTCCTCCCACTGGATCCTGACCCGCAGTTTCTCCGACGAGGACGATCCTTCCGACATTTTGGAACAGGCGGAGAAAATCATTTTTGAAATCAGCCAGGAGCGCGTCAAAAGCGGATTCGAGAACCTGCAGGACTTGCTCGCCAAGACTTACAAGCAGATCGAGCTTCTGTATGAGCGCAAAGAGCTGATCACCGGCGTTCCAACCGGATTCCTGGATCTGGACAGACTGACCTCAGGATTGCAGCCGGCGGACCTGGTGATCCTGGCGGCGCGGCCGGGCATGGGGAAAACCAGCCTGGCGCTGAACATCGCCCAGCACGCTTCGGTTCGCGAAAACAAGGCGGTCGGTATTTTCAGTCTGGAAATGTCGGCGGATCAACTGGTCCGAAGGCTGCTCTGCGGTGAAGCGCGCGTCGACGGCCACCGCGTTCGCACCGGCATTCTTTCCAAAGAAGACTGGCGGGATCTCGGGCAGGCCATGGGCAAGCTCGCCCAGGCCCGAGTTTTCATCGATGACACTCCCGGAATCACGATTCTGGAAATGCGCTCCAAAGCTCGGCGCCTGAAAGCCGAGCACGGATTGGATCTGCTCGTGGTCGATTATATGCAGCTCATGAGCGGGTTGGGCGTAGGCCGGCGCATGGCGGAAAACAGACAGCAGGAGATCTCCGCAATCAGCAGGTCTCTGAAAGGTCTGGCAAAGGAGTTGAACATCCCGGTGCTGGCTCTGTCGCAGTTGAGCCGGGCGCCGGAGCAGAGAAAGGGAGACCACGAGCCCCGATTGTCGGATCTGCGCGAATCCGGCTCGATCGAGCAGGACGCCGACGTGGTCCTATTTATTTACCGCCCCGACTTGTACAGCCGGGACGAGGACGCCGAAGAGTCCGGAGTCGCCGATCTCATCATCGGCAAGCAGAGAAACGGGCCGACCGGTCGCATCCAACTCGCCTTCATCCATCAATGGACCCGCTTCGAGAATCTGGCATCCGTTGACGAATGATTCGCTCCTGGGTGGAAGTCTCCCGGACTCGGCTTCAAGAAAATTTCGAGTGGGTCCGCCGAAAAGTCGCGTCGGCACGTGTCATGGCCGTCGTGAAAGCGGACGCCTACGGGCACGGACTTGGTCCCGCAGCCGAAATCCTCTTTCAGGCTGGAGCCCGCGACTTCGCGGTCGGTCAGATCGAGGAAGCGCTTCTGCTGAGAAAGAACCTGCCGGCCGCCAATATCCTCGTGCTCGGGGGGTGCATGCCCGGAGAAGAGGAAGAGTTCCTGCAGCATCGGCTCAGCGCAACGCTGTTCGACGACCGTCCCCTGCCTAAGCAGCTCCCCGTCCATGTCAAGGTCGACACCGGAATGAATCGCCTCGGAATCCCGTGGCTGGACCTGAAGCGCCGACTGCCCGAACTGTCTGGAAAAGTCGAGGCTTGTTGCTCGCACTTCTCATCCTCCGACGAGTCTCCCTGTCAATTGAAGCGGTTCCTGGAGGCGACCTCCGGACTGGCCTTCCCTCGACACATCTGCAACAGCGCGGGTTTGGCGTTTCCTGAAAGCTACCTCGATATGGTTCGCGTCGGTTTGGCTCTGTATGGAATTGCACCGGGCCCCGGCTTCGAAGAAATCCGGCCCGTCCTGACCTGGAAGACCAGGATTATTGCCCTTCACGAGGCGCCGGCCGGAAGCAGAATAGGCTACGACGGAACCTTCACCGCATCAAAGCCTGTCCGGGTGGCGATCCTGTCCGCTGGGTACGCCGACGGATACAACCGCCTGCTTTCCAATATCGGAAAGGTGCGGATCGGTCGCCGACTGGCGCCGATCGTGGGCCGCGTCAGCATGGACATGATTAGCGTTGACGTCACAGACTTCGACGAACCGGCTTTCCCAGGCCAGGAGGCGACCCTGCTGGAGGCCGAACCCCAATCTCCTCTATCGGCGGCGTCGATGGCCCGACAACTGAACACGATCCCGTACGAAGTTTTAGCCGGCGTCAGCGCGCGGGTGGTACGCAAGGTGACCGATTGAGCAGTATTTCTCCCGCGCCTCCCTTCGATGTCCGTCGGCGTTTCCGCCACCGCTCTGCCCGCAGGTGCTACCATTGCATGACCCGCTCGATATGATTGCCCGACGAAACGCTAACCCGCATTTTTCATACACCTGCGTCGCTGTCCGACCGCGCAGTCGGAGAGGTTTGAGAAATGCGGGTTAAAAGCCTGTACGTCTGCCAGAGTTGCGGATTTTCCTCCCCCAAGTGGCTGGGGCGATGTCCCGGATGCGAACAATGGGAAACCATGGTCGAAGAGTTCATTTCAGCCCGCCCGTCCAAGGCCGCCGCGGAAAGGGCCGCCGTCGTCCCCTTCCGCAGCGTCGGTGAAACCCGCCTGGAAAGGATCGTTACCTGCAACTCCGAATTCGATCGCGTGCTCGGAGGCGGAATCGTCCCCGGCTCCCTGATTCTGTTGGGAGGAGAGCCCGGCGTCGGAAAATCAACCCTTTTGCTGCAAATTTCGGAACTTCTGTCGGAAAAGAGCCTCAGCGTGGTCTACGTCGCCGGAGAAGAGTCTCCCGAACAGATTCGGCTCCGCGGGGAGCGATTGGGCCTGCAAGGAAAGAATCTGATCCTGGCCGTCGATACGTGCCTGGAAAGAGCGTTGGAGTCGGTTGCAGAGGCTTCGGCCGGCTTTCTGGTCATCGATTCCATCCAGACCGTCTACACCGAAGGACTGGATGGAATTCCAGGCAGCATCGGACAGATCCGGGAGTGCGCTCAAATGCTCCTGAAATTCTCCAAGCGAAGCGGCGTTCCCGTCCTGCTGATCGGGCATATCACCAAGGATGGCGCTCTTGCCGGACCGAAGGCCCTGGAGCATATCGTCGACGTCGTCCTGTATTTTGAAGGAGATCGGCACCAGAATCAGAAGATCATCCGGGCCGAGAAAAATCGGTTCGGCCCGGCCAACGAACTCGGAATCTTCCAGATGACCGGAAGAGGCCTCGAATGCGTCGAAAACCCGTCCCGGTTATTCCTCTCCCAGCGCTCGGAAGACGTTCCGGGATCGGTCGTGCTGTGCGCCCTCCAGGGCACCCGTCCCGTCCTGGTCGAACTGCAGGCACTGGTCAGCCAGACCCATTTCAGCACCGCCCGGCGGATGGCCAACGGGGTCGATCCCAACCGGGTGTCTTTGCTGCTGGCCATGCTGGAGAAGCGCGTCGGTCTGGCTTTGATGGGCACCGACGTCTATGTCAACGTCGCCGGCGGTCTCAACCTTTCCGAGCCGGCAGTTGACCTGCCGCTGGTCGCCGCAGTGGCCTCCAGCTTCTACGACCGCCACCTCCCTTCCGATACGGTTGTCATCGGCGAAGTCGGACTGGCCGGAGAAGTTCGCGCCGTCAATCAGATCCACGCCCGCGTTCGTGAGGCCGCCAGCCTGGGATTCCAAAGAGTGGTCCTGCCCGAAAACAATCTGCCCCTGCCGGAACCGCCCAAAAATGTCCGCCTCGAAGGAGTCGATTCCGTAAGAAAGTTCCTGGAAGCCGTCGGGCTTTGATCGCGGGGTGTTCCGCGTTCCGCCCGCTTGGTTCCAGGTTTCAAGAACGCATTCATTGCACCAATGCTGCCCATGCCTCCCGTTGAAAGCGGCAGCGCGATTGGCGGAGCGACGCGCCCGCTCCGGGCGCCTTGATTTGCGGCGAACTGCTCTCTGAACCCACGGAAGCGCCCGGCGGGTCGATCCACAGCATCAAAGGGCCCCGAGGGGCCCGTCGCTCGAACCGGTTGCGCTCGCCGCCCCTGTGTTAGCATCTCAACAGCTTCATTGTCGCGATGGAATGAGGGGTCCGAAGGCTCCGGCAGTGAGGGGATAGGAGTTTTGGCACCGGCGCGAATCGGAGAACCTGCGGGAGCCTGGTTATTGATGAGGGCAGGAAGTGAATGCGGATTGATCCTCGCCGCGGGGGGCAGCGGAAGCCGCTTTGGAGCCGAGATCCCCAAACAGTTCGCTTTGCTCGACGGGAAGTCGGTCTATCTGCATTCGCTGGAAACGTTTCTTCCCATGGTTGCCGAAATCGCCGTTGTAGCTCCACAGCAATGGATTGCAAGGGTCACGGAAGAGATCGGCAAGCTGGAAGCTCCAAACAGAATCATGGTGCAGATAGGAGGAGATCATCGTCAGGAATCGGTTCAAAACGGATTGCGTCGCCTGAGTTCCGAGATTCGCTGGGTACTGGTTCATGACGCCGCCCGTCCCTTCGTCTCTCGAGCCCTGGTCGAAAAAGTCCTGGAGCGGATGCGGCAAACCGGCGCGGCGATTCCCGTCGTGTCAGTCCATGATACCGTGAAGGAAGTGGAAGCAGAGAGGGTTATCGGGACATTGGATCGCAGTAGGCTGCGACTCGCGCAAACGCCGCAGGGTTTCCGTCGCGATCTGCTGGAGCGGGCCTTCGCGGCGGCGCAGACGGAGCGATTCCTCGGAACGGACGAATCAGCGTTAGTCGAACGCCTCGGAGAGAAGGTGCACTGGGTGGAAGGGGAGTCCTCCAACATTAAAATCACCTGGCGCAGCGACCTGAAGGCGCCAGATCGATGAAGCCCGGCTTCAGGGTGGGAATCGGGTTTGACTTCCATCCTTTTGAGGAGGGCAGGCCGCTGGTGCTGGGAGGCGTCCGCATTCCGCATTCCGCCGGGCTCCGCGGCCATTCGGACGCAGACGCACTGTTGCACGCCGTCGCCGATTCCCTGCTGGGCGCCGCCGGACTGAGCGACATCGGAAGCTATTTTCCCGACGACGATGCCCGATACAAGGACATGTCCAGCCTGTACATCCTGGAAAAGGCGCTGCAATTGATCCAGGGAAAGGGCTTCGCGGTCGTCAACATCGATGTGGTCGTGATTACGGAAGAACCGCGAATTAAACCCCACGTGCCAGCCATGAAGGCAGCAATGGGGAGGCTCCTTCGACTGGACGTTTCCGCAATTGGAATAAAAGCTACCACCATGGAACGGACGGGCGCCATAGGGCGCCGGGAAGGTCTGGCCGTTCAGGCGGTTGCGCTGCTGGAATCGAACTCCTGATGCAGGATTCAATCGACCTTTCCCGCATTTTTGAATTGGCTGAGTCGGCTGCCCGCGAGGCAGGCGGGCTCCTGTTTGACAACCTTCATCGTCAGGTCGAGGTGTCCAAGAAAGGCCGCATCGACTTGGTGACTGAAATGGATCTCGCCGCCGAAAGCCTGATCGTCGACCGCATTCGAAGCCGGTTTCCAGATCACTCGATCCTGGCCGAGGAAAAGGAAAAATCGAGCGGGTCCAACCAGTCCGTCAAATGGGTCATCGATCCGCTGGACGGAACCACCAACTACGCCCATGGATATCGATTGTTTTGCGTTTCCATCGGCGTGGAAATCAACGGCCGGATCGTCGTCGGCGTGGTATTCGACCCAGTCAAAGACGAGTGCTTTTCGTCAATCCGAGGGAATGGAGCCTTTCTGAACGGCGGCCGGCTCCAAGTGTCCGCGCGAAACGACCTGGTCGATTGCCTGGTGGCAACCGGTTTTTCCTACCAAGAGGATGCAATTCGAAAGAACCTCGAATTCTTCAGCCGGTTCATGCTAAAGACCCGCGGAATCCGCCGAGACGGTTGCGCCGCGCTCGATCTCTGCTACGTGGCCGCGGGCCGCTTCGACGGCTTCTGGGAACTGTCTCTGAATCCGTGGGACGTCGCCGCCGGAGCGCTGATCCTCGAGGAGGCCGGCGGAGCAGTCACCCGCTTCAACGGCCAGCCATACAGCATCTACCACCCGGAAATCCTCGCCACCAATCGTCTCATCCACAGCAAGATGTCGGCGATCCTGTGCCAGTAACGCTCCGAGTTCCGAGTTCAAGGTTTCGAGCTTCGGCTCCGGGTTCGAAATTGAGGCCGCAAGACTCGAAACCAGGAACTTTGAACCTGGAACCCCGGAACCTGGGAACCCCGAAACCTCGGAACGCTAAAGCGCCCCGTCACCCTTCACCGCTACAATCGACAACCATGCGAGTGGCCATCGGAAGCACCCGCTCCCCAAAAGTGGACGCCGTTCGGGAAGCCTTTAAAGTCTTCTCCAGCGCCATTTTAAGTGAGCCTGACGAAGCGATTGAGTTCTCCGGATTTGATGTTCCTAGCGGGATATCGAGAATGCCGATAAGCCTGGCCGAACTGATGGCTGGCGCCCAGGGACGGGCAGAAAACCTGATCCTGCAGCTCAAGAGGGAAAAGGCGGAGGCCGATTTTTACGTGGGCTTGGAAGGAGGCTTCCACGTCATCGAGGGGAACGGACCTCGCCCGCTAGTCTTTCTGGAAAGCTGGGCCTACGCGACCGACGGTCATCGAGGGAGCTTCGGACAAGGCGGCGGCGTCGCAGTGCCGCCCGCCATCGCAGATCCGGTCCTGGACCGAGGTACCGAGCTCGGAATCATCATCGACCGATTCTGCAAGGATAAGGGGATCGGAGATCGTCAGGGAACCTGGGGAGTCCTGACCCGAGACATACTCGACCGCAAACATTCCTTCGTCATTGCCCTGCTCGCCGCCTTCGCCCCGTTCTACAACCCGGAAGCGTATCGGTAGATTCGGCGTTCCGCGTTCTCGGGAAGCG
>CAZAEY010000034.1:0-26463 GCA_964484155.1 uncultured Acidobacteriota bacterium
ACCGTCGTCGTCACAGGCCTCCTGATCAGCCGGGTCGAGCGGGGGTAGGGTTCTTCGTTCTACGTTCTTCGTTCTGCGTTCTGCGTTCTTGAAAGCTGTGGCATTGGCGGCATATCTTGCTACAACGCTGGCCCATCGCTTCGCCTTGAGGTCCTCAAACGCTCTTGCAAGCAGCGGATCGGGATCGGCAATTCTCCACAGAAAACTTCCGTCCAGCGCTTGACAAACACAAAAATTTCAGATCCTTGACAATGGTACGCAGCACCCAGAACTAATTTCCCGGCTCGGGCCGAGCGTGGTCCGGCGCGGCGGGGTTTCGAGCGATTCCTCGCAGCAGTCGGCCCAGCAGATCGGAACCCGTGATGATGCGCCTTTCTTCAGGAGTCCAGACAAGGAGCAGGTCCCGGTCGATAACGTCATCCTCGGGACCCTCGGGCTCCACGGTGAACCGGCTCAGCGCCCGGCCCAGGGGTTCTGAAGCGTCTTTGAGAATGAGCGGTCGGTGGAAGTGCTTTTCCGGATTGAAATCGCTCCCTCCAAAGATAGCGTCGCGGAGAAAACCGTGGGCGTCCAATGCGGAACGGGGTTCGTTCGATGGATCCGAAATAACGACCCACTTCTTGCCGGAGGAATCGAGTCGGCGCAGAAACGGGTCGTCTGGGGTCCGTTCGAACTGGGGAAGGCGCGGGCGGCCGTCTTCCATCTCGAGGCTGACAACGCTGTCGGGGTGTAGCGGCTCTCCTTCCCTTCCGACGGCGAGGTCGTCAAGGGCGAGGAAGTTGATGGCTCCAGTGGCCTCCACCCTGCTCAGTTCCGTATCGTCGCTCCGCGCGTGGTGGCGCAAGATCTCATGCATTTCCCTTTCGCGGAACCATGGAATCCCCTCGGGTCCCACCCAAGCATCCAGGAGCCTGCCCACTGGCCTAGCCACCGGCCACAGCAGCACCCGATAAAAGCGGAGCAGGGGAGAAAACAGCGAAGCAACTCGCAGCGCGTGCCGCGAGAAATAGGCTTGCGGAATGACCTCCCCGAAAAGCGTGATCACGACGGTTGAAAACAGGAATGCTGTTACGCCTGCCAGCGCCGACTCGGCAAGGAGCGTCAGTAGCACGTTGATGGCGACGTTTCCCAACAGAATGGTCACCAGCGTGTAATTTGCGTCCCGGCGAAAGGCCAGGGTTCGTATGGCATCTCTATCGCCCGTCTCCGCGAAAGCCTCCAGACGCAAGCGGCTCAGACTGAACACCGCCAGGTTCAATCCCGAAAAGGTTGCCGATTTCAGCAGGCAAATCGCGATTCCAATCCAGATCAGCGTTTCGCTCATGATTCTTCCCTCTATAACAGACTTGACTGGAGGAGGCCGAAAACGCGTTGCTCACCGGCCCTTCGGTATTCCTCTCGCATGGAGGTGTTTCCCCGGGTTGCTCCATTCAGCGGACACTGATGGTCTAGCGCCAACCCAGACTGAGACCGCAAACCACTCCATCCGCAAAGTGAACTTCCAACACCCATCATAGTCATCCACCGCCAGACGCGGGGTCGGGTCGGCGGCGAATGTAGAATCGAGCGCTGGACTGATTCGTCGTGGCGGAAGTCCGAGCAGTTCACAGGGAGAGGTGGCAATGGGGCTCCTGACAGGAGTATGCTGAAATTCACGGGATGGGGCAATGGTCAATCCACCCCCGGAACTTGAAACAGACAGCGCACCTCAACGAGATTGAAGGAGGAACGCAGAATGAAGTTTCTGGTCATTGGCGGAACTGGAACGGTGGGAAGCCAGGTCGTAAAGGGGCTGTCGGAGCAGGGTAAGGAGGTCCACGTCCTGACCCATCGTACGGAGAACCTGCAAAAGCTGCCGAAAGGAATCAGCGGGGCGCTGGGCAACCTTTCCGATTTGCATTCTCTAACGGCGGCGGTCCGGGAATTCGAGCGTATCTTTCTGCTGACGCCGCTAGCCACCAATGAAACCGAAATAGGGCTGAACGCCATGCGGGCCATCGTAAAAAGCGCCTGCAAGCGTCTGGTGTTTCTATCGATTTTCGATGTGGAAAAAGGGCCGCACATCCCCCACTTCAAGTCGAAGATCGAGATCGAAGCGGACATCAAGAGGTCGACGATTCCCTACACCATCCTTCGCCCGAGCAACTTTTTCCAGAACGATTTTTTCTTCCGCGATATTATCCTGAAAGAGGGGATCTATCCTCAACCGATCGGCGAAGGTCGAGTCAATAGAGTGGACGTGAGAGACATTGCAGACGCCGCCGTCAACGCCCTGCTGCAGTCACGTTTCGAAAATCGGACGGTTTCGCTGGTTGGCCCCCGCTCCTGGAGCGGCCAAGAGACGGCCCAGGTTTACAGCGACTTGCTCGGTCGCCAGATCAAACCGCTGTCAGATGTGACGTTGTGGGGCCACCAGGCCCGACAGCAGTTGCCGGCATGGCTGGTCGAAGATCTCAAGACCATGTACGCTTTCTTTCAAAGACACGGACTGGCGGCTGGAAGGAAGGATCTGGAGGAGTCCGAAGCGATTACAGGCCATGCCATGCGCCGGTTCGAGGACTTTGCAGCGGAAGCGGTCAAGCAATGGCGCGGAGCCCTGTAACCTTCATACGGGCGGCGCTCTTACAGACGCTGCAGCGCGTTTTCCACGAACTGGGGAACGGTTTCCGACGCCGGACCGTAAATCCGGTGCGAACAAAAGGAAGAAAGTACCGAATCGCGATTGTTGAATTCAATCAGCTTTCCGCCGTTTCGCAAGATTTGACGCGGAAAGTCCGCAACGGGATAGACTTCCGCAGACGTGCCCACCACCAGCAACAGGTCGCAGCGTTCCAGGAGTTGGCTCGACTGTTCGGACAAACGCACATTTTCCCCAAAAAGAACCACATTCGGCTTCAGGGGATTTCCGCAGCGATCGCATTCCGGCACTTCCTGCGAGCTGTAGTGATCCGCCAAAGCCGGAGTCAGGCGTCCGCAACGCAAGCAGTGCAATCGGCGGGCGTCTCCGTGCACCTCCAGGACGTTTCGGCTGCCTGCGGCCCCATGCAGTCCGTCGATGTTCTGCGTGATGATGCCATTCAATCCGCCTTCACTCTCCAAGCGGGCGAGCGCCTGGTGAGCCGGATTCGGTTTCGCGTCCCGCAAATTGCGAGCCAGGCTTCGATAGAAAATCCACGCCTTCCGCGGGGTGGTTCGGAAGGCTTCGATCGTCGCGTATTCCCAAGGGTCAAAAACGTTCCAGAGCCCTTCCTCGCTGCGAAAATCCGGGATTCCGCTGTCAACTGAAACGCCGGCCCCGGTCAGAGCGACTGGAAAATCGGACTTCCGGTAATCGGCCACCGCATCCCTGATTTCCGCGTCCATCGATTCCATTCTATGGCTTTGGAAGAAATTGTGTAGACAGGTTGGGCGACGGAGCCAACGGCGGAATCCAGTCGATTCGAATCGGGTCGCTCAAGCCCGAGTTGGGGCGTCCGGCGACGGCTTTCTGCGACCGTTCTTGAATGGCCAGACCACTTGCGCGCTCCGCCCTTTCGGGCGATAAAGGAAAACCATGATCGTCCTTGTTCTCAACTGCGGCAGCTCTTCGCTGCGCTTTCAACTGATCGACCCGCGGTCCCGCCGTCTCCTGCAGAAAGGCATTGTGGAGCGGATCGGCGCAGTCAGCTCCGTAGCCACGGTCGGCATGAAAGATAAGCCGGTCCGACACGGCGTCCAGACCGCGGATCACCGGGAGGCGCTGCAGTGGGTGCTGGAGCATATTCAACGAAATATTCCGGACTCGGAAAAGATTCAGGCCGTTGGACACCGCGTAGTGCACGGCGGGGAGCGCTTCCACGACTCCGTGCTGATCGACGAGGATGTCATCGACGCTATCCGCGACGCTTTCGATCTGGCGCCGCTGCACAATCCGGCTAATCTGGAAGGCATTCTGGCTGCGGCTCGGCTGCTTCCCGAAATCCCGCAAGTGGCCGTCTTCGACACAGCCTTTCACATGACCATCCCGCGCCCCGCCTATCTGTACGCGCTTCCTCCGCGGCTGTATCGTCGGTATCGCGTACGGCGATACGGATTTCACGGAACCAGCCACTACTTCGTGAGCCGTCGCCTCTACGATATTTCCGACTTGAGCCGCGAGGATTCCCGCATCATTACCTGCCATCTGGGCAACGGAGCTTCGATGGCGGCCGTCCTGAACGGCCGCTCGATCGACACTTCGATGGGCTTGACGCCGCTGCCCGGTCTCGTCATGGGAACCCGCTGCGGCGATATCGATCCGTCCATCATCTTTTACCTGATCGAAAAGGAAGAGATGAGCCTGAACGAAGTCCACTCGCTGCTGAACCGCTACAGCGGACTGCTGGGCCTTTCCGGCTTCGCCGCCGACATGCGGCTCCTGCTGGAGGAGGCAGAAAAAGGCGATCGGCGCTGCAAGGAGGCGATCGAAGTGTTCTGCTACCAGGCTCGCGGGTTTCTGGGTAGATACTTCGCAGTCCTGAACGGCTGCGACGCCATCGTCTTCACCGCCGGCATCGGAGAAAACAGCCCCGACATCCGCCAGCGCATTTGCAGCGGCCTGGAAAACTTGGGCGTGCGACTCGATCCGGAACGCAATCAGGAGGCCGCAGGCAAGGAAATGAAGATATCCGCCGACGACAGCGGGATGCAAGTCTGGGCTATTCCGACCAACGAGGAACTGGTCATCGCCATCGATGCCCAAAAGATCGCCGAAACGGCCGGACGCACGCCCTAGCAGCCTGTGGTGAATGTCCTGATGCGTCGTGCAACAGGGGTCTGCGGTCAGCCGGCAAGGCGCGAGCAGGAAAGCGATCCCGTCGCATCGCCCACGACGAGCAACGCGGCTGGAGGCCGCAAACTCCTGTTGCCCGTCGTGTTGCGGGCACAGCGCATTTTCGCCGACGTTGCAGGCAGGAAACCTGCGCTACAGCGCTGCGTAGATGCGACGTGCGTTTTCGCCCCAGATCAGGCTCCGCTCGGCCTCGGACAAATGGACGGTAAGGCGTTCGGCCAGCGCTACAACGTCCTGGTACGATGCGGCCAGTTCGCAGACGGGCCAGTCCGAGCCAAACAGCAGGCGCTGGGGGCCGAAGGCTTCCAATGCAGCCTCTGCGAAGGGACGGAAATCGACCGTCCGCCAACGGCTCCAATCCGCCTCCGTGACCATTCCGGAGAGTTTGCAGCAGACGTTGTGACGTTTTCCCAGCGCAAGGAGCCCTTTTTCCCATTCGGTTCGGTCTTCGGCCCCGATAGAGGGCTTTGCCAGATGGTCCAGCACGAAAAGCTGGTCTGGAAAGGAATCTACGAATCGGATCGCGACAGGAAGATGGCAGGGTCTGATCAGGATGTCGTAGACGAGTCCGCTGGAGGACAGCAGGGAGACGCCGCGTTGGAACTCTTCGAGCAGCAGGAAGTCGTCGTCCCGTTCATCCTGGACCAGATGCCGCACTCCGCAAAACCGGGGATGGCTGCAGAGTTCCTCAAGTTGTTCCTGGACGAGTCCGCTGCGCAGGTCGACCCAGCCGACCACCCCGGCGATGAAGGGATGGTTGTCGGCCAGTTGCAACAGCCAGCGGGTTTCGGCAAGATGTTGCCGTGCCTGAACCGCGATGCAGGAGTCGATTCCGGACTGCTGCATCAGCGGCTGCAGGTCGGCGGGCAGAAAATCCCGCCGAAGCGCTTCCATCCCGGGACCGATCCAGGGATATTCCGCCGGCAAATAGCGCCAGAAGTGCTGGTGACTGTCCACGCGTCTCAAATCGGCACCTCGATCCGAAGTCTAACGCCAGAGACGGGCGATGAAAAGATCCGGCGGATCCGGAATCCCGCTGAAGGGGGGCCACGCTTCCAGTCGAGTCTGGACGCCCCACAGGCCTTCCAACCGGCGCGGACGGCGGGCCGAATGCGCCAATCCAGCCATCGTCGGGGCGTTTGCGAGTGGAATCTCTGCCGGACTTGGCGTTAAGATTGTTTCCATCGAGCCTTTTTATTAATGGGGAGTAGATCATGCTCATTCGAAGATCCGTTTTAATCCTTGTCGCGATTTCGTCGCTTTTTCTGTTGTCCTGTGAAACCGCCCCCACGGTAGAAGCGCCAGCGCCAGCCCCCGCCGCGATAGCGACGGAGCTGGCATTGCCGGGAGGGTTCGAGGCTGTGGCGGTCGCCGACCATTTGGGAGCGGGCCGTCATCTGACGGTGCGCGACAACGGCGACATCTATCTGGCGCTGCGCGAACTGAACGACGGCTACGGCATCGCGGCGCTGCGCGACACCACCGGGGACGGCGCCGCCGATCTGATCGAGTACTTCGGCGAACACCCCGGCACCGGAATCGAAGCGCGAGGCGAATTTCTCTACTTCGCCTCGGATGTGGCCGTTTACCGTTACCGATTCAGAGATGGCGAACTCATTCCGGAATCCCCGCCCGAGGTGATCGCAGAGGGTTTCATCGATCAGAGGCAGCACGAGGTCAAACCCTTCGCCTTCGACGATCAGGGGCATATTTACGTCAACGTGGGCGCCCCCTCGAACGCGTGTCAGGAACAGGCGCGGACGCCCGGAAGCCCTGGTCTGGACCCCTGTCCGCAACTGGACCGCCAGGCCGGCGTCTGGCGCTTTGAAGCCGACCGGATCGGACAGACTCAGGAAAACGACGGCGAACGCTTCGCCACCGGCATTCGCAACGCCGTAGCGATCGCTTGGAATCCCCTCAGCAGCAGACTCTACGTCGTCCAGCACGGCCGCGACCAGCTGGACCACCTTTGGCCCGACTTATTCACCCCCGAGCAGAATGCTGAATTGCCGGCCGAAGAGTTTTTCCTCGTCGAGGAGGGCGACGACTTCGGATGGCCGTACTGCTACTACGATCACCTGCAGGGGAAAAGAGTGCTAGGGCCCGAGTATGGCGGCGACGGAACCACTGTGGGCCGCTGCGACCAGTACGTTGAGCCGATCCTGAACTTCCCCGCCCACTGGGCGCCCAACGACCTCCTTTTCTACACTGGAGACCAGTTTCCGGAGGAATACCGGGGAGGGGCTTTTGTAGCCTTTCACGGATCCTGGAACCGGGCGCCGCACGAACAGGAGGGCTACAACATCGTCTTCGTTCCCTTTGACGGCCGCCTGCCTTCGGGAGCCTTTCGGGTGTTTGCCGACGGTTTTGCCGGAGTCGACGAAATCGTCTCCCCCAGCGACGCCGTTCATCGCCCCACCGGCGTGGCCCAGGGGCCGGATGGATCGCTTTACGTTTCAGATTCACATCGGGGCAAGATCTGGAAGATCAGCTACGTGAGAAATCCCTGATGCCGGCGCTCGCCGATTGCGAGAGCGAATTTCAATCAGGTCCCTCAAACCGGTGGCGAGACTTGCAAAAACTGGGATTGCTTCCATTTCTCCTCGTATTTGGCGCGTGCTCGGATCGGACCGGGTCTCCAACCGGTTCGGATGCGCAGCTGGTGGAAGCCGGGAGGGAGGTTTACCGCCAAAACTGCCTCACTTGCCACCAGCGGAATGGGGGCGGCGTGCCGGGAATGCACCCCTCCTTGTTGAACGAAGACTGGACGAGCGGGGACCCCGGGCGGCTGATCGAAGTCATATTGAAGGGTTCCAGCGGCCCCGTGGAAGGCAGAAACTCGCGCGGGGCGATGCCGGAGTTCTCGTATCTTTCCGATCAAGAAGTGGCGGCGCTGGCGACCTACATCCGGCGGGAGTTCGGAAAGGGCGGCTCGCCCGTTGAACCGGATCGGGTTCAAAGGGCCCGCAAGTAACGAGGCGCAGCGGGGTCGGACGGGTCGGACTTGTCAGACTTGTCGGACCTGTCAGACCAGTCGGACCAGTCGGACCTGTCAGACCAGTCGGACCAGTCGGACCTGTCGGACCAGTCGGACCAGTCGGACCAGTCAGACTTGTCGGAACTGTCGGACCAGTCAGACTTGTCAGACCAGTCGGACCTGTCGGACGCTACGCCGCTCTGCAACGCCCCGCTACGGACCCGAGTGCGTTATCCGGGCTAGAACGACGGTGAAAGCAGCATCGAGTTGATCAGCATGCGGTCGAGAGCCCGCCAGTAAGCGCGAAAAGCTGGATCTCCGGTGAACAGAATCACTCGTCCTCTGCCGATCGGCACGTCGTTCAGAAAGGAATTGCCCGCCAGCGCCTTCTCGGTTTCCGGCCAGCGATGGCCCATCACATGCGAATTTTCCTTGAACACGGCAACGGAGGCCCCGGTTTCACTGGTCGAAAGCACCCAGTCCCCTCGAAACTGAACGGCCATCCGGCGAGGGAAGCCGAACCCGAGGTGGTAATCGTTGTTGATCTCCACTTCGAAGAAGGAGCCGGGAACGCGTTCGATAGGGACGCGCCGCTCCTCTTCGCCCTCGCCCTGGGACACGTCGGTCACGACGCGGACGTCGGTCAACTCGACGCCTGGAAGCGTCGCGAAACGGGCGCCGCCCCTCAGACCGATAAACGTTCCGCCGTCGGCTATCCATTGCTTCAGCCTTTCAACTCCCCGCTCGCGCAGGAGCCATGGGTAGTCTTCGGCTGTTCCGTCCGGGAATACGATCACGTTGTAGCGGCCGAGGTCGATGTTCGAAAAGTACTCGGCCCGCCCAGCCGTAAACGGCAGCTCGAATCGCTGCTCGAGCAGGGAGTGCACCCCTCCAAACGCGACGGCCGAAGTCGGCTTGTCGGTCATCACCAGAATCCGGGGCTTCTGCAAATCGACGATGGTGCGGGACCCCAGCCCGGCGCCGACCTCGTTCCACGCGGTGTGCACGGCGTAAACGGTCGCGCCGAAGCGCTGTGCCAGCTCTTCGATTCTGCGATGCAGAGCCTCAGGATTTCGTTCCGCGCGGACGACAAACGTGCCGGACGGGAAGTCGATTCCGCTGTTGGTGAAGGGGCGCGTACCGATGGCCACGCGGTAATCCTCCGTCAGCAGGCGGCCGGCCAGCTTGACGCCCGCATCGCTTTCGGAGGTGAACAGATAGGCGTAACGGGCGGGTCCGTTTACAACCCGACCCGGGAAGGCGGGCGGCTCATCGATCCTTACTGCCTCACCCAGAGCCGCCGGACGCCTGCTCAGCACGGCGTCGATTCCGAACAGAATCGGGAGCGCCCAGGCGGAAACGTCGTAAAACTGAGAGCCTTCCTTGCGCACGCGGCTGCCCAGCCGGGAGTCCCGCTCCATCCGCTCTGCCATCTCCCTGAGAAACCGCTCCTCCAGCTTCGGCTCCGGCTCCAGGAGCGTCTGAATCAATCGCTTGCGGGGCTGAGCCAAAGGAATCACGAAGCTTCCCGCCGGAAGATCCCTCGACTGGATGGAGCGATCCAGATAGGTGCGCGCTTCCTCGACGACCAAGTCGGCCTCGAGACGATAGACTTCGACGCGATGGCGCAGCAGCAGCTCGACCAGATCGTGCAACCGGCCCGGATCTTTCCCCGGAAGCAGGACGTACGATTGAATTTCTTCTGACTCGGCTTCTCTCATGCCGGTCTCGAAAAACTCGAAAAAGTATCGGAGAAACCCCTCTCGATTGTCCGCCAGCGCCTCCAGCGTCGCCATGTTGGCGATAAAGTGCGAGTGAATGGCGTTGCGCAGCGTGGCGATCGTTCCGTCCGGCTTTTCCCATTGAAAATTCTTCCAGCCGCCGCCGTTGGTCTCGTAAGTGGCAGCCACCGCGCCGTTCAAGGCTGGGTAGGTATCCCAATATCCGGGATAGTAAAGGTCGTAAGTTTCGTCTTTGACGTACGTCCATGAAAATCGATTGAAATAACGTGCCGTATAGCGTCCGATTTCCGTCGCCCAGTCCCGCAGCGCGGGCGGATAATTCAGATTCATCGGGGTGGTGAACGGAGCGAACGTGTATTCGTTCGGCTCGCCGTGATTGTCGATGAATACCTGAGGATTCCAATGGTGCAGCATCCGGGCGTTGGCTCGGGTTTCCACCTGCGTCAAGGCGAAGGCGTCTCGGTTCAGATCCACCAGATAATGATTCCCGTCCGAACTGATAAACCACTGGGGGTCGTGCTCCGAAGCGAACGGGTCGGCAGTGCCGTTCGGTCCGATTGTCGAGGCTTTCATCCAGGTGACGAACGTCTGGTGACTGTCGGGGTTGGCAGTCATATTCAGAATCGTGACGACGTTGTCCAGGATCTTCCGGGTGAGCGGATCGTCGCCGGCGGCCAGTTGATAGGCCATTTGAATTCCAGCTTCAAAGGCGGCCGTTTCGCCTCCGTCATTGGCGTAGTTCATCCAACCGATGGGAGGAACTTCCGCCACGATCCGGTCCACTTCCTCAATGGTCACGCTTCGAGGGTCGGTCAGTCGAGCGATGCTCTCGCGGATTTCTTCCACTCTGCTCAAATTCTCGGGCGACGAAATGACCAGCAGATACATATCGCGGCGCTGAACCGACCTGCCGAAACGAATGACCAGGACGCGGTCGCCGGCTTCCTGCAGACGATGAATGTAATCGACCATCTGGTGATGATCGGTTAAATAGCTCCCGACCTCGTGTCCGATGACCGATTCCGGCGTCGGAATCTTAGGATTGTAGGCCCCCCCGGGAAGCCACTCGAAACTCTGGCCGACAAGCATCGGCGTTGGATGAAATGCGGCTATCAAAGCGGCTAGCAGAAGCTTTCTCATTTTTCTCCTCCCAAAGTCAACAGATTTTCGGGCCGCAATTCCGTCACCATGCGATTTCACGAATTTTCAAGGCGAGGCGACCCCGACTGGAGGGCCGCGTTCCAGAAAACGCTTCCCGTCGAGCTCCGCCCTCCCCATCCGATTCCGATTCTTCTCTAACAGCAGGATTCCAAAGCGCCGTCCCGGGAAGCAACCGCCAGGGATTTCGCGTAATCAGGAAGGGAGATCCTTCAAAAGGTCGTATTTCTTAATCTTGTAGCGAAGAGTGTCTCGGGTGACGGAGAGGAGTCGTGCGGCCTCGCTCTGGTTCCCTTTCGCCTTCGCCAGCGCCTGGCGAACCAGGTCCTTCTCGACCTCATAAAGGTCCAGCCCCCCTTCCGGAACTGCAATACCGGCAAGAGATACGCCTTCACGCCTGAATTCGGCAATCCGAAGCGGGAACAGATCCACGTCGAGGTGTCCGTCGTCTTGCAGAATCATGGCCCTTTCGATGGCATTTTTCAGTTCCCGGACGTTGCCGGGCCAATGATAGCGGCTGAAAGTCTTGCGAACTTGATCGGTGACCCCGCGAATCGACTTGTTAAACAACCGGTTGTATTCGGAGATAAAAGCGGCCGTCAGAGGCTCGAGGTCCTCCCTTCGATCCCGCAAAGGAGGCAGTACGATCGGAATCACCGACAAGCGGTAATAGAGATCCTCCCGAAACTTCCGGTTGCGGACCAACTCTTCCAGATCGGAATTCGTGGCGCAGATGATTCGAACATTGACATGAATGTCCTTGACCCCGCCGATCCGCCGGAAGGTCTGGTCTTCCAGTACCCGCAGGAGCTTTGCCTGCAGGTTGAGCGCCATCTCGCTGATCTCGTCAAAAAAGAAGGACCCGCCGTCGCTCTGTTCGAACAAGCCTTTCTTCAAAACCTTGGCGTCGGTGAAAGCGCCTCTTTCATGCCCGAAGAGTTCGCTTTCCAGAAGCTGCTCCGGAATGGCCGCGCAGTTGAGCACCATAAACGGCCGCCGGTGGCGGTCGCTTTCGTAATGGAGAGCCTTTGCAACCAAATCCTTGCCCGTACCGCTTTCACCCTGAATCAGTATCGTACTGGTTTCGGTTCCGGCAATCCTGACAACCAGATTCTTGATTGCCTGCATCGAGTCGGAGACTCCGATGATCTGGTCCAGGCAATGGCTTTTCTTGTCTTCGCGAGTGACCTGATCCAGTTGGACACGCATGTCCCGGGCTTCCAGAGCGTTCCGAATCGAATTCAGAAGGCGCTCGAAGTTGATCGGCTTCTCAAGATAATCATAGGCGCCGATCTGGAGCGCTCGCACGGCGTCTTCGATGGCGCCAAACGCCGTGATCATGACAACGGGTGTGGCAGGCGCCAATTTTTTCAGCTCCAAAAGCAGCTTCAAGCCGTTTCCGTCGGGCAGGCGCACATCTAGCGTCACGAGTTCCGGCAGGTTCTCCTGAAAGAGCCGTATCCCTTCTTCGAAGGTGGCGGCTTCCAAGACACCGTAGCCGGCGCCCTCCAGCTTCTGTCGCAGCGTCCAGCGCACCAGCTTTTCATCGTCGACTACCAAAATGGATTTCATCTTCCGGATTCCCTAGGCGGATTCCCGTCGGCCGACATTGCCCCGCCGATTCACAGACGATTAACGCTTCACATTACCACAGTCTGGAAAGGGCCTTCCCTGGACCCCCGGCCGGTCAAAAAATCAACGGTTTCAGCCGGCCTTCTTACGCGGCTCCGATCTGATTGGTGTAAGAATTCAAATGCGCCCAATGATTCGATTTCCGCCAAACACGATCTGCTCACTGGCACAGGTGACTCTGTTCCGACCGGCAAGTGTGGGTGATTTAACCCACCCTGGGGTGCGGAGCGTGTCCAAATCACCCACTTGAAACTTCAGTTTGGGCGCACGGTTGACTTTCGACGCGGGCGCCGTTTCCTTTTCTGCCGCAGTATCCGGGTGTGGCGCAGAAGAGTTTCGAACCGGGCGTTTCCACCGGGATCGACATTGGAGGCGTACCGCTCCACGAATGAACGGATTCGATTCGAGGAAAACTCCAAGGCGTCGCAAACCCACTCGAAACTTCCCGGTGCCGCACCTGTCTCCTGAAACCAGTCCAGCGCTTCTTCAAAGTGCTTCCGGGCTTTCCGGTCGGCGGATCGAGCCAGCGTCAGGTCGAAAAGCGCCTGACGAAGAATGGCAAGCGCCAGCCTCGGCGCAGAGGTGTCGACGGAATTTCGAGGCGGGTACAACCCTTGGCTTCTCAGTTCGATCAGTTGCATGTCGGCCCTTTCCCTTCTTCTAATTTTCTCTTGGGCGGTTACCTCCAGCCAGGTCGGCCAGGCGGCCACCCCTGTAGGAGCTACGCACGATCGATGCCAAAAAGCGGTCTGTGCGAATCTTTACTCACCATAGAAGCCCGGCCGTTCGAGCGTTCAATCCAACCTGCCCGCAGAAGTGGCCCCCAAATTGCTGGTAAAGTGGATGGAAGCAAGGACCGGAGCGACCGCTTCGCGGCGACCCGCTGTCTCCTCCTCCGTGGATTTGACGTCGGTCACCGGATCACTCACGCCGGCCGCTCGCAAAAGCGTTTCGGCGCTGTTGGCAAAGGTCGCTCCATAAATCGTAACGTTTTAAACAAGCCGGGAGGCTATTGAAGAAATGAAATACCGCAAAGTCGTCGTTGGAATCGATTTTTCCGAAGCTTCGCTCCGCGCGTTGGAGACCGCTCTGAATCTGGAATTGGCCGAAAACGGCCGCCTGTACTTAGTGCACGTGGTAGACGGTCCCGTTTCCACAGTGCCCCCTTTCGGGGAGCTGACCCACCTGGAACCGGACGTCCGGGAAGGCTTGGACGAAAAGCTGAAGGAGTTCATCCCGGAGAATTACCAGGCTCTGGATCATATCGAAACCGTAATTCTCTACGGACCTCCTTCCCGTCAACTGGCTCAGTTCGCCGAATCGGTCTCGGCCGAGATGATCGTGACTGGGACTCGCGGATTGACCGGACTTTCACGGATTCTGTTGGGCAGCACGGCGGAGCATTTGCTGCGCGTGGCACCTTGTCAAGTCCTGGTCGTCAAGCCTCATTCCTACGACCTGGAGGAGACAGCCGGCGAGGATTCCGAGCTGGAATCCCACGCGGAATCGAATCGATGATCGATTCGGCAGGGGGTGCATCGCCAGATTGTGTCCTGAGTCAAAAAGTCCGCGTCACACAAAGGCGGTGATTGGCCCGACTGCAGACGAACCTTTAACTCAGGACTCTAGCGCCGAAAATGACTTGCATTGGGGGATCGGAGGGCGCAGATGCGTTTGAGCCGCGCCCTGGTGGAATTTTTCTAAAATCTGCGGGAGGATGAATCATCGGCATTTCCCGCGCTTGAGGAAAGCGCACGGGAAAAGGAGCGCTGACGGCGGGCCGCGGCATCCGCAGGGGCGCTCTTTCGATATGCCGGAGGTTTCCAGCGGAATCGCTGTCGTGGCTCGGTTGCCGGTTCGAAATGCGCGGAGTGGATCCGGCCATCCAGACCGAAGCCGCCAAGCGTTGCAAGCCGGATGTCAGGACTCGAATCGATGTCTCCGCAAAAAAAAATTGCGCCAGAAACACGGTCTCTCGACGGCGAGCCTCTCATCGCAGCCCTGGACTCTGAAAGGATCGTCCGATACGTCAATCAGGCCGGCTGTCTGATTCTGGGATATCCGTCCGAAGAGATTGTGGGCCAGAGTTGGCCGGCCCGATTCGTCCCCCGCAAGGACCGGGAGGCGTTCGAGCGCGAATTCGAAAGATGGTGGCAGAAAGGCGGTCAACCAGAGGCGCGGTGCTCGTCGTTTTCCTTGCGCACCCGGGACAGCGGGAAGCGCAAGCTGCAATGGACGGCCGTTGCGATTCCGGATGTAAGTGGAAACACCGCGGCTCTGCTGCTTTACGGCGAAGAGTCGTCAAGGCAAAAGCAACAGATTCGAAAAGAGCTGTACCTCAGCGAAGAGCGTTTACGGGCCATTCTGGACACCGCCGTCGACGGCATTATCACCATCGATGACCGTGCCCGCATCGAAAGCTTTAACCGCGCCGCGGAACGAATGTTCGGTTACGCTGCAAAAGAAGTCGTCGGCCGAAACGTCCGTATCCTGATGCCGGAACCGGACCGGAGCGCCCACGATCGATATCTTTCGCGCTATCTGGAAACGGGGGAAGCCAGAATCATCGGAATTGGCCGGGAAGTGCAGGCTCAAAGAAAGGACGGCTCGGTCTTTCCGGCGTACCTCTCCATTGGCGAGATGCATTTGAGCGGCCGGAGAATGTTTACCGGCGTCCTGCGCGATTTCACCGAATTCAAACGCTTGCAGGAAGAAGTCATCGACGCCCGGAACCTGGCGACCATCGGTGAAATGGCGGCTTCGGTGGCCCACGAGATCAAGAATCCCTTGGCCGGCATCGGCGGCGCGGTTCAGATTATCCGCGACCAGATGGGGTCGGAGAATCCGCATCGAGAGATCATCGACGAAGTTTCCCATCAGGTTCAACGGCTGGATGAGACGGTTCGCAATTTGCTGATGTTCGCCCGCCCGTGGCAGGCCGAAAAGGTGCGCGTCGAAGTCGTGCAGATGTTGGGGGATTTCGTCGCAACGTTTCGTCGGGAAAAGCTTTTTGACAGGATTCGATTCGAACGTCGGGGCCTCGAAGAGCTGATCGTGGAACTGGACCCGCTGCTCTTCGAGTTGCTGATCGTGAATATCTTTCGCAACGCCGCGCAGGCGATGCTGCCGGAAGGCGGGGTCATTCGATACGAATGCGTAAGCGACGAATCCGCCTTTCGTATCTGTATCATCGACACCGGAAAAGGAATTCCCAGAGAGATGATCCCGGACGTTTTTCGGCCGTTTTTCACCACGCGGGCCCAGGGGACTGGATTGGGGCTGGCCATCTGCAAGAAGATCATGGACGCGCACGAAGGATCGATTCAGTTGATCAACAGAGAAAGCTCAGGCACCGAAGTCGCGCTGGAGTTTCCAAGATAAGGAGGTTGCAGGTTTCAGGAATTTGGCCGGTTCCGTTATTCCTTTTCCCCGGCGATGGTACTTGCCGCAGCGAGCCGGCGCGAACGCCGGATGTCGGAGCGACTTTGCCGAAACCAAGGCGGTCCCGAAACCTGAAACCCGAAACCAGCAAACGCCCTCCGGCCAGCCTATCCCGTTCGCGTATCTTCCCGCACGATTCCAGGCACGGGGATGCGGGCCTCATCGTCGACGGGCCCCATAGCGTATTCGGATGGTCCGAGCCGCTGTCCGGAATTCAATTGCTCTTCCCAATTCGTCTCGAGACCGGTGTACGCCGATTCCCGCCCCATAATGGCGGTCAGCGTGGAAATCGCGTTCTCGCGGGCTTCATTGATGGGCCGGCCCTGCCGAATTGAGGCGACCAGGTCGATATGCTCCTGCACATATGGTGAGTTGTCTTCGACTGTTTCCTCTTCTTTGCTTCCTTCCGCTTCGCCGTACTTCCACACCACGTTTCCCGAACGATCGAAGATTGTGTCGGCGCAGTTGGTGAAACCGTGAGTTCCTTCCACCCAGCGAGAAATCTCATTGGTACAGCCGTCGATCTGTCGACTGAAGCTGTGCACGTGAATCCCGCTTTCCATTTCGAAGTCCACCGACATGAAGTCGTACTGATCGCCTGTGACGCGACGAGCCCGCCCGCCCGTGGCCACGGCTCGGGCCGGCCGGCTCCGAGTAAACCAATTGATCGCATCCAGTCCGTGCACGTGCTGCTCCACGATGAAATCCCCTGACAGCCACCGCCAATTGACCCAGTCACGCAGCATCGCTTCCATTTGAGACCACTCGGGACGGGGCGTTCGATACCAAAGCTGTCCGCGAAGGCTATAGCATCGTGCCGCTACAATGTCGCCGATTGCGCCGCGCACCACCTGGTTGTATGTCTCGATGAAGCTCTTCTGATGGCGATACTGGGTTCCTGTCGCTACGCTGAGTTGGAAGGCGTCCGCACGGTCGGCCGTATCCATTACCGAACGAACCCCAGACGCATCGACCGCCACTGGCTTCTCCAGGAAGACATGCTTGCGGGCGGCGACGGCGGCGGCGAAATGCAGGGGACGGAAGTGGGGAGGAGTGGCGTCGAGAACGACATCGACGTCGGTTTCGAGCAATCGCTGATAAGCGTCAAATCCAACAAAACAATTCTCGTCGGCGACTTCGACGCCCTTTGCTTCTCTAAGGCGTTCCCGACAGCTCTCCAACCGATCGGAGAATACGTCGGCAAGTGCCGTCACCTGCAGATCGGGTCCGGCTGATAGAAAATCCACGGCCGCTCCGGTCCCTCGGCCTCCGCATCCAATCAGTCCCGCCTTCAGAGGCGCTCCTTCGGGCGCGCGATCCGGTCCCGGGGTCAATACAGCCGGATCCTCCGTCGATCTAACTGAACAACCGGCGGCAACCAGTCCGACCACCGCAGCCGTCCCGATGAAAGTTCTTCGAGACAGGTCCTTCTTTTCTTCTTCCTTTTCTTCTTCTTTCTTCATCATTCCTCCAAGCCCCCGGATTCCTTGCGGAGCCGCTCCGCAGCAATTCTATGCGACCGTTGACGACCGGTCACCAGTTTAGCCGTTCCTAAGCTTTCAGTCATCGGCGATGCTCCAGTGGAAGCCTCAGCTCGTACAATCAATGCGCGTTTTCCGTGGCTCACAAAATCGCTCCGCCGCACCGAAGAATCACTCATTGGGGCCATGCTTGCAAGTCCGTTGCCTGATTGAAAGCTTCGGTCTTCCTGAGAAAGGAGGGAGGAGTGCGGAAGTCAGGCCAGAAACCGACCTGGCGGGCCGAACCTGCGAATCCCTCAGCCTTCTAAAGGACGCCATTCCCCTTCAATGGTGCGAATCGCGCTGAATTCGCCGGAAAGCCCTGCCATCTTGCGCTCCCATTCGGGATTCGCTTGCTGCCCCTCGATTGCGAGGTGAAAGTTGACGATCGTTGCGGTCAATGCGAGGGGATCCATGAAAATGAATCGGGCCAGAAATCCCGCTCCGATAGCCAATGGCACTGCGGCTGCAGCAAACGGAAGATTGACGCTCATTAGGACCAGCCCGACTGGAACGGCCACCGCAGCCACCAGCAGATAACCTCCCAGCGACATCACAAGCCCAGTACCCAGGACGATCTTCCAGTTCTGAGCATACAGCACCAGGCCTTCGCGGGCGGATTTCCAAGGATTCCCGCCCTCACTGAGCAGGGTGTAGCTGAAGATCGCCTCGTCGACGTAGCCGACCGAGTAATCGAGGAATGTCTTCAGGAAGCTCCGGTTCCCTCCTCCGCCCAGCACCGGAATGCGCCGCAGCACGCTCTTGTTAAATGCCTTCAGTACGAGGTTGACCATACGGTCGACGGCGAAAAATAAGGAAATCCGCAGGATTTGTCGTTGTATAATTCCGAGGCTGAAGCTGAAGAGAGTTTCGCCGTAAGGCAATTCCTTTTTCGTCGCGATCTGAGTGATCACTCCCACATGGGCGGCTTTCACCAGGTACAGCACGTAATTCCGGAACAGCTTTCCCACGCCCGCGTAAACGAGTCCTCCGATGATCCAGGCCAAAAACGGCGGGCCGGGGAAAGGCCAATGGAGAAATAGATGGAAGATCCAGCCAAACCAGAGCAGGGTGAGCGCGGCTGCCGCCAGGTAAACCAGCATTCTCGCCAGCACGAAAGGAAGGGTCTCCCAGTAGACGGCGAGAACCCGGTCGAAGTGAAAATTCATAATTTCCCCCTTTCCCGTTCGTGAGGATCGCACCCACCGATCCCCTCTTCATGCGGAATTCATAACCTTTACGCACCGCGGAGACGAATTGTTCAACGGCCGCCTGTCGGACCCAGCCGAATGCGGTCAGTCGGCGACTTCGGCGGCTCGTTCGATCTCAATGGCGGGGCCGACGGATTCCGGCTCGCGGACTGAATCGACCATCTGTCGAATTTTCTTGGGAGGCGCTTTGAAGAAGGGCGTCAGGCCCAGGGTGACGCTGAAATTGATCAGTGCGCCCACGGCGCCGATGCCCTGGGCATTGATCCCCTGTTCGAACATTCCGAAGGACCAGGGCTGCATCCCCAGGAAAATGGAGCCAATGATATAGAAAGAAGTGAAGCTGATTCCCGCGAGCATTCCGGCGATGGCCGGAATCGTCCCCACTCGCTTGGAAAAGATTCCCAGAACCATGGTTGGAAAGAAACTCGCCGCCGCCAAGCCGAAGGCGAAAGCCACCACTTCAGCCACAAAGCCGGGAGGGTATATTCCAAAGATGCCGGCAATGACGACTGCCAGCCCGATCATAGTCCGCCCCACCAGCAATCGCTGCTTTTCGGTAGCCCGCGGATTCAGTATGCGATAGTACAGGTCATGCGCGACGCTGGAGGAAATGACCAGAAGGAGCCCGCTGGCGGTCGATAGGGCTGCGGCCAGCCCCCCGGCCGCCACCAGAGCGATGATCCACGCCGCCAGCCCGGCCATTTCCGGAGTTGCCAGAACGATAATGTCGCGATCGGGCCCGGAAAATCCAAGCCCTCTCAGACGAGCGCGTCCGTCCTCGCCCCGCTCGCCATCGGAACTTAGCCATCTTTCGTGCGAGGCCACGATCTGAGAGAGCTCCGCAGAGGTCAGATTGCCGCTTCGGAAGATCTCGTTGTCGTCGCCGGCCGAATAGCGCACCCTGCCGTCCCCGTCGTCCAGCCAAAGGATCAGCCCCGTTCTCTGCCAACTGCGGAACCAATCGGGCAGTTCCTGCTCCGCCTTCCCGTTGAGACTTTCGATCATGAAATAGCGGGCGAAAGCCGCGGTGGCTGGCGCGGTCAGATAGAGAAGTGCGATAAAAAAGAGCGCGTAAAACGCGCTCCAGCGGGCCGCTCGAACCGAGCGTACCGTGTAAAAGCGAACGATAACGTGGGGGAGTCCGGCCGTGCCGATCATCAGGGCCAGGGCAACGCAAAAGACGTTGACCTTGTCCCAGCCTCCAGTGAAGGTTTCCGTGTAGGGAAGGAATCCCAGGTCGGTTTGAATCTGGTTTAGCCGTTCCAGGAAGTAAACTACCTGCTCGCCTGCGAATTCCGGCCGCAACGTCCCTCCCAATCCGACTTGAGGCACCGGAGTCCCCGTCAATTTAAAACTAATGGCGATGGCCGGAATCAAAAACGCCGTGATCAATACCCAGTACTGCGCCACCTGCGTCCAGGTGATCCCTTTCATTCCGCCCAATGTGGCGTAAATGAAAACGATGGCCATGCCGATGACCACGCCCACGTTGACGTCCACTTCCAGGAAACGGCTGAAAACGACTCCCACGCCCCTCATCTGCCCGGCCACATAAGTGAAGCTGACGAAAACGGCGCACACGACGGCCACCATCCGCGCTACATTCGAGTCGAAGCGGTCGCCGACGAAATCTGGAACGGTGTAATGCCCGAACTTTCTCAGGTAGGGCGCGATGAGGAGCGCCAACAGGACGTATCCGCCGGTCCACCCCATCAGGTAGACCCCGCCCGCGTACCCCATCATAGAGATCAGCCCCGCCATCGAGATGAACGAGGCGGCGCTCATCCAGTCCGAGGCCGTCGCCATTCCGTTTGCCGCTGCGGGGACGCCGCGCCCGGCAACGTAGAATCCCTGCGTGTCCCGTACGCGGGTCAACCACGCGATCGCCAAATAGGCGACAAAGGTGATTCCCACAAACAAAAAAGTCCAGGCCTGTACGCCCATTACAATTCGGTGACTGCCCTCTCCTCCCGAATCTCGCGCAGCTCCTCCCGGTGCAGACGGTCCAGTCGGTTCATCCAGAGGCAGTAGGTGAGAATGAGAAGGACAAAAACGAGGATGCTGCCTTGCTGAGCAAACCAGAATCCGAGTGGAAAGCCGGATCCGGGCAGGAAGTATTCATTGAGCCGATCGGCCCACAGAACTCCGCACCCGAGTCCGGCCAAAAACCAGATTCCCAACAACAAGCACATGATCCGGACGTTCCTCTTCCAGTATCGGTCCAGCGCCCGCTGAATCCCGTTGGAAGTGTCCGCCCGACTCTCTGATTGCGCCCCCGCGTGCTCCATATCGGAAACGACAGTGTGAAAGGAGAGGTCCGGTCTGTCAAGGGCCGGCTCTGCGTGCGGCGTTCAAAGATCCGAGTTCAAAGAGGCAGGAGTCAGGAGTCAGGAGTCAGGAGGCAGGAGGGGAGCAGCAGCACGCAGCACGCAGCACGCAGCACGCAGCACGCAGCACACGGCACGCGGCACGCGGAACCCCGGACCGCTAAAGTTTTCGCGCTGTGCGAACGTGGATGGGCACCGGTTTCAGGTCCCAGATGATTCCCAACCAGGAGAGGACTCGCAGCCCGTAGTAAGTGATGTCAATTTCCCACCAATAGAAACCCTGTCGAGTGGCGGCCGGGTAATGGTGATGGTTGTTGTGCCATCCTTCGCCCAGCGTCAGCATTGCCAGCAGGAAGCTGTTGCGGCTTTCATCGCGGGTCTCGTATCGTCTTCGGCCCATGCGATGCGCCAGCGAATTGATCGTGCAGGTGGCGTGAAACAGTATCACCGTTGAAATGAAGAAACCCCATATCAACATTTGCGGACCGCTGGTCGCAAGTCCGGGGTAATAGGAGCCCAGCAGGCTGCCCAACGCGAAGAGAGACCCCGCGAGCAACAGCGGGATCAGGAGATCGAATCGGTCCAGGAACCGGAGTTCAGGAAATCGCGCCAGATCCGGGACGTTTTTCAGGTTCGTTGGAAAGCAGGACCGGCTGGTCACCCACCCCATGTGACTCCAGTAGAACCCGTCCTGGTGAGGCGAGTGCAGATCCTCCTCTTGATCGGAATGCTGGTGGTGATGGCGGTGATGGCCGGCCCACCAAAGCGGCCCCTTCTGCACGGCCGCAGTACCCATCACTCCAAAGCAGAATTGACCCAGTCGGGAAGTCTTGAAGGTTCGGTGAGAAAAGTACCTGTGATAAAAGCCTGTGACGGCAAACATCCGGAACAGGTAAAGGGCGGCGCAGACGGCGACTGCGATCCAACTCCAGCCGACCCAGAGCACGCCGAAACAGGCCAGGTGCATACCGAAAAAGGGGATGCTTCGAATCCAGTCGACGTCCTTCAATCGACTTTCCCCCGGCTTTCTTTGGATCGTCGCTTCCGCGTGACTTGTTCCGAACCAATGCGAGATCGAACTGAAAATTCCCTTCACAAATAACCTTTCCCTAGCACCGGCAAAACGCCGGATCGTATCCTAAATGCCGATTCGAAAACTAAACCCAGCCTTTGAGGAAAGAAGAGACAACGTCTTTACTTCTTCGCAGGCTGCCGTTTGGCAAACCGCATTCTCAGCCCCAGCAAAAACTTGTCGGTCCGTCATAATGCCCGGGGGTGGGCGTACAGGCCTTGGACCGCCCGCCGCCCCAGATTCTGGACTTTCAGTCTGACTCTAGAATGGCCAGAGACTCTTCCGCGCTTTTTCTGGGATTCGCCTTGTATTTGACGTCTAGGAGGCGCCCATCAGAATCGATGACAAAATGACTCCGAATGATTCCGAAATATTTTCTTCCGTACATCGACTTTTCCCCCCACGCGCCGTACTTTTCTGCGATCGCGTGATCCGCATCCACCAGGAGGGTGAAAGGAAGGTCGAGCTTTCGTTTGAATCGTCGATGCGACTCCTGCCCGTCGGGACTGACGCCCAGCACCACGGCCCCTTCCCCCTCGATGCGGGGAAAAGCGTCCCGGAACCCGCAAGCCTGCGTCGTGCAACCGCTTGTGTCGTCTTTCGGGTAAAAGTAAAGAATCACTTTTTTCCCGAGGAAGTCACGAAGACGAATTACGTCGCCGCTGTCGGTAGGGGCTTCAAAATCGGGGGCGGGATCACCTGTCTTCAAGCGGCTCATCGAGTCTGAAACACCGGACCTTCGTCCATTCTAAATTCATTTTGCCGGCTCGCCCGGCGACCAGAGCCTGGCAGCCAACAATTTCCGCCGCTCTCTGCCATTCCGTCGGCGAAAAACGGTCATCCTAAACGACGATGCCGCTCGTCCGGACTCACAGTTAATCATATCACGGATGCTCCCGGCTGCGTTTCGCACTTCGTTGACTCCCCTGCATCGAAGCCGTATTCTCACAGCAAATGCCGAATGCATTTGAGCGTCAGCGTTCTCCTTTCCGCGAGGGCGAGCCGGTCATCATTGTGGAACCCCGCGGACAGAGGCATTACGTACACCTTCGTTCGGGCGTCAGATTCCATCACAAGCGCATGGGGCATGTGGCTCACTCCGATATCATCGGACAGGTTCCCGGGCTTCTACTGACCAGCGACACCGGAGACCGCGCCGTTTGCCTGAGGCCGACACTCGAGGATCATATCTTCAAAGGTCTGCGGCGCAGGACTTCGGTCATTCACCCCAAGGATCTGGCCCCGATTCTGATTCGAGGAGACGTTTATCCGGGCGCATCCGTCCTGGAGGCAGGCGCGGGATCAGGCGCGTGCAGCATCTTTCTGCTCCGCCACCTGGGGCCGCACGGCGTTTTGACCTCATATGAGCGTAGGGAGGAATTCGCCGAACTGGCGCGCCAAAACGTAGAGGCGTTTCATCGCCTCTACGGAGGCTCCGGCGCCACTCACCGCATCGTCAACGGCGATGTGTACGAGGCCGTTGCGGAGCGCAACCAAGATCTCGTTCTGCTCGACCTTGCGGAACCTCACCTCGCGTTGCCCCCATGCATTGAAGCTCTGCGGCCGGGCGGAGTCCTGCTGTGCTGGCTGCCTACCGTCACGCAAGTTTACCGATTGGCGCTGGAACTGGAGGACGATCCGCGTTGGACCGGCGTCGAGACGACGGAGACGCTGGAGCGCAACTGGAAGGTGGAAGAGAACGCCATGCGTCCGCACCACAGGATGATCGCGCACACCGGGTTCTGGATTCGGGCCCGCAAGATCGTGCCGCCGGAATGGAATCAGGAAACGTGAAGGCTGGCGGCTCCGCCGAAGGATTCATCGCAGGTCCCGTACCGCGCCGCTCGGTAGCGAGTTGGGTCGCTTACGATCTGGCAAACACCATTTTTTCGATGGGCGTGGTTTCCCTGTACCTTCCGCTCTGGATCGGAGAAACCGTCGGCGCGGATCGAGCGGACACGGCGTGGGGAGTAATTTCCGCCATCTCGTACGGCCTGGTGTTCCTGGCCGCTCCCCTGTTGGGAGCTATGAGCGATCGGGCTCCGAAACGGATGCCGTTTCTGGTGGCCAGCACCGTCGTCTGCGTAGTTTTCACGGCGCTTTTGGCTCGATTCGATTTCTACCTGACTGCACTCTTTTTTGTAATTGCCAACATCGGTTACCAAGCTGGTCTCCAGTTCTACGACGCCATGCTGCCGGAGGTCAGCCATGAGAAGAATCGCGGCCGAGTCGGCGGCGTCGGCATTGGTTTCGGCTACCTCGGCTCCTTCCTCGCCGTCGGCCTCGGATTCGTGTTCGGAGACCAGGATAAACCTTTGCTGTTTCTGCTGATCGCACTCTTGTTTCTCCTCTTTTCGATGCCCTGCTTCCTGTTCGTGCGGGAGAGGGGGAACCCGAATCCGCAAAAGATCTTCGGGTGGAATGCGGTCCGCGAATCGACCGTGAAAACTATACAGACTCTCCGTTCGGGCCAAGAACATCCAGGCCTGCTGCGATTCCTGGTCGGACGAGTCTTCTACACAGACGCCATCAACACCGTGATTCTGATCATGGCCCTGTTTACGGTCAATGTAGCGGTAGCCAGCGGGTTGAGCCCGGAGTACGGCAACTATGCGGCTCGAGTGATTCTGCTGACAGCGGTGGTCTTTGCGGTCGTCGGAGGATTTTTCTGGGGCTGGGTCACGGACAGGCTGGGCCCCAAGCGCACACTCGACATCGTCCTGTTCGCGTGGATGGGCGCTTTCCTGATGGCCGCGTTGACCGGAATCTTCAGCCTGCCCCTGATCTGCATGTACGCCGTCGCCTGCGTCGCAGGCTTCTGTCTGGGAGGCGTTTGGGCGGCCGACAGGCCCTACATGCTGCGCCTGACGCCTCCGTCGCGGGTCGGAGAGTTCTACGGGCTTTACGGCATGGTCGGACGCTTTGCCGCCATCACGGGCCCAGCCACGTGGGCCGTAATCCTGTACATCGCCGTTCACAAACTGCAGTTGGCCCCCCACGTCGGCCAGGGCGCGGGAGTGCTGGTCCTGCTGGGTCAGATGGTCGTCAGCTACCTGATCCTGCGCCCCGTCTCGGATCGACAGAACCGGTAGCGTGACGCATCGGACCGGGTCTGGAAAATTGCATTTCGGCCATTTTTCGGCGATAAAAGCGTCGAAAGTCAGCTCAGCAAGCCGAAATGCAATTTTCCAGACCCGGTCCCGTTTGTTGCGATCAGGATCCTGCCCCTGCGAGTCCCTCGAATTGGGGATCCCCGCCCTGGCGCAATTCTCCGGTAGGGCTACCCTCCCCGCATCGTTTCCTCACAGATGGAAATCGGAAAGTCGTTGAGGCGTTCGACTCCTGTTCCCGTCAACAGATAGTTGCACTCCAATCGAATGCCGCCTCGAAGCTCCTGCCCGTAAACTCCCGGCTCCAGGGTCAAGACGTTATTGACTTCAAACACGTCGTCAAAATACGGATTGATTCGCGGATACTCATGGTTTCTCAAGCCGACACCGTGGCCTCCGTGGTGGATCAACGCTTCCGGTTTGATTCGATCCTGCAATTCTTTCATCGCGACGAACACGTCCCTGCAGGAAACCCCGGGCTGAACCATCTTCTCGGCTTCCAGAACGGTCTCTTCCGTGAGCTCCCAGGCGCGCCGCTGCGAATCGTCCAGCGTCGTCACCGGAAAGGTTCTGCAGTTGTCCGACCAATACCCCGAATAGTTGACCCAGGCGTCGACGATATACAGTTCCCCGTCCCGGCATTTCCGGTCGGTCGCGAATCCTCCGGGTGCGGCGCAACGAAAGTCGCCGCTGTAAAAACAATCGCACCCCGCGGCTTGCGTTACGGCGGCCTTGCCTGCGGCCAGAACCTCGGCTTCGGTCGCCCCGGCTCCAATCGCCTGCCTGACCGCACGGTATCCGGCGTCGTTGAGCCGGTTGGCTTTTCGAATGACCTCGATTTCATCGGCGTATTTGACCGCCTGCATTTTCCGAACGGCGTCATCAATCGGAGAGAGAATCGCGCCATGTCTCTCCCGGATCCCATCCGCAGCGGCGCAAAGCAGAGACTCGCTCTGTACGCCGATACGCCGCGCTTGAGGCAGGTGCTTGACCAGCGTCTCCACCATTTCCAGATTCGGTTTGAAACTGAGAGTCGCCATCTGCTGCAGCGGGTACACCGCCTGCTGAACTGCGGCCGCATCGGAAAACTCCCGTTCCGCAACCAGGATGGAGGCGTCGATTCCAAGAATCAACGTTCGCGGATAGGCCACCTCCGAGATGGCGCCGGAGAAGTAATAGACGTCCCGCCAATCGGAAACCACGGCCAGATCCAGTTCCTCGGCTTCCAAAAGCTCAATCAGCCGGTTCTGCCTCGCGCGGCATCCCTCCGCAGTCAGTTTGACCTTCATTCAGGTGCCGCAAATTACCCGCTTCCGTCTTGAGATTCAAGTTAGCCCTCATTTCTCACCCTGGCTCGTAGCGAGGCGACGGAAAGCAACGCAGTCCGGGAGCCGCAAACCCTTCTGGGAGCGCATGGCTGGACGATGCATCAGCATCGCCTGCGTCGCCTCAGTAAAAGCAGG
>CAZAEY010000035.1:0-26172 GCA_964484155.1 uncultured Acidobacteriota bacterium
ACCCGCGACCAATAGCTTGGAAGGCTATGACTCTACCAACTGAGTTACTCCCGCTTGCCGAAACACTCGCTTTACGAAAACTTGTATTATCTCTAAATCCCGGACGCTTGGCAACTTTCATGACAAATTGCGCCCGACGGAATTTGGAGGGGGCAGGATTCGAACCTGCGTAGACCTGAGGCCGACGGATTTACAGTCCGTTGCATTTGACCACTCTGCCACCCCTCCGCGAAGATCCGACTCGTGCGATCGCCAGCCGCCTATCCCTGCATCTGAGCGGTTTCACGCAGCCGGGTCGGTTGCACGACCTACGGGCGAACGATGTGGGCACGGCGGGCAAGTCGTCAAGTTTCCCCGTGGAGCTGGCGAGAGGACTTGAACCTCCAACCTACTGATTACAAATCAGTTGCTCTACCAGTTGAGCTACGCCAGCAATAAAAGCGCTTAACATAGCATATCGACGGGGATTCTTTCAAGCTTGCTCCCATCGCCCGGAATCTCATGGAAGCTAAGCTCCCGCAAGGAGATTCGATGTTTCCAGAGTATGCGAAAGAAAGCCCAGGAACCGATTCGCCGCGCCTTCAGGATATCACGTCTTTTGGTCCAGATGCGGCGACTGCCGGCCAGCGCCGCCGCGTCGGCCTTCAGAAGGGTCCAGATCAGCGTCCGGAAGGAATTTGCCTGCCGGAAACCTCCGGCGGCTCCTCGTCCGGCAAGGGCGGCCAAGCTGCCGACTGAAAAGCGCAGCAGAGTCAGCGGAAAGCTGAGCAGCAGCAGCGGCAGTGGAAAGTTCTTCAAGACCAGCCACACCCGATTTCTTTCAACCCAGAAAATTTTTTTGGGAGCGTATCGCCCGGACGTGGCCGAATGGAGGTGATAGACGACTGCCTCCGGAACGTACGCGCAAGTCCAACCGAGCCAGCGGGCGCGCAGTCCAAGGTCGGCGTCATCCGCATAAGCGAAGAAGTCCTCATCCAGCCCCCCGGTTTCCTCGATCAGCTTCCTTCGATACAGGCCGGCGCACCCGTCTGGGAAAAGAGTTTCATCGGGCGCACAGTAGTTCCCTTCAGCCGGCTGTCCCGTGCCGCGACCTCTGTTTTGGCCGTCCAGAAAGATCAGGTGCCCGGCCTTATCAATAAACCGGCCGTCTTCAAACAGGATTCTGCTGGCCAGCATGCCGGCGGCGGGGTTCCGACGGGCAGCCTCCATCATCCGGCTCAGCCAGTCTCGGTGCGCAATCGCATCGTTGTTGAGCAGTGCGATCCAGCGGCCTCTAGCTCTCCGAATCCCGACATTGGCTCCCCCGGAAAACCCCCGATTCTGTTTCAACTCGAGCAAATGGATCCTGGGGTCCTCGAAGGCCTGCACTGCCGCTGCGCTGTCGTCGACGGAGGCGTTATCGACCACAATAATCTCGAAATCCTGAAAGGACTGGCCCAGCACCGAACGGACTGCCTGTGCCAGCAGTTCCGCTCGGTTCAGATTGACGATGACGACCGAAACTGTCGGATGTACCGTGGAGCGGGAATTCAAGCGGCATCTCTCCCGGCATGCAAGTTTGACTGACCTAAGGCGCGCTGCTGGGCCGTCCGATTCCGAAGTAGCGGAACCCGAGCGCCTTCATCTCGCTCGGACTGTACTGATTGCGCCCGTCGAAGATCACCGGCTCTTTCAGAAGTCTTTTCATTCTTCCGAAATCGGGATTTCGAAAAACATTCCATTCCGTGACGAGCAGAAGGGCGTCCGCGCCTTTTAAAGCCGAATAATTGTCGCCCGCGTATGCGATCCGATCCTCAAAAATCTTTCGAGCTTCTCGAACCGCCTCGGGATCGTAAGCGCAAATCTTCGCACCCGATTGCAAGAGCCGGTCGATCGTGACAATCGCCGGCGCTTCGCGCATGTCATCGGTTTGCGGCTTAAACGAAAGACCCCAGACGGCGAATAGCTTTCCGGACAAGCCCTGGGGATCGTTCCGGTCGACCTGGTAATGGTTCAGGACCTTTTCGACCAGGGAATGCTTCTGCCGGTTGTTGACTTCCTCAATCGCCTCCAGCAGCGGAATCGGAAGCTGCAATTGTTGCCCCAAATGAATCAACGCGCGGATGTCCTTGGGGAAACACGAACCTCCGTAGCCGAGACCCGGAAAAAGAAAAGTGGGGCCTAGCCGTCGATCCAAGCCGATCCCCTGACGCACCTGATGAACGTCGGCCTCAACGGCTTCGCAGAGCCTTGCAATTTCGTTCATAAACGAAATTCGCGACGCGAGCATGGCATTGGCGGCGTATTTTGTCATTTCCGCGCTGCGGGGATCCATGACCAGAATGGGGGCGCCGGTTCGCGTAAACGGTTGATAGAGTTCTCTCAGGGTCTCCGCAGCCTTCGGATTGTCGGTGCCGATGACCACTCGGTCCGGCTTCATGAAATCATCAATGGCGCTCCCTTCCTTGAGAAACTCCGGATTGGATACGACTTCGAAGGGGTGCTGTGTCCGGGCGTCCAGAACCTGCTTGACCCGTTCCGCGGTACCAACCGGCACGGTGCTCTTGGTGACCACGATCTTCGAGTCGTTCATCGCATCGCCAATCTGCTCAGCAGCCTTCAAAACGTACCGGAGATCTGAAGACCCGTCTTCGCCGGACGGCGTGCCCACCGCAATGAAGACCAATTTCGATTTCTGGATGGCTCGAGTCAGGTCGTCGGTAAAGTTGAGTCGTCCCTGTTCGACATTTCTATGCAGGAGTTCCGACAAACCAGGTTCATATATGGGAATCTTCCCCCGCTTCAGCCCCTCGATCTTGTTCCGATCGATGTCGACGCAGATCACATCGTTTCCAGTTTCCGCGAAACAAGTCCCCGCAACCAATCCCACATATCCGGTGCCGATAACCGCTAATTTCATTCAATCTCCTTCGAGCTCAGCCAATGATTGCGTCGACTAGCCTGCGAGTACGACGATCTCTGGGCGCGCCGAACAGGAAGCAATCGATTGTAGCAGAAGCTGTTCAGTGGAAGCTCTCGGCGGAGCCGTTCAGGAGTCGAGGGTTGCATGAATCGTAACCGTGGCGCCGCGCCCCAACAGGGCTTCGGTCCATGCCAGCGGCTGAGCGCCGGCAACCAGGGCGAAATAGACTCCCTGGGAAATCCAGGAAGGCCAGAACAAGCGTTCGCCACGAGCCTCGCGCACGCGGGTCGCAATCGGATCGATGCCGGGCGCGAGGCTCGAGACAAGCGATGCCGCGTTGTCGCGCAGCGAAAAATGGCGAGTCCGGTGAATGCGGAAGCCCGCCCGCCCGAGCAGGTACTGCACAGCGTATGTGGAAAAGTTGTGAATATGGCGCGGGCAGTCCAGCCCGTACCAGCGATTCTTCAGGATTCGAGCCTGGAAGCTGTTTCGGTTCGGCACCTGAACGACGAGCGCGCCCGGCCTGCGAAGCAGCTTCTGAATTTTCTTCAGATACTGAAACGGAGACGGAACATGTTCGAGACAGTGAAGCATGACCAGAATCTCAAAGGTTTCCCCTCGCTCGATCAAATCCTGTTCGCTGCCGCAAAAGAACCTCCCGGGGGAACGTGCCTCCGCGATCCGGCAGGCTTCTTCAGACAAATCAAGGCCGAAGGCGTCAAAACCGGCCTGCGCAGCCTGCTGGACAAACATGCCGCTCCCGCTGCCGATATCCAGCAATCGTCGATTCGCGGGGTCGGGGAAAATCGAGCTGAGGAAGGCCACCTGGTCGCGGCGCAGCACGAAAGCTCGATACCAGTCCTGCAGGCGGGCCCAGGGCCCCGACGACTCCCACCAGTATCCGACCGGGTAAAAGCGAGTCAGGCGGTCCCGAATGATCGCTTCATCCTGAAAGAGCAGGCCGCAGCCCGGACACTCATACAAATCGAATTCCTCCGCAGTCGTCTGAAAAAGCCTGTCGCCCAGCCTTCCATAGTGCCTCACGGAGGGATGCTCGCAGACTGGACATTCCATTTCAGGCCTCCTCGACTGGTTCGGCGTCCGCAACTCGTCCGGGGCGGAGGCGTTTCCGAAAGAGGAACCACAGATTGGCGAACCCGTCGCGCCAGGGGCGCAATTTTATCTCGCCGGCGCGATTGGAATAGTTGATGGGAATTTCGCGAAAACCGATTTCCGGATTCCGAATCGCCTCGATCTTGATTTCTTCGGAGAAGGCCATTCCATCGCTAATCAGAACCATCTTTTCGAGGGCGCTCTTGTAAAAAATCCACATTCCGGACTGGGAATCCCGAACCCATCTCAGGAAAAGAATCGACATTACCCAGCTCAGGATCTTATTGCCAACCAGGTTCTTGAACGCCATCGCCTCGGGATTCTGGATTGGAAATCTGGAGGCCGAAACGAATCCCGCTCTGGAGTTCAGGAGCGCCTCGATCAAGTAGGAAAGCGCATCAACCGGGTAAGAATGATCACCGTCGAGCGTGATAATGATGTCACCCCGTGCGTGCAAGAGGCCGGTCTTATATGCGCGTCCGTAGCCCCTGACGTCTTCCCGAATCACTCTTGCTCCCATTCCTCGAGCGATTTCGGCAGTCTGGTCCGTTGACGCATTATCTACGACGACGACCTCGTCGACAAACTCGGGAATCCTGGCCAATACCTGCCGAATACCTTCTTCTTCATTCAGACAGGGAATCACGACTGTTATCTTTGAGTCTCGGTACATTCCTGGTCAGCCGAGCGGGCGAATGGTTAACTCGTGATTTCCGGAGCGGCGGAGCAGTTCTCGAATTCTGACCGAAAAGGGACCGCTCGGAGCCCTTTCCAGAGCCTGATTCAAGAATTCGTTTCCCCGCTCGTCGTCTCCGACTTTCTTGTACAGCACGCCGAGATTGAAAAGGACTTCGACCGAATTCCGCCCCTCTCGCAACAGCGACTGATAGAGGTCGATGGCTTCGCGTTCCCGCCCTGTCTGTTCGTAACTTCTGGCCAGCCGGTCCCGCGCGTCCACGGTCGGCTCCACTGCGACGACTTTCTCCAGATACGGAATGGCTCTCGCGTATTCCTTCATCTCAAAGTAACAGTATCCCATCCAGTAGTTCCCCTGCGGATTGTCGGGAAACGCCGCCAGGTAGCGCTCCAGGTAGTAAGGCGCCTGAGAAAGTTCGCCTGCATCGATCATCAGGCCGCCGAAGTTCATCCAAACGCCCTGGATGGCGGGTCGTCGATCACCGATTTCCAGAGAACGTCGATACAGGCTGACGGCCTCCATCCGGAGCCGCAATGCCTGCTCCGGGTCGTCCCGCTGATCGTAAATGAGCCCCAGTTCTTTATAGGCGTTGCCCAGATTGCTGACCGCAAAGGGATCGGAAGGATCCAGCTCCGTAGCCCTCTCCAGGTGCCGTATGGCCAGTTTTTGCAGACGTTCCCCTTCGCCGATACTGCCTCTCATTCGGGCTTCCTGGCCCAGCTTGAAATACATCGCGCCCAGATTGCTCCACGAAACGGCCTCCCGCGGGAGAATTTCGATGCTCTTTCGGGTTAGTTCGATTCCCTCCCGATAGAATCCTTCCTGAAAGCGCACATACCCGAGATTGGAGTTCGCTCGGTAGGAGCCGGGCGCTGTTCTGAGCGTTTCGCTCCAAAGAGACTCCCGGTCCTTCCACACCTGGTTTCTCTGATAGGTGACGATCAAAAAAGCCGTCCCGACCGCAACCGCCAGCCCGGCAGCGATCACGGCTCCTCCCCGGCCGTGAGCCAGTCGGCCGGCGCCCGCACCGACGGCCAGCGCCGCGCCGATCAGAGGAACGTAAAGGAAATGGTCTGCCGCCAGCTCATGGAATGGAATGATCTGAAGCACCGGAAGCAAGGCGATCAGAAAGAACAGCAGGCCGACCCCGGCTACTGGAACCCGGCTGAAACTCAGCCACGCGGCCGCCACAAACAAACCCGTCGCCAGCATCGACAGCAGCGTAGCCCATTCGAACAGTCCGGTCGAAATGGGGAACACCGCTCCGGTGTAGTCTGCGATCAGCGGATGAGGAAAGATGGACAGTTTCAAGTAATGAGCGACCAGCTTGAAGGCAGTGCCGATATTCGTCTCCAGGCTGCCTCCCCAATAGCCTTCCATCCGACTGGCCTGATTGATGAACACCGCCCAGTACAGAGCCAGGCCGGCGACGAGAGTAAAGAAACCGTACAAGGGAAGCCGGCGGCGAACTGCTGCCCAGAACGCGGTTGCCAGCGAAGGCGAGGAGGCCCTGTCCGCTGAATCGGTAGCTTCCACCCAGGTGTCGAACAGCAGAAGCAAAGCGGGAAAGACGATCGCCACCTCCTTGGAAAGGACAGCCAGCACGAAACAGAAAAAGGCGGCAATCAGGGTCTTCAAAGCTCTTGGACCGACCCGATATCGAAGGAAAAGATTGATCCCTGCCAAAAGGAAGAAGCCGGCGAGCAAGTCCTTGCGTCCCGAAATATACGCCACCGCAGCCGTTTGCACGGGGTGGACGGCGAAAAAAAGGGCGCCAATCCCGCACACCCATCGAGAACGGGTCAATTGCCAAAGCAGCAAAAATACCAGTCCCGCATTGAGTCCGTGCAACAGCACGTTAAAGAGGTGGAATCCGAAAGGATTCGTTCCTCCAAGCCAATAGTTGAGCGCGTAGGTGAAGGTGCGAACGGGACGATAGCTTTCGACTCTCAGGATCTCGCCCCAGTTCAGTTCGGTTATCGTCGGGTTCTGCAGAATCAGGGTAATGTCGTCAAAGACGAATTCGTTTCCCAGGGAATTCCAGAAAGCGACGACGGCGAGGAGAATCACCGAAAAGCAAAGCAATCCCGGGAAAGGCTTTTCTGTTGCGGCGCTTGTTTTTTTCTTCCACTTTTTGCTCATGGGCGGCTGAATTCGGAAGCCAGATCGAAAATGTTGTCGGCGACTTGCCTCCAAGTAAGTCTCTGTCGGAAATTTCGAATGTTCCGCCTGAAGCTTTCCCTATCCTTGATTGCCAGAAAGGCGTCGATGGCGCCAGCCAGAGCTTCGGGGTCTTCCGGAGGCACCAGAAACCCGGTGTCTCCGGGAATGACCACCTCCGAAAGCCCCCCAACGTCGCTGGCGATTACGGGAACCTCGAACTGATAGGCGATGGGCACCACGCCGCTTTGCGTCGCCTCACGATACGGGAGCACGACCACATCGCTGCTTCGGAACAGTTCCGGGACCTCCTCGTTTGATATGTACCGATCGCGCCAGACCACCCGGTCATGCAGCCCGAGGTCCCGCACCAGCCGCCGGTAGGGCGCCGGGTCGATGTAGAATTCGCCGGCGATCACCGCCCGATAAGGGACTTTAGTTCTCATCAGACCGAGCGCACGGAGAAACACGCCGAGGCCCTTGTAGTTGCGTATCTTCCCAAAAAACAGCAACTGTTGCGGACGTCCCGGCTCCTCGACTTCCGCTTCCTGAGATCGATCCCACTCTAAAAAAAAATCATATAGCGGATGGTAGATTTTTCTTACCGGGGCTCGGGGATTGAAGCGCTTCAGTGCAGGGACCATCGAATCGGAGTGGACCAGAAAGGCGTCCGCCAGGGATAACGCCTGCCGGGTCAAAAGCACTTCGAGGCGGTCGCTGCCCGGAACTCGAATCCTTTCGTGCCCGAAGATGTTGTGGCAGAGAAATAGGATTCTGCAGGAGGACAGGCTCCGGACGCGTTGGATGATTTGCCTGAAACAAGGGCCGAAAAAGGGCTGCCACCACTGAAACAGTGCGATCTGCGGATCGAACTCAATGATTCTTCGGGCCGCTTTCTTCCAACTGGCAGGCGAGACGGAATCCAGTATGGCCTCTGAGGGCACTTGAAACGGCTCGCCGCTGTCGTCCTTCTGAGTGCGGCCGGGAAATAGGAAGTCCGGGTAAAGCCGCTTAAAGGCAATGAGCAGAACCTCATTGTCCTGCGCCAAGCATTGATACAGCGACATATTATAGTGGGAGATGCCTCCGCGAAATGGATGGGCGGGACCTACCAGAACCACCTTCATGATGCGGAAACCCGCTCGGGCGGAAACTCGGAAGTGATCCTGACCGAGCCGGAGGCTTCCGCCACCAATATTTCTCGAATCGAATAATCGTCAGTGCGTTTCGCGGAATAGGCGATCATTTCGGCGAGGAGACCGAAGAAAATGAACTGCACGCCGACGATCAGCAAAAGAATTCCCAGCAGAAACGCCGGACGATCCCCGATCCATCGCCCGAAAAACCATCCCACGCTCAAATAGAGTTCGATCAGCGTCCCCGCACCCAGAAGCAGGATTCCCAAGATCCCGAACACATGGAGCGGCTTGCTGTTGTAGCGGGTCAGCATGATGACGGTCAAGAGATCGAAGAAGCCCCCGAAAAATCGCCCGACGCCATATTTGCTTCTGCCGTGGGCGCGAGCGCGGTGCGCGACCGGGACCTCCCGGACGACGAAGCCCTTGTAGCTTGCCAGCACCGGGATAAAGCGGTGCATTTCGCCATACACTCGGACCTCCTCGATAACCTCGCGGCGGTAGGCCTTGAATCCGCAATTGATGTCGTGAAGCGGAACGCCAGTCAGAAACGCTGTCACCGAGTTGAAAACCTTCGAAGCGAGCCGTTTTCCGATGGGGTCCTTGCGGTGGAGCTTCCATCCGGACACCAGGTCCGTACCGTCCTTCAATTCGTCCAACAGCTTGTGCATTTCAAAGGGTTGGTCCTGCAGATCGGCGTCCATGGTCACGATGACGTCGCCGACTGCCATCCGAAACCCAGCGGAAAGGGCCGCTGACTTGCCGAAATTCCGGCGAAAACGAATGATTTTCACTCTCGGATCTTGCCGCAGGATTTCCTGCAGAATCTCAAAAGAGCCGTCGCGACTCCCGTCGTCGACAAATATCAACTCTACCGGCTGTTCCAGGGCTGAAACGGCGTGATTGATCCCGTCATACAGTTCCTGGAGGGATTCCTTCTCATTGAAGAGTGGAACGACGATCGATATGCTTTTCATCGGCCATTCGATTGGGAGAGGAAATTATAGCATAGCGCTCCCGGGAGAAACTCCCTGCCAGGACGCTTTGGAGCCATGACGAGCCCCTGATAGGGCATTCGAATCGGACCTGTTTTGGGCCACGGGGCGAGATCGCTCCAAGGGCGGATTCCCGATGGCCTGATGTGCTACCCTGAGCGGACCGGATTGGACCGTAAGAACAAGAGCGAAATGAAGATTCTCATCACCGGCGGCGCAGGGTTTCTGGGGTCGCACTTGGCTGACCACTTGTTAGGCCAAGGGCATCACGTAATTGTGATCGACGACCTCTCGACCGGGAGCATCGAAAACATCATCCATCTGAAGGGGCGGCCCCGGTTCGAATACGCCGTCGAGTCGATCATGAACGTTCCCTTCACGGCCGAACTGATGGATCGCTGCGACCTGGTGTTTCACCTGGCGGCAGCCGTCGGCGTCAGGCTGATCGTTGAAAGTCCGGTCCGAACCATCGAAACCAACATCCGGGGGACGGAAATCGTCCTTCAATTGGCCGATAAGAAGAAAAAGAAGGTCGTCGTCTTTTCCACCTCGGAAGTCTATGGCAAATCCAACAAGGTCCCCTTTTCCGAAGAGGACGACCTGGTGCTAGGCCCGACGACCAAGGGGCGCTGGAGTTATGCCTGCAGCAAGGCGATTGACGAGTTCCTGGCGCTCGCATACTGGAAGGAAAAGCGCTTGCCGGTGATCGTTGTTCGGTTATTCAACACCGTCGGCCCCCGTCAGACGGGGCGCTACGGGATGGTGCTTCCGACCTTCGTCCGGCAGGCCTTACAGTCGGAGCCTCTGACAGTATTCGGAGACGGAACTCAATCGCGTTGTTTTTGCCATGTTTCGGACGTCGTCCGAGCGCTCGATCTCCTCGCTCAAAAGGAAAGCGCCGTGGGCCAAGTGTACAACATCGGATCGGATGAGGAAATCTCGATCCTGCAGCTTGCGGAGCAGGTCCGAAAAGTGCTGGCCAGCGATTCAAAGATCGTCTTGGTGCCGTACGAAGAAGCCTACGGAGCGGGGTTCGAAGACATGCCCCGCCGCATTCCCGATCTGGCGAAGGTCCGTCGGGAGATTGGATACCGTCCTTCCGTCCGCCTGGACGAAATCATCAAAAGCGTCGCCGAACACCAGCGCCGCCAAGCCGCCAGGCTTGAAATTGGCTAGCCCGCATGTCTCAGACGTTTCCGTAGCGAGGCGTCTGAAATATGCGGGCTCGATCGTTCGTTCGAGAGTCCTCACCCGTTCGAATGGAAGTTTCAGGATGGCGCCCTGAAGGGGCGCCACAAACTTTGGCTCCAGCGTATGTATTGATCCCGGTGCGGCTTGTCGCGCCCCTTCAGGGCGCTTCCTTTGTCTTCGCCGCCAGAAACCTAGGGTGGCGCTGCGCTTCACCCTGGGCTGAAAATGTCTTGCCCTTTCAGGGCATCCATTTGCACCGGGCGCTTTGATGCCAGCCTGCATATTTCACACGCCGCTTTCCGACGCCGCAGCAGAAGGCGTATGAAACATCCGGGCCAAAAACGCAAGCAACGGAACCGGGTCTGGAAAATTGCGTTTCGATTCCCTTAGGAGCCCCGCCGAACGAGAATCACCTTGAGAGTTTCCAGAAGGATCAGCAGGTCGAGCGAAAAACTGTAGTTGTAAATGTAGGCCAAGTCGTACTTGAGCTTGTTTTCGGCCAAGGTGTGATAATACCCGCGCACTTGCGCCAGTCCGGTGATGCCCGGTTTGACCTTGTGCCGTTCGCTGTAACCTGGAAGCCGTCCGCTGAATTCCTCCACGAACCCCGGCCTTTCGGGCCGAGGTCCGACAAAGCTCATATCTCCTTTCAAGACATTGATGACCTGTGGCATCTCGTCGATTCGGAAACGTCGCAACAGCCGGCCGACCTTGGTGACCCTGGAGTCGCCGGCTCCCGCCATGATCTCCTCTCCGTCAGCTTCGGCTTCGCGAATCATGGTTCGAAACTTGATGGTTTTGAAGGGGATTCCCCCGTAGCCGATTCTTTCCTGAACGTAAAAGACCGGACCGGACGATGACAACTTGATGGCGGCTGCGATCAGGAGAAAAAACGGAAGTGCCGGCAACAGCAGCAAAGTGGAAAAGACCAGATCGAAGCTTCTCTTGAGAAACCGCTCGATCGGCTCATTGGGATTTCGCTTGACCTCGATCAAGGGTGTGTCGTGCAGATTGATATGTTTGAGTCGACCGATTGCGATTTCGAAGACGGAAGGAAGAATCGCAATCCGCAGCGGGCGTTCCACCTGAATTCTGCTGACCTCGTGCAAAACGTGATCCTTCCAGGAGTCAGTGCTGGCAAACAGGATCTCGTCCACGTCTTGATCGAGCAAAACCTGCCGAATCTGGGAAAAATCGCCTAGAATCGGGTATTTGGCCTCCTGATGTTCAGCAAGGGGCGCATCCAGAACCAGTCCAGTCACAGTCAGCCCCATCCAGGGACTCCTTTCGATGTCCTCGAGCAACTGCCTAGCCGACTCCCAGTTTTGCCCCACCACAAGAACTCGCAGGCGACGACCGTGTATCCGGGCTTTGACAAATGATCTCCACACCGTCAGAAGAACGAAGTTAACGACTCCAAAAAGCAGAATCACTGTGCGCGGAAAGATCGCCCCGGTCAGGAAGAACAGCGAAGTGATCGTCAGGACCTGCAGGAAACAGGCGATTAGGGTCAGAGCCAGAACCTCACGATAGCGAAGCGCGCGCAGGTCGTCGTACAGGCCGAGCACGTAGAGATAAAAGCCTTGGCTCAGGACGAGGAGAATCCAAGGATGATCGACTATATCCCAACGCTGTTGAGGGAGCAGTTCCTGCGTCCACGGCAACTCTACAGTCAGGCGCCCGACCCAGGCCGCGGCGTAGGCGAGCCCGCCCAGCGCGACATCGACTCCGAACAGCAGCCATGGAGTCGACAGGATCGTGACGGCGCCGCGGCGTTCGGATGTCTGCGAGACTGGCTGATCGATTGAATGCATGACTGTATTGGAAGCCTGCGCCAGCAAAGCGGAGGCGGCGCTCCGGACGTCCGACTGGTCGTTCCGCGCACCCGCCGGTCCTCCGGCCTCACGTATTATAATACTCCGCCGTGGCGTCATCAGCCCCCGGAGTTTCTGCAGTCGTCATTAACTACAATGGAGAGGCGTTTCTTAGAGGATGCCTGCAGTCCCTGATAGGACAGTCTCGTCCTCCGGATGAAATTCTGGTGGTGGACAATGCGTCCATCGACGGCAGCCTCAAAATCCTGACTGAGGAATTCCCAGACGTTCGGGTCCTTTCGCTATCAACAAATCACGGCTTTTCAGAGGCTTGCAATCGAGGGATCGAGGCCACCGATTCGGAACTGGTGGCGATTCTCAACAACGATCTGGTTCTCGACCGCGAGTGGCTCAATGAGCTTCTCAAACATGTTTCCGAGGACTGGGCGTGCTGGGCGTCATTGATCCTGTTTGAGCGGTTCCCAGGCCTGGTCGACAGCGCGGGTGACGGGATGTCGGTCATTGGGGCCGCATTCAAGATCGGCCACGCCCAGGACGCTTCGGCTTACCGTAAGGCTCGGGAAGTGTTCGGCCCCTGCGCTGCGGCAGCTCTTTACCGAAGGAGTCTTTTGAAAGAAGCAGGAGGCTTCGATCCGGACTTTTTTTTGATTCACGAGGACTCCGACTTGAACCTGCGGGCAAGAATGCTGGGCTTTCGCTGCCTGTACGTTCCCACGGCTCAGGTCCTTCATCGAGTCAACGCCAGTATCGAAAGCTTCAGCCCCGCCTACGTTTTCTACGGCCATAGAAACTCCGAAATTCTGTTTTGGAAGAACATGCCCGCGCAACTGCTGCTGATCTATCTGCCCGAACGAATTCTTTTCAATCTGCTAGCGCTCGCATATTTCACGCTCAAGGGCAGGGGAGTCTCCTTTCTCCGCGCCAAGTGGGCATTTTTGATGCAATTGGGGTCCGTGCTTCGCAAGCGGCGCGCGGTCCAGAGGGGAAGTAAGCTGTCGGCGGGAAAACTACGCAAACAGTTGGAAAGGAACTGGCTGAAACACCGTCGAAAGGGCTTACCGGGCCCCTGACCCGCATATTTCGCACCTCTCCTGCTGCGGCGTCGGATAGCGGCGTGTCCGCTCGACAGGAGTCAGGAGTCAGAATCCAGAATTCAGAATGGGATGATCGCGATTCGAAGCTGCGAGTTTCAGCGGCATCCCGAACCCAACCGCTACAACCTGAAACCTGAAACACTTCCAGCGCCAGCCCGCACCTCGGAACCGCGGAAACCCTGAACCGCGGAACCCATAACGCAGCGCCCAAGACCCAGCACTCCGCCCCTCTCCGACGACTCTCTGCGGAGACGTATAAAATATCCGAGTTGAGAGAACTGGCCGTCGTCATCGTCAATTACAATTCTTCGGATTATCTTCGCGGCTGCCTGGACAGCCTGTACAGGGAAACGACCTGTCCGTTTGACGTCGTCGTAGTCGACAATCACTCAGAAGATCAGGATCGCCTGTCCGAACTTGCCTCAGGCCACCCGAACCTCCACCTGATTCTGAACCAGTTCAACCTGGGCTTTTCCAGGGCCTGCAACCAAGGGATCCGCTTTCGCGAAGCGGAGAACTATTTACTGTTGAATCCCGATTGCTTGATCCTGGAGGGGGCGGTGGACAAGACGCTCCAGCATCTGTCGCAACACACGGATTTAGGGATCGTCGGCTGTCGGGTGGAGAATCCCGACGGCACCTTGCAGCGTGCATGCCGCCGGTCCACTCCGACTCCAGCGACGGCCTTGTACAGGCTCTCCGGATTGAGCAGGCTCTTTCCTGCCAGCCCTCGGTTCGCCCGGTACCACTTCGGTCACATGGATCCAGCCGCAAGCCATGCCGTCGACTCGGTCTCCGGTTCGTTTATGATGATCCGTTCGCAAGCGCAGCGACGAATCGGCCCTCTCGATGAAAAGTTCTTTCTTTACGGAGAGGATCTCGATTACTGCGTGAGGGCGCGTCGGCTCGGCGTGGGCGTGCAGTATTTTGCCGGGGCCAGAATCCTTCACCACAAACGGGTGAGTTCGTCGCGTCAGGCGCGGGAAAGCGCCCTGCATTTTTTCGATGCAATGGAAATCTTTTACCGAAAGCACTTCGCCAAAGATGCGGGAAGGCTTGAACGTCTTCTGGTGTGGTTCGGCATCCGGCTCTTGCGAATGGCCGGCCGGATTCAGGGCGCATTGACGGCAAGTCCGTCAGTTGGCTCGAAAGGGTGAACGCTGCGTTCGATTCGAATGAATGTTTCCGGAAGCGCCCTGAGGGGGCGAATCAATGCCAGCCCAGGGTGGCGCTGCGCTTCAACCTGGGCTGAAATTGCGTTGCCCTTTCAGGGCACTCTATTGCATCTGCCGTTTTAACGGTGGCCAGTCAGCTCCTGGTAACATTGGAATGTCCGCTTCGCGGTTGTGTCCCACGAAAGCTCGCTGGCTCGCCTGATTCCAACCTCGGTCATCGACTCCGCATCCTGCATCGCCCGCTCGAATCCCTCGGCCAAGGATTCGACTTCCGGCTCGACCAAAATCGCTGCGCCCCCGCTGACTTCCGGAATGCAGGAACGATTCGCCGCCACAACCGGCAGGCCGCAGGCCATTGCCTCGATGATAGGCAAGCCGAAACCTTCGTATTCGGAAGCGCAGGCCAACAGGGAGGCCGCAGAATACAGGCCCCTCAGGTCGGCTTGATCCAGACCGGTCAGGATCTTGGCCTCGCTTGCAGGCAGAACTTCGGGCTTGATCGGCTTTCCGACAAAAATCACTTCCAAACCCAGCCGACGCCCCGCCTGCAGGATCCGATCGCAGTTTCTCCTAGGGTGGATATCGCCGACATGGAGGACAAAGCGCACGGGAAGGTCGTATTTCCGTCGAACTTCGAGGGCCATTTGAGCGTCCGGGTAGAATTCCTCAGACACTCCCAGTGGAATCACCTCAATCCTGTCCTGCACTTCTGGTACGACGGCTTGCACCTCATCGGCGGTAAATCGCGACGGAACCAGGATCCGATCTGCCCGTCGAATCGACCTCAGATAAAAGGCCTTTCGAAGGGGGTCCAATCTGTACGGATAGAATTCAGGTTTCGAAATGTAGGAAATGTCATGCACGCTCAAAACAACGGGCCGGAATGAAGCCGGCGGCGCCGTATAGCCGGGTCCGTGATAGAGGTCCCAGCCTCTGCGAATCTGCTCCAGCGGAACTCGAAACAGGTTCCAAAGAAGGTTATTGCCGGGAAACCCGGAGGAAAGGCCATCCAGGACATCGATCCTCTTCAGAAGATTCCGGACATAAGTCGCGACGCCGGCCGGCCCGCTGCGGAGGCTGCGCGCATCGATTCCGACTTTCATTTCGGGGATTCTCCGGAATCGCGGACATACAGTTCCAGAATCTGCTGAGCCGCGCGGTCCCATCCAAAGGATTTCGCGCGTTCCAACCCGGCGGCTCGCTTCCGCTCGACTTCCTCGGGATGACTAAGCGCTTCCCAAATCGCCTCAACCATGCTGTCAGTTGAATTGGGGTCGAAGTAGAACGCCGAGTCTCCGGCAACCTCCGGAATGGCGCTGACCTTGCCGGCTGCGATCGCAGCGCCGCAGGTCATGGCCTCCAGCACGGGAAGACCGAACCCCTCGTATTGCGAGGGAAACACGAACAAATCGCAGGCGGCGTAGAAGGCGGCGAGGTCGGTATCCGGCACGAAGCCGGGCATCAGAATGTGACGCGAAATTCCTTCACTATCGATCGATCGCTTCAGTTCTCTCACTTCGGGGAAGTCCCAGAGAAAGGTCTCCCCCGCCAGAACCAGCTTCCCTTTGTAGCCCAGTCGGATGAGGCTGGCGAACGCAACGGCAAGGCGACTCAGATTTTTTCGAAAATCGGCGCCGCCCACGTAAAACAGAAAAGGGGATTCCAGATGGTAACGCGACTGCAGAACGACCCGCGCCGCTTTCGGGTCGATCGGCTTGATATGGGGATCGCATCCGCCGTAAACGACTGAAATCCGATTCTGTTCAATGCCGAGGCGTGCGCACAGGTCCCGCTTCGAACACTCTGAAATCGTAATGATTCGCTCGACTCGACGGAGACGCTTTCCTGCCAGAGTCAAGGCCAGACGAAAGTCCCACGGCGTGCGCCGGACCGTTTCCTTCCAGAAGATGAAAGGGATGGCATCGTGGACGGTGGCCCAACTCCGACATCCCTTGGAGATCGGGATGGAAACCGGGTCCTGCGCATGAAACAGGTCGATTCGGTCCGCCCGAATTCGTCTGGGAAGAGCCCATCGATCCAGCAGCCAGTTCAGACGAGACGGCTTTTTCAGGAAGGGGGCCCTGCGCCACTCCAATCCAGCGCCCTCGGGAGGAGGTGCTGCGTTGGGAAGACCGTAAGGCATCAAGCGGACCAGGGCTTCGTCGCGATGAGCAGCCAGTGCACAAAATAGATTGGCCGTGTAGCGGCCGATTCCACGATTTCTGGAGTTCTTCATCTGAGCGGGGCGGTAGTCGAAGCCGACTCTTAACATGGGGCTAGGGCGCCGCCCCGTCTTGGCTCTCCAGGTATTGTTTCGCCTGCAGGGCCAATGGGTAGTTGGGATTGTAGGCCAGCGCCAGCGTGAGCGCTTCGCGAGCGGGTTCGTTTTTCTGCTGCGCCAGCAGGGCAGCCGCCAGATTCGTGTACACCTCCGGGCTCGGAATTCGTTCGGCGGCCATCCGGTAATGTTCAGCAGCCCGGTCAAACCGGCCCAGCGCCATGTGGGCCGAGCCCTTCAGATTGTAAATCTCAAAAATGTGTGGCGCCATCCTTTCCGCTTCTTCCAGATACAGGAGACCCTCTGCGGCGATTCCTCGGACCCGTCGGGCGTCGAATCCGCCGGAGTTCGCCTGTTCGACGAGAAAAACCGCCATGCCGATCCTCTGATTCGCCCGCCACGACTGGACCGCCGAAAAAGCCAGCCAACCGGCCAACAGGAATGCCGTCCCGCAAACGAGGGCCCGGCCCCACTCCCGGCCGACGAGCGGATTCCAGAACGGACGCGGCTCGGCCTGCCTCTCTCCGCACTGCAAGTGGCGAAGACCGCCGTAGACGAGGGCCACGAAGGCCGCAGTGACCCAGAGATGGAAAGGAAAAAAGGCGACGCACTCGATCAGAATGTACACCGCCGATATCGCCAGAATTCCGTGCCAGTAGAATCGTGCCTGGTCTTCTTCATTTCTCAGCATCGGCAGGGATCGAACAATCGGCCCCAGCAGGAGCGCCACCAGAAAGATCAGTCCGGGGAGCCCCAACTCCACCCAGGTCTGCAGGTATTCATTGTGCGCCTCCCGAAAGGCTCCAGGCTGGTCGATCAAGGGGACGCTTCGCCCTTCTTCTGTGGAGGATTTAAAGTGAAAGAAATCGACTTCGAAACGATTCAGGCCGGCGCCGAGCCAGGACTGGTTTTGAATCATTTTCCAAGCTAGCAGATTGACCGAGTAGCGCCCCGCGGTGGCCGACTCCCAGTTCCCGGCCTGCAACTCACGGGCGACATTCTGAATTCGATCGGTCAGCCCGACCTGCCCTCCGAATAGAAATGCGCCAACCAGCGCGACTGCAATTCCTCCCCACAAATACCCGAGAGTCTTCGGCTTCACACGACGGAACCGAAATACCCACCAGTGATGCAGCATCAGCCAAAGCAGCGCACAGACGGCGAACGCGCCAACCGCCGTCAGCGTTTGTGTGAAAAGCAGTCCCAGCAGGTTTGCAGCCATCAAGGCCAGGGCCGCCGCACGCAGAGAAGGCTTTCGCTCGACGACCGCAATGCCGCCCAGCATGAGCGCGGCGAGACCGAAAAGAAACCCGCCGCTGTTCACATCCCCGATCAATCCCGCCGGATTCATCCGGCCGGCCAAGGTCCCCCCCTGCGAGTCCATTATCAGCGGAAACTTCCCAAGATATTGCAAGATCGACAGCACAGCGTTCAGCGCCAGCGCCCCTCCCGCGAACCACCAGTAACGCTTCTGGGTTCCGATATCGGCGACAAAACGAATGACCAGCAGGAATCCAAAAAACAGCAGAACGGATAGCAGCCCTTCCCAGCTGCGGGCTCCCGGTGAAATCAACGCCGTATGAAGCAGCAATCCGACAATCGCCAGTCCAGCAATCGCCTCCCAACTCGCCCATCCGAAATTGAATCGCGGTTTTCGCGTCAGGACGAATAGGAGCAGAACGATTCCCACCGCCGCAGTTGCAAATGAATGCTTGGGGAGACGAAACGGGTCGTTGCCGGTAAACGAGACGACGAGGGGCAATAAGGCCAGGATCCCCCCAACCAGAACCGGTAGAGCAAACGAGGCGCGATTCCGAGTCTGCTCTTTCTTTTTCTTTTTGATCGCTCTGTATTTCAACGTTCACAAACCGGAGAGCCGAGTTCAACGTTCATCTCACTTATCCGATCCTAAAAGCTGCAACGCCCGGTCGCTCAATCCGTGAAACGCGCGTGCCACGCCGTCGGACGATCAACGGGCCCTAAGGGCCCGTCGCTCCGACATCCGGCGCTTCGTCGGGACCGTTCTGCTGAAACGCCCCGCCCGCGCCCCCCATTTGAAGCGCCGAAGGCGCAACAAACTCCCAAGCACTCAGCACTTTGCACCCAGAAACCAGCACTAAGAACGCGCCAGGGTGTTAGTATCAGACGCGTCAATCAGAATACAGATCCCGATGTTGAGCGCATTTGCTTATTCGTCCCTGTTGCGAGAACTGATCCTTCGCCGCATCCGCAGCCGTTACATTGGCTCCATATTCGGCGGAGCATGGTCGATCCTGAACCCGCTGCTGCAACTGATTCTCTATACCGTGGTTTTTTCCGTCATTCTCGAGTTGCGCTTTGGGGAAGACCAGTCAACATTTCGATTCGCCGAGTTTCTGTTCTGCGCCCTTCTTCCCTGGATGGCAGTTCACGAAGGAGTCATTCAGTCCACTCACAGTTTGATTGAGAACGCAAATATTATCAAGAAGCTGCGGTTTCCGTTGGAAGTCATTCCGCTCAGCACTGTACTGGCGGCGGTTTTTCATCAACTGGCCGGCACCCTGGTATTCGCGATCGTGATTCTGATTTCAGGCAGTCTGAACTGGATCTTCCTCCCGCTGATTCTTCCAATTCTGGCCATCCAAATCGTTTTGACTTACGGCCTTGCGCTGCTGACCTCAATCCTGCAGGTGTACTTTCGGGACATGGCGCAGGTTGTAACGCTGACCTTTATGGCACTGTTCTGGATCACCCCCATCGTCTACCCCAAGGATCGCGCGGCGCAGGCCGGACTGGAGTGGATCTTGAACGCGAATCCATTGACTCACCTGGTGGAGGCCTATCGATTGGCCTTTCTGGGCCAGCCTCCAGTTTCCGTCGAGGGCGTCGCATATCTGTTCGTTTTCGCCGCACTTGTTCTGATTCTGGGCAAGCTGCTGCTTCGCAGAACCCGCAAGGAGTTGGTGGATCTGTTATGAAGACTTCGGTTGAAGTCCGCCAGCTTTCGAAGAAGTACAAGCGGTATCCGGGACCGCGGGGCCTCCTGCGGGAATGGCTGACCGGTCGCAGTTCTCACGAAGCCCATTGGGCTTTGCGTGAAATTTCCTTCTCCATCCAGGAGGGGGAAGCCTTCGGCATCTGCGGCGACAACGGCGCCGGAAAGAGCACGCTGCTTAAAATCCTGACAGGCACCGCTTTCCCAACTTCCGGCGGCGTTAAAGTTTCCGGTCGCGTAAGCGCACTTCTCGAACTGGGCGCTGGCTTTCATCCCGAATTTTCAGGCAGGGAAAACATTTACTTCAGTGGCGCTTTAATGGGGATGCGCCGTCAAGAGATCGTCGAGCGCGAAGAAGAAATCATCGGATTCAGCGAGATTTCCTCTTTTATCGACGATCCCGTCCGAACCTATTCCTCGGGAATGTACGTTCGGCTGGGATTCGCCGTCGCCATCGGGTTTGACCCGGACCTCCTGATCATCGACGAGGCATTGGCGGTCGGCGATCAACGTTTTCAGAAAAAGTGCACCGACTGGATTCTGGAGTTTCGCCGAAAGGGCAAGACCATCGTCTTTTGCTCCCACAATCTGTATCAAATCAAGACGCTGTGCGAACGTTCGCTTTGGCTGCACGAGGGCAAGATGTCGGCTCTGGGCGAGTCGGCGGACGTGGTTGATCGATACCAGGACTATTGCAGGGCGCCTGAGGCCGCCCCTTCCTCGGCCCCCAAAAACGGCCGTATCTGCTGGATCGATTCCGTTCAGGTTCTGAATGACCAGGGAAAACCGCAGGACGAATTCCACCCGGGCGAGACGGTCGTACTCCAGGTGGAGGCTACATTTCAGGAAGGGTTCCGAGGCGAACCCGAAATCGCCATCGCCCTGGAACGCAACGACGGAACGGTGGTCTTTGGCGTGTCAAACGGCATGGACCAAGCTACGCTTCGCCCTATTTCTGCAGAACGCTTTCAAGCAAGACTTGTCTTTCCGGAACTCCCGCTCCTTTCCGGCTTGTACTACGTCACCGCTGCCGCGACCGATCACGAACGGATGCAAGCGTATGACAACGCCCAGAAAGCAGCGTCTTTCCGCATTCTGGGGAGCGGGCCTGAACTGGGACTCGTTCGCATCCCGCATCGGTGGGAGTAAGCGGCGGGTATCGACATCGCGAATCTGTCCCGAAGGATCCGATCGGACCCCGCCTCACTCGGTCAAATAGTCGACGTAAAACTCTATCCACTTCTCTTGGGGAAAGGAAAGAATCTCGTCAACGGAGAAGCTTTCGACAATCCGGCTCCCGAATTCGGCAGCGAGGGCCATCAGGTCTGCATCCGGGATCCCTTTAACTTCTAGATTGGGCAGGCCCCTCGCAAGCTTCGCCTTTGCGCCGGCGAAATCACCCAGTGTCGAGACTCCAAATGCCTCAGCCGGATTTTGGGCGAAGCCCAACTTGACGGCCCAGGCGGCGGCAACTCCTTCGCTCACAACCTGCGCAAGTGCGTTTCCGGAGTCTACTGGGACAGACGCAAACAGTGGAAGCCTGAGTTGCCACCGGACCAGCCAGGGCCTCAGTTGATCCAGGGGCACCGCTTTCATCAAATGCTCTGTCGCAAACACCACAAACACAGAGTCATCGATTTGCTCCAACGCGGTCTCGATCACGCCAGCCGTCGGCATGCTGATGAAATGATTCGCGAAATACAGCTCCGGTTGCTTCTCCCTGAGCGCTGCAACGACATCAGCTCGATGTTCGGCGAGCTGCTTTGAAAAAGTCTGAAACTCCTTCGACTTCAGAGAGTTCCAGATTTGTCGCAGCCGGTTATGTCTTACTTTTTCGGAAATTTCCCCCTGATACAAAACAGGGTAGAAGATTCGAAAAAACCGAACCTTGATCTCTCGGTCCCAGTAGCCGTGAAAATCCTCAAACGACTCAAGCGGCGCGTTTCTGGACAAGTATCCCGAAAGGTCCACGAATCTCGAAGGATCCGCCAACTGTCTCAAGCCCTCATGCGGATCCCAGTGATTGACCTCGAAGATTCGATTTCCTGCGACTTCCCTGCGCTCTCGAAACTGAGGGTGCCGCAGCATCCAGAAGCCGTTGAAGCCTTCATCGCTAAGGGTCAATTGGTACCGAAACGACCTCGCCCCGGCTTCCACATCAAGCAAAAGCGTATCCTCGCTGAAATTCCAGGATTCCAAGCGCTGTACAGCCCAGGTTCTATGGTAAAGAACCGGCTTGAGGCGGCTCCCCTCCGCTGAAACTACGAGAAAAGCAGCCGATGACTGAGCGCCTTCGCCGACAATCTGCCATAGTCCCACCCATGGAGACTCGGCGCGGAGGGCGGACATACCTGCAGCGATAACGCCGAGCCAACACCAGACAACGATCGTTCGCATCATCGACTAATTAGAATCCACTGCCACGGGCAGGATAGACCGAGGCAGGCCGTTTTGAGTCGACCGCATGAGCGTCACCGCAAACACCAGTCCGTCCGGCGACTGAATCGATAGCGTTCCTCCCCCGAATCCTTCTCCGAGGAGCAAGGAGATGGTCTGCGACACTTCGCTCAAAAACCGCGCCGTCTGTTCTCTGGAATCGAGCGAAATCGGGGCGCTTTCCACCTTTTCCCCGCTGTTTAGCGTGAGCGTGAAGGTCACGGTTCCAGCGTGGTCTGCAAGATTGACGAGCGAAAAGGCCAGCTCTTCAGAGGACATTCCTGGAACCAGCGCCGTTCGGAACTGCCCTCCCCGCACCGGCAGAATCGGCACCTCGCTGATCAGGGCCTTGCCGCCCTCAGGCGTGATCTCCACCACGCGGTAGAAGAGGTGGCCCACCAGCCGTTCCGGAGACTTCAATAGAGCCCAGCCGACGTTGATGACATCGCCCGTCAGGAGAAACTCGCGCGATCCGGTCGCCGGAATCGTAAACTGGATCTCGCTCCGGGCTTCGCCGTTGACCAGCGGCGCCCAGTCGTCCCCATCGCTGTTGTTGACGAACTGGATCTCTCCCTCAATCGGCTCGCCCCTCGGATTGACCAGAACCATCTGCGTTTCGAGGCGCAGCGTCTTTCCGTCGTCGCTGGGAATCGGTCCGACGCCCACGTGAGCGAAATTCAGCCGGGGGCGCGTGACGACAATCTGCCGGGTCCGGGTCTGCGACTGAACGCCGTTCAGCGACACCCTCAACTCAACCGTCAGAGCGACATCCTCATCGATACCCGAGGGCGGCGGAGCGATCAGATTGGCCCGAGGTCCCGACGAAAACACTTCCACGGGACCATTCGGCGTAAACGCCGTCCAGTTAAACACGAAATCCGAACCGCCTCCTTCGGCCTCCGCATCACCTTCCAGGTTGATCTGGCTGCCGGCTTCGGCCAGCGACGGGGCGGAAGTGATAAATGCCACCGGCGGCTGGAAGGAGCCGCTGACGTTGAAGTTCAGCGTGGCGTTCGACGAACCGCCTCCGCTGACGCTGGCCGTCAAGGTGACGGTCGCCGTGCCTTCGGCGCCCTGCGGAATCGTCAGCGTAGGCGCGGGAGCTGTGGCGCTGGAAAGCGACGCGCCAGCGATGCCGGAGACCGCCCATTGATACGTGAGAGTTCCCGATCCGCCATCGACGCTGCTTTGGGTGGCGTCCAGAAAAATCGTCCGGATGTCGGTGTTGACCGTCGCGCCGGAGGACAGCGGACCCGAAAAACTGGCGCCTTGGGAGAATCTGTAGCGGATTCTCGCCGTTGGCGCTCCGCTTCCGCCGCCTCCAGTCCCCGCAACAACGTTCAAATCCGTCGTGATCGTGGTCGTGCAGTCCAATACGTCGGTGGCCGTGACCGAGAACTGCGGATTGGCCGCATTAGTGTTCGAAGGAGCCGTGATCGTCAATGTCCGCCGGGCGTTGTTCTCGCCCACAGCGGTCAAGAGTCCCTGAGAAGCCGTGAGACCCAGATTCGTGAGCGACGCGGTGCTCCACGCGACGTCCTTGACCCCCTTTATGACTCCGCCCAGACTGGACTGAGTCTGAGAAGGATCCGTAAATTCCACGGTGATCTGCAGCGTCTGACCTGCTCCGATCTGAAGCTGCGAAACTCGCGGATCTGGGCTGATGGAAACGAGCGTCGGGCCCTGATTTCCATTGCAGCTACCCTTGTTTTCGTCGAACTGGCCGGGAGCGCCGCCCCCTTCCGGATTGATCACGAGCGTCACCTGCCGAATGGGAGATGCCTTCTGATCCGACGTATTCGTTTCCCGCGCCTGCACCGAAAAGCCGAAGGTTCCGACCAGAGCAGCGGGAATCGTGGCCCGGCTGCGCCACTGCGTCGAATTCAGGCGGACTGTCTGCACGGAAGCGGCGTCCAACGTCGTGTTGGTCTGCAAAAAGATCCAAGTAAACGCCAGATCGTCGCCATCGACGTCGTTGCCGATCGCCTCCAGCACCACCTGGCTGCCCAGTTGCGCCGTCACCGTAGATTGCGAGACCGTCAGTGTCGGCGCCTGGTTGCCCGAGGGCGGCGGCGGCGTGCTTCCTCCTTCATTGGTCATGTAGACGGTTTTATTGAACTGTTTTAAATGCAAACCGTCGCGCAGCCTGAGGATTATCACTTGATCGGCGGGAGCAGTCATTTGCGGAACGGTAAAGGATGGCTCCAAGGTTGCGGTGGCAAAGAAAGGGACCGGCTGCAGATAGGTGCCTCCCGACTTCGTGCCAAAGGTCCAGGAGGCATCGAACGAAGCCCACCCAGCCGCGCCCGGATTTTCGACTTCCGCCCTCAGGGTGACTCCGGTACCCGGCGGGAGGCGATCCTCAGGAGATCCCGTATTTCCAGTAACGGTGGCCGTTGGAGGGAAATTGACGGCTTTAATATTGAAGGTGAACTGCCGAGACGCCCATTCGGTCGGCACTTCGGCTTCTTCTCCGGTTTCATCTGGGTTTTTGAAGCGGACCCTCACTTCCACCGTTACCTGACTGCCGACTAAGGAGTTCGCCGTATTCACGGCAAAATTCTGCCCTGGCGCGCACGATGTCACGTTGGGCGTCGAAGGGAAACAGATCGTGGCTTCATTCTGAGCGGCCGGCGAAAGTGGAAATGGATGGGGAACCAGGTTGCCTGCCACATTTCCTATCGTTTCCCATTCATAAATTAGAGGCCGGTCATCACCGCCCTTGTCGACCGTGATGGATAGCGTATACCAATCCATGACGCGGACATCGACCGGGGCCTGTCCCGGGCTCTGGCTCTTGATTTCAGGTATAGCTGAAAATCCGTAAGCGGTCACCCAAAGGAACACAGTCAAAACGCCGAGAGTCCATTTAGCCATTAAATTTACCATCCTCTATAAAAGAATCATCATTCCTAAGTTTCAGAATACTTTCTTCGAAGTTTCAGCATGTCAGCGCAATCACCTTAAATTTGCCGAGGGGATCGCATGCTCGCATAAAGTCCGGGAAGAACACTTCCGACGATCATTTGGAGACATCGATTGCCTCATCAGTTGAGCCGACTTCCAGCGTTCGCAAAAAAAGCGATCCGTTGAAAACACTCTGCTGCGGAAGACGCCGGGCACCCCCCTCCCGGGTCAGAAGCAGAACTTTGTCGCCCGTCGCCCTCAAAGCAGCGGTCGTCACCTCAAGGGAAATCCCTGTTTGATTTTCCCACACTAGGGCGTTTTGCCTTCTCTCCAAGTCCAATTGCCAGACCGCTACATGCCATCCACGGGAAATCGAATGCGCGATGGCGGAAACGTACGAAACGCCCCCGTCGGCGGGGGACAGATCGAAGCCAACCATCGTCTGACCCGCTTCACCGGCGTCGTAAACCAACGTTTCCGGAAAAACCTCCTCCAGCGAAGGATGAGCGAATGCTTTGACCTTCAGCGTCTCCCTCAAAAACCGCCCGTACCCTTCTGATTCCGTCCAGATGCAAAAGATCCGGTCCGAATGGAATACGATATCATACTCCATCCGGTCCACTTCAGGCGCAGCCAGGATTCGGTCCTCACCCCAGCTCGTGCCCGTCGGGTTCGACCGATCGAACATCAACTGGTAATTGCGCGGACCTCCCGCCAGCCATCCGACGCTGAATCCCTGTTCGTCGCCGTGCAGGCGAAAATCCGCGACGCGCCGCTGAGCATCATCGCCGATCGGAACAGGTTGATCCAGCCAGGTCTCACCTCGGTCTTCTGAAACATTTCCCACGATGCGGGTACCATCTGCACTCATGTCGACCCAGGCGGCCAGCACTCTCCGATCCGGTCCTACCGCGATTCTCAACCCGCTGGTCGATCCCTTCCGGTCGAGAGAATTGATATTCCGCTCCTTCCAAGTCTCTCCCTGATCGGCGCTCACCCAGAGATAAATCCGCTCTCCGGTCGAGGGCCTTTCCTCTGAACTGGACACGCCGACGATCACCGTCGAGTGACCCACCAACTGCAATACGGGTTCCCGGGGGGAAAAACCGGCTAAAAAGTTCTGCGCCTCGGACCAGCTCTCTCCCCGATTATCCGAGTAACTGTACGATATCCAGTTTTCCCTCTTGGGAACGAGCTTCAGCCACACGGCATGCAGTCGACCATCTGGCCCCATTTTCAGTTGGGCTCCCGTCGCGCTTCGCCCCGGCTCGGAGAGCAG
>CAZAEY010000036.1:0-12392 GCA_964484155.1 uncultured Acidobacteriota bacterium
AGCCTCGGAAGGGGTGACCTCTTCGTCTCGTTCCGACTCGATGAAGGTGGGTGGGGAGAGCCGATCCATCTCGGCGACGTGATCAATACCGAGGAGCACGAGTTCTGTCCGATGGTCACCCCCGACGGAAAGTACCTATTCTTCACCCGGTTGTATGGTGGGTCATGGGAGAACGCGACTGGTGGGGATCTGTTTTGGGTCGATGCGAGGTTCCTCGACCAGTTTAACCCCTGAGCGGTTCTCACAATTCCTTTTGGTATGGGCAAGACCAGCTAATGCGGTATCTGCACAGGCGGGCGCAACGACAGGCCAGATCTGGAGTTGCGCCCTGTGACCATCTGCGGCCTAACGTGGGCGTGAACCTGACAGAGCGCTACGCGCGCCGCTGGTTAGCATCAGGGAGTTAGGTCGCATGAAAGTTCGTAGCATCGTTGGCTATTCGGGGACACCCCTTGCCAAGAAACTGGGGATCAAGGAGGGTAGCCGTGTTTTACCTCTTGGCGCACCTGACGGCTATGTGCAGTTACTTGATGGACTGCCGGCCGGAGTGCAGTTCGCAACTCGCTCCGGACCGGCGATTGACCTTGTGCATGTTTTCGTTACTCGGAAGGCGGTACTGAAGCGGCGTCTGTCTGGCCTACGCAAGAAATTGAAGTCCAGTGCCGCAATTTGGATTTCTTGGCCGAAGAAGGCATCCAAGGTTTCTACCGATGTAACCGAAGACACGATCCGCGAAGTAGCATTGCCCCTGGGGTATGTGGATATCAAGGTGTGCGCGGTTACGGAGGTATGGTCTGGTCTCAAGTTGGTGTTGCGCAAGGAGCTTCGATGAGAACGCGAATTCACTACGCGTTGGAGCGGCCGTGCGGAGATGCCGCTTAGCGAGGGACTGGAAATGAAGTCAGGGATAAAGTGCTTCTCACCAGCGGTCGCCGGTCCGCGCGCCGCTCGACGGAGCGTTTGGAGAACGGAGATTTACACATGAAAATTCTGCTGTCATTAATGCTTTTAATCCTTGCGGGATGGTCAGGAGGGGGAATGGCGACATCGGTCTCGACGCATTTGATGTTCCAAGGCGCTGCGGGTGAGGCAATTGAACTATATAAATCAGTATTTCCCGAGTTTATCGTGCAGCGACAAGAGCTACATGATAGTGGCGAAATGAAGGGAAAGGTACGGCTTGCGTATGTAAAGTTTGGAAACCATGATCTCATTATCTTCGACAGTCCGCCTGTTCATAACTTCACATTTACTCCCGCCATGTCACTATTTGTGGAATTCGAAGACGCTGATCGACTGAAACAGGCATTCAAAATCTTGTCTGAAAACGGAGAGGTGGCCATGCCTCTGGATAATTATGACTTTAGCCCATTGTTTGGCTGGCTGCAGGACCAGTATGGGGTATCTTGGCAGTTAAGCCTTAAGAACTAAGAATAGGGTCTCATCGCCCGACAAGCGCATTCAGCGGGACTGCTAGGTCTCATGGGCATACATCGTTCCAGATTGCCCTGTTCGGTTTGGCGGGTCAGGTGCAAGGCGCGGATTTCCGATGGCGGATCTTGCCCGGGTCTGGAAAATAGAATTTGGCGCGGAGCGTCGACGGGGGCCTTCCTCTCTGTCGAGCTTGCGCCGGCGGTATGGGCGAGGGAGGGGTTCGCTGTGCGTTACGCTGCCCCCGTCATGACTGACGGGGCTCTGTGTGGGCACGGTTCCACGCTGAATTCTATTCGGAGAGGTGTCGGGACTCCGACGGAATCGATGCCTCCGGTTTGCCTGCCTTCCGCCGGATGTCAGAGCGACCCGCTTCGGGTCGATAGTTTTGGGCTTGGCGTCCGGGCCCGGTGCTTGCGCGCTCAGTTTTGGATTTTTCGTTTCTTTGGAGCGGTCAACCGCCCCCGGGTTTAGCAGAGCTTGGACAGAATTGCTATGCGCCGGGGGCGGTCGCTCTGCCAGTTGTGCTGGACCGGTCAGGCTCCGGGATCGGGGTCGGTTTATCGACAGGCGTGGTCGAAACTGTGAAAGCACCATGCACTTAGCACTTCGCACCATTTGCGTCTTGCGTCGCCCGGTTTCCGGGCTTGGGTTTTGACGCGTGACAGATCCTCCACGCTTGCGGGGCTTCCGCCCCGCTTGCAAAAAGCGCCGAAGGCGCGCGGCAATCCACAGGCTGGGGCAAGCTGAAAGGCGCAGCCCCAGAGCTCCAGGGCCTGCAATACCGGCATCCTGCCGGCCGCGGTCGAGTCGCCGGCTGGAAGCCCGCGCCACCGTGTCGGCGCGATCCGTGGGAACGGCGGTTTCTCTTGATCCATTCGGGTCGGTCTGCCACACTATCGTATAGAGTCGTGCAACGTGAACGTGACTGAAGCAAAGAGGCTGCGCGGCGAATCTGCGGTTTGCCGGCTGAACTTTCCCGGCGCCGTGGCTCCGGTTTTCGGAAAACTGAGGAGTGATCGGTTATGAAGTTGCGTAAAGCATTTCGAATCGTAGCCCTGGCGTCGATGACGCTGACTGCAGGCTGGCTGTTTGGCGCTCAGGAGTCCTCCGACGAGCCTCCGGCGTTTCGATGGCTCGAGCCGAACCGACCTGCGGAGACCGTTTTTCATCCCACCCATCAGGTCGCCATCGTGCGTCTTGCTGGCGAATTCAGCCCCCGCACCGAGGTGGAAGAGGAGGTCGTACAAAAGGGGCCCAACTCCCGCCAGGTGGTCCGGCGGGTGTACGATCGAGACGAGTCCGGAGTCCGCCGGCTGGTTCAGAGGGAGGAAGAGTTGCTAACCTCGCATCCGGATGGGGCTCAGGAAGCGGAGATGACGATTTCTCGGCTGGATCCAAACGGCAGGTTCCAGGTAGTGGAAAAGCGGGTGCAGCAGACTCGCGTCTCCGGACCTGATGCGTTTCAAACCGAGACGACCACCTATGCCCCGGGCGCGGGGGGCGGACTGCAGCCGTTTGAGTTTATTCGGCAGACCGAAAGAAAGCGCGCGGACCGCGTCGAGGCTGAAAAAACGGTGTATCGATACGGAGGAAACCGCAACTGGGAGCCGATGGAACGTCGACAGACGATCGCCCGATCAGGCGCGAGCGGCGAGTGGAGCAGCCAGGAGGAAGTTTTTCAGAGGAAGCACCAGGTTGACCTGACCCTAAGCGAAACCTCCAGCAGCAGGGAGTGGAAAGACGACCAGGGCCGAGTGCACCGGACGACCGAATTTCACCTTTCCGACCCATCGGGCCGTCTTTCACTGGATCGACGGATACGGACCGTCCTTGAAGAGGTCGGCGAAGGCGCTACGCGCGTGGTTCAGGAGGTCGAGCAAACGAATCCCGCCGCCCCCCGAGAGGGAGTTCAGTTGGTTGAGCGCCTTGTCGAGTCCGTGGAGGCCCTGCCTTCCGGCGGTGAACGCCGCAGGGTGGAAATCCAAGGCAGAGACGGAAGCGGACGGTTGCAGCCGATCGCGACCATGGAGAAAACCCGTCAGGTTCAGGAGACTCCCGCTGGAAGTCAAAGCCGTGGCCGGTCCGAGTTAGACCGCCCCGATCGTTGAATCGCAAGTCAATTCGCTCCTCCGCCTGTCTGACCGCCGCATCAGGGTTCCGGAAATTCGTCGCTGTCGCCTGCAATGCGAATCAGGTGATCTGAAAACTCGAAGTGCGATCCGGGGATCGTGTGCTTCGGCATGTGACAGGTGACGCATGCCTCGAGCGCGAATTCGTTCCTTTCGCTTTCGGAGAGGGTTTTGTGGAAAGCGTCCGCATGACAGGCCAGACAGGCTGAATCGTAGGCTCGAGGATTCGCCTCTCTTTCCGTGTGGGGGTCATGGCACGAAAGGCAACTGATCCGGGAGTCGATCGGATCGTAACAATCGCTCAGAAACAACCTGTACGGCTGGAAGCGAACAGTCGTCACCCCCTGCAGGCCGGAACCCGCCACATCCCGCCACGTTCCGTGGCAGGCGCCGCAGAAATCCAGTATCTCGTCGGTCGTCCAGAGTCCCGGGTTCAAAAGCGTGGCCTCCGGCGATTCGCCTTCCATAATCGCTCGGATGTGCTCTTTTCCCGGGCCATGGCAGCCTTCGCAGGTGATTCCAGGCTCTTTTTCCTCCAACTGCAGGCGTCCCCGGGAAACTGATGCGGTCGCATGGCAGCCGAAACAGCCCAGAACTTCCTCCTCCGAAAGCTTGCGGCCGATCGCATCGTCGATGGATGCGGGAAGTGCTCGTCTGTGCCCGATCGTCAGGTCCAAGCCTTCAATCGCTTCGAAATAGCTGACTCGCCCTTCGTAGAACTGATCTTCTTTCTCGAATACGAACGTCTGTCCGGCAATCCCTGAGCCGAACACCCGTGGGTTACGGAAGAGGATTCGCTCTTGCTCAGTTCGGACCGAATAGGTTACGTTTTCCTCATCACGAGTCAGGACATGTACGAATTCTCCTTCTTTGAATTTCAAGCTGCCTTCGGGGAAGGCTAACAGTTCCCCGTCTTCGGGACGAACCAGAGCGTTCTGCATCGGAGTGGAAAGGTGGCGATCGAAGATGTCGCTGTGGCACGACGCGCACACGTTGGATCCAACGTATTCTGCACCGATGGGAGCGTGCGTCGGCTTCCATCCCGATTCCGGCGGCGGCGGCTTCAACTGGCCCGACAAATGAGCCGCCAGAAGAATCAGACAGCAGATTAAAATCCAATATCCAGGCCTGTGACTGCGAGCGCCAGACTTCAAGTTACAAGTTTCCAGTCTTAGAATTCAAAACCAAGTCTCGAGGGGTTTGAGAGAATGGACGCCGGGAAGCGCCGGATGGCAGGGCGACGGGACAGCCACGGATCAACGCGCCCGAAGCGCCCGCGCCGCTCCGCAAAACCCCTTTATTCGAACGCCTCCGCCCGCACATGAGATTCATCCCAATAAGACCAGACCAATACAACTAAGCCCCACATTCAGATACAACACCCCAAAACCCCGGAACCCCCGTCACATCCTTCCTCTCAGCTCGCGGATCCGTTCGATGAACTCGTCGACGTTCGCCTGGTCGACTACCAGAGTCGGGATGAAGATCTTGCCGTCATCGGGGATGAAGGAGCTGTCCCCTTCGAGGAATCGAGCCATCAACCGGATGGCCTGATACCCGAATTCGTACGGTTGCTGGACGACGGTGGCAAAAATGGCGCCCCGCTGGATTCCGGCCAACGTTTCATCCTCTTCGTCGAAGCAGATGATCTGTACCTGACCGATTTTTCCCGACTCTTGAACGGCGTTCAGAATCGCCGGACCGTTGTAGCTCCAAAGACCGACCAAGCCGTCGATTTCGGGATGATTGACCAGTGCGTCCAGCACGTTCGCTTTGGCCCGGACGCGATCGGTGTCGTCGGTTCTGACGTCCAGAATCCGGATGTTCGAGCCTTCCAGAGCCTCGTCGATGCCCCGGCGCCTTTCTCTGGCGTTTTGCGCGTCGAGATTTCCCACAAAGAGCATGATCTCTCCACCGTCCGGAAGGGCCTGACGGATCAGTTTGCCAGCCTCGCGCCCGGCCTGCACGTTGTCGGTCCCGACGTAAAACAGCCGGTCGCTTTCCGGCGCGTCGCTGTCGTGCGTTATGACGATAGCCTGCCGGGCTGCGTGATTGAGCATCGGAGACTGATTGGCCGGATCGACCGGACTGATGGCGATTCCGTCGACGCCTTTGGCTAGCAGGTCGTCGACGATCCGCTTCTGCTCGGCTGCGGTCCCGTCGGCCGGGATCCTGAATTCGACGCGGATTCCCGGCAATTCCAGATCGGCCTGTTCGCATCCGCGGCGGGCGATGCTCCAGAAATCGGCGGCATTGTTGGTCAAAAACGCCAGAGTTGCGTCTCCTGTCGTACCGGATCCGGAACAACCGGCTCCCAGCTTTGCGGCCAGAATCAAAGTCAGCCAGAAGAAATGAGTTACTTTCATTAGAGCGCTCCTTGCCAATTGCGGAACAAATGTTTAATGTTCAGGATACCGAGGAAGGCGCCATTCTGAAAGGAAAGGCCGGAATACCCGCCCATTCCCCCGCCCTACGGAAAGAATTCGCTCCGCCTCATTTGATGAGGACGGTTTCTTCGATGCCAAATTCCGCCGCGCCCGACGATGAACCCGCGAAGACCCGTCCCGATTTCCCGGTTTTCTCGCGATAGCGGGCGGCGACTTCGAAAACGGCGGATTGCCCGCTGCTGGTAGTAAGCACGGCCACCGCCCCGCCGCTGCCGCCTCCGGTGATTTTGGCGCCGTACAGGCCTCTTTGCGGTCCTAACTTCCTCGTCAATGTGACCAGCAGATCCGTTTCCTCGGAGCCCAGCCCGCAGGCGGAATATCCGGCATGCGACTGCAGCATGAGCTCGCCCAGCAGCGGGAGCCGGCTTTCGTTGAATCCTCCCTGAAGCAGGGAACGAAACAGTCGCACGCGGAAATGCTCGGTGATCGGGTGTGTGGCCGCTGCCCTGACCGGGTAGATTTGATTCGGGTCGATTTGAGTCACCGGATCCGCGGTTTCCCCGTAGCGATCGACAAACTCTTTTCCTGAAATTTCTTCTGGGAGTGAAACGCTCAGCCCGGAGAGGAATTCCGAAGGAGACATATTGGCCAGGTAACCGCCCCACGCAACTTCAGCCTTCTCCCCGGACTGTTTTCCGCGAACGCCCGCTTCGGTCGCCTTCGACTCCGCCAAGATGCTGAGGCCCATAAATGCCGCGGCTCGCACTCGTCCATAGTCCGCTCCCGATACATGGTGTCGCACTCCTGATTCGATTCCCCAGAAGCGCAGACCGTCGGGAATCGGCAACGCCCCCTCCAGTTGCGCCGGCTGACACAACAAAGCCAGAAGCCGCTCCTTTTGCCCGAAAACGGCCGTCATCTGATCCATCACGCCGCAGGGAGCGCCGGCCACCAGGTTCTCCAGCTTTTGGCACAGAAGCGCCAGTTGCAAAGGTGTGATGGCAACCTGGTGCGCGGCGGCGATCGCCTGCATACTTGCCACTTCGAGGGCGGCTGAAGAGCTGACCCCGCTTCCTTCCGGCACTGCAGACCGAATCAGGATGCGCGCCCCGCCGGCAAACCGCGCCCCGAGCTCTTGTTGCAGAACGAAATACGCTCCGGCGACATAGGCCGCCCACCGGTCCTCTTCTCGTTTTCGAAAAAACTCTCGAGCCTGGTCGTAGGAAAATCCGCCGGAGTTTCCAGGGAATTCCGATAAATCGAATCGGAACAGGGACCGTCTCCCTCCTTCGCGCAGGCTCAGAATTTCCACCAACGGTTCGTCCCGAACTTGCACAGCCGCAAATGCGGCTTCGGCTAGCGGAAGCTGCAGTACCAAAGAGCCGGAATAGTCGGCGAATCCGCCCATCACATCCAGCCGGCCCGGAGCCCTTGCGATGAGGATGCGTCGCCCCGGTTCAAAAAAGGGGCTCGAGTCCGCGTCCTTCGCCGCTGTGGCATCCTGCACAAATTCAGCGAGATCCGGGAACTTTTCGGCTGCTTCTTGAACGGAATCAGACATGCGACCGTTACGCTTCCCCGGCGGCCGAGTTGTCGGAGGCCCGCCAACCGGCGTGACGAGCGAGCGCCTGTTGCAGCAGTGGCTCCACCTGCTCTCGGATCGCCTGATTGCAATAGCCGGCCCAAGACAATTCCGGTTCGACCGAAAGCGGCGCGTCAATTCGACGGCCGGCGGGGTCGACCACGATCACGCCCGCCTGACGGGCGATCAATTCGGTGCAAAGATCGTAAGGGTGGCAGCAGATTCCAAGGCTCATCCCTCGTTTTCGAAGCATTTCTTCCATCAGGGGGCGCAGATCGGCGATGAAGCGGTCATGGCCGATCATCAGTTCGTAGAGCTGCCCTCCCGTTGAGATGTACTGGTCCTCAAAGCAATGGGCCTTTCCGGCTCTGACGGGTCCCAAGGCGCCGAGCGCGATCTCCTCGTCGATCACTGCCAGAATATCCCGAAGACCGGGAAAAAATCGGCTGACCGTGGCGAACCCGTGTTCGATGCTGGTCGCCCTAGACGGCCGGATCGAGAGCGGCGCGCTGACGCCGGTCAGGCGGTTGTGCCGGATGGCTTGGACTGGCCCTCCCGCCTCGCACCAGAGAACGTCGCACAGATGCTGTTTGATCAGCGGGATCTCCGTCTGAACGGCCAAAACGATATCTTTCAAATTGGTTTCCGGCCCGCGGTTCGGAGCCGCTCCGGTCAGGATCCAGGCGCTCCTTTTCTGATACATCAGGCCGCGGGTCCCGTCGATCGGATCCACGATGATGCGCCAACGAGCGTCCTCTTCGCTGGCCCCCTTTGGCAAGATCATGGGACCCTCGGTCAATCCTTCCGCCACGAGCGCGAGCGGGAAACGGGCGGCAGCTTCCTCTTCGAGAAACTCGACCAGCGCCTCTTCGCTGACTGCGTCGATCGCATACACCGTGTCTCCCGAGCCATCGCGGTCAATCTCACTTAAGTTCTCTTCAGCCTCCCGTTCGCAAGCGTGCAGGACGGCCTCGCGAATCCGCTCATGCAGACGTAAGATGCAGGGTAGCAGGGAAGCAGGGTCGACCTTCAAGTTCAGGGCTCCTTTTCCAGATAGTGGACGTCGGGTTGCCGTTTCAATTCCTCGGCCTTTTCTTCCGGACTGGTGTCGCTTAGAAAGTTTCCGCCGCCGATTTCCGGTCCTGCCAGATACTTCAGCAGCCCGGGTTTGCGCAAGGGGGGGTGAAACTCGATGTGAAAGTGAAATCCTCGACCGCCCACTGTTTCGGTCGGCGCCTGATGGAAAGTCATGACGTATGGAAACGGCATCTTCCAAAGATTGTCGAAGCGAACCAGCGCATCCTTCAAGACGGCCGCCAGGTCCGACAGTTCTCCATCGGTCATGGTCGCCAGCGACGGATGGGACTTTGCAGGAGCGACGAAGACTTCGTACGCATATCGAGCGAAATAGGGCAGAAACGAGATGGCGCCTCGATTCTCACAGATGATCCGTCGGCCGTCCTGGATCTCCGTCTCTACAATCGACTGAAACAAAGTCTTACCATTTTCGATCCAGTGCCGCTCGCACACCCGAGCTTCCGTTTCGATCGTTTTGAAGACGAAGTTGGTGGCGTAGATTTGACAGTGAGGGTGGGGATTCGAAACGCCGACAACCTCGCCCTTGTTTTCAAATATCAGGATGTGCGAGATTCCGGGCATTCGCTCCAGTTCAGCGGTCTGGGCGCGCAAAACCGACAACAGATGCGCGACCTCGTCTGCCGGCAATTGAGCCAGGCTTTTATTGTGATTGGGCGTATAGCAAACCACGCGGGCCGCCCCCTTTGCGGGCCGGTTCTGATAGATCCCCGGAGCTGGGGCAGGTTCAGGCGCTTCGCTCCCTACGCACGGATGATCGTTGTCAAAGACGAACGACGAAGAGTAGTCTGGGTTTCGCTCTCCGCTGATCCGCCGATTTCCGGGACACAGAAAGCAATCCGGGTCGTAGTCGGGAAAACTTTCGAGATCTGCTTCAGCGCGGGCGCCGGACCAGGGTCGGTCCTGTCGATGAGCGGCGATCACGACCCACTCTTCGCGCAATGGGTGCCATCGCTGTTCCCAGGTTGAAGTCACAATCGCATCTCGCCTTTCCGGTCGGGTCACTGCGTCTGTGCCATTTGCTTGATGCGGGAGTCGCGTCTTCGCTTCAGGACGCTGTCCAGGGCGACACCGATCAAGATGACGCCTCCCATGACTGCGAAATTCAAAGAACTTGGAATTCCCAACAGATTGACCAGGTTTTGCAGGACTTGAAGCAGCGCGGCGCCGACGAGGATGCCCGCCACCGAACCCTCGCCTCCCCGAAGGCTACACCCTCCGAGTACCGCCGCAGCTATTCCATAGAGTTCGAAAAAGCTCCCATGCGTCGAAGGGGAGATCGAATTGGTATAAAAAGCGAGCAGGATCGCCGAAACGCCGGCCAGAAACGCCGAAACGACGTAGGCGCTGGCGATGATCCGATCCGTTCGAATTCCGGAATAGCGGGCCGCCTCGGGGTTGTGGCCGACGGCATACAGATATCTGCCGTAGACGGAGCGCTCCAGCAGGACCCATACAATCGCGGCGACGACGATCAGCAGAATCAGGGGCGTGGGAATTCCCAGAAACGTTCCCGTGGCCAGGAAGCGCAGGGTTTCAAAACCTTCGGCCCCGAAGCCCTTGGATTCGTCATTGGCGATAAAGCGCGCCATCCCACGGTACAGCAGCAAGCCGCAAAGAGTCGCGATAAACGGCTGAATACGCACTCGCGTGACGAGCACGCCATGGAATAACCCCAGCAGAATCGCCCCCAGCAATACCAGCAGCACCGCAAGCGGCCACGTCAGGCCCCATTCGGTCAGGGTGATGGCAAGCACCACGCCCAACAGGGCGAAAATCGAGCCAACCGAAAGATCGATGCCTCCGGTGATGATGACCACTCCGACGCCGATGCTGAAAATCCCGTACATCCCGGTCAGGCGGGCCATGTTCTGAAGGTTTGCGGCGCCCAGAAAGCGGGGGTTCAGTAAAGTCACCAGCGCGCACAGCGCCAGCAGCAACGCCAGTATTCCCCACTCCCTCTTCATCATAATTCGATAACCGTGCGAGGCTGGTTGGGTGAATTGCGAGGTCCAGGCCCGACCGCCAGACGCAGAATCTTCTCCTCGCAGAAATCTTCTCGTTCCAGGCAGCCGCTGATTTCGCCTTCGTGCATCACTGCGATGCGGTCGCAGATGCGAAGAAGTTCCTCCATCTCGCTCCCGATCCAGAGCACCCCCATACCTCGCTCGACCAATTCCCTCGCCAGATGGTAGATATCGGACCGCGCCGCCACATCGATCCCCCGTGTCGGTTCGTCCAGAATCAGCACTCGCGGCTCTCGGCCTAACCACTTCGCCAGTGCGATCTTCTGCTGGTTCCCTCCGCTCAGATTGGCCGCCATTCCCTCCATCGAGGACGCCCTGACGCTGAGTCGGTGGCAAAGCTCCAGTGCGTAACTGCTTTCTTTCTTCCGGCGAACGATGCCGCGTCGGGAAAGCACTTGCAGACTCGGCAGCGAAAGGTTCTCGCGGACCGACAAAGGCAGAACCAGCCCTGCTTCGCGCCGGTCTTCCGGTACCAGATAGATGCCTGCCTTCAGGGCATCGCCCGGCTGTCGGATCCGCAGCTCTCGATCTCCCAATTGAAGCGTGCCGCTCAAAGCCGGCTCGATTCCGAAAATCGCCCGGGCCAGGTGGGTTCGTCCAGCGCCGATCAGGCCGGCAAGACCTAGAATCTCTCCGGCATGAAGCGTCAATGTGACGGAAGCATCGGGTCGCCCTGGGGTTCGAAAGTCAGAAATCCGAAGAAGCGGTTCGCCTCGATCGTGCCGGGAATCGCCGGAAGCGGCTTTCAGCTTGCGGCCGACCATCAGGCCGACCATCGCGTCGTGGGTGATGGAATCGCCTTGCAGCGTCCCGACGCAGGCGCCATCCCGAAGGACGAAAGCTCGTTCCGCGATCCGTTCCACTTCGCCGAGTCGGTGAGAGACGTACACCACCGCGACCCCTTGAGCTTTCAACTCCTCCACCAAATCGAGCAACTGATTCGTCTCCGCAACCGTCAAACTGGATGTCGGTTCGTCCATGAAGAGGATTCGGGCCTGCTGCGACAGAGCCTTGGCGATCTCAACCATCTGCTTCTGACCGATGGAAAGTCGCTTCAAAGACGTACGCGGACGGACATCCAAGCCTGTTTTCTTTAACCAGAAGCTCGCCTCGCGCTCTATTTTCTCTCGATCGAGCAGTTTCAGAGGTCCTCCCCACGTCATCTCTCGACCCAAGAAAATGTTTCCGGCTACGTCCAGGTTTTCCAACAGGTTGAGTTCCTGGTGAATTAAACCGATTCCCAAGCGAATGGCGTCAGGCACGGAACCGATTCGGACTTCCCGGCCGTCCATGAAGATCCGGCCCGCATCCGGTTGATGCACGCCGCCCAAGATTTTCAGCAGGGTCGATTTGCCGGCGCCGTTTTCGCCGATCAGCGCAACAACCTCACCACGGCCGACTTCAAAATCAACGCTGTCCAGTGCCCGCACTCCGGGGAACACCTTGGTGATGCCCTTCATCTGAAGAAGCGGGACGCCCGACCCAGCCTGGCTCTTAGCAGAATTTCCGTTCACCGTTCCATTCCCATGGTAGTTCTTGGGTCAGAAAAAAATACCATCTCAGGGCCCCGCGCTCAAACAGTCGGAAACTCGAAAACCGCCCATCCCGATTCCGCAATCAGGGCTGATTCAAGCGCTGCATGTCTTGTCCCACAGTTTTGCCCGGGTCTGGAAAATAGATTTGAGCGTGGAACTTAGCCCACACAGAGCCCCGTCAGTAATGACGGGGGCGGCGTAAC
>CAZAEY010000036.1:12492-25595 GCA_964484155.1 uncultured Acidobacteriota bacterium
CAGACCCGGGCACAGACCCGGGCAAATTCTGCGGGCAAATCCTGCAGGGAGCCGGCTTGGCCGCACTTGAACTTCGGCAGTTCCCGGGTTAGTTATGAAACCCGGACCAATTGACAAGGGGCGAAGCGATTTTAGACGAAAGCTGAAAGAGACTTGCGGGCGGGGAAAGGCATGAAGAATCTCAATGTCGGAATCGTTGGACTCGGTTGGGCGGCTGGCGCTCATATCGAGGCATTCAAAAAAGTCCAGGGCGCCGACGTGACGGCGGTCTGCTCCCGAAGACGACTCGATCCGCGAGAATTGGAGCGGACTTACGGAATTCCCATCAAGCCCTATCAGAGCCTGGATCAGATGCTGCAGGACGCTTCTCTGGACATCGTCGACATTTGCACCCCGCACCCGTTCCATCCGGATCAGGCCGTGGCCGCTGCGCAAGCCGGCAAGCACGTCATCATCGAAAAACCGATCGCTTTGAATTTTCAAGAGGCGCTGAAGATCAGAACTGCCATTCGCGAGGCGGGCGTTTCCACCTGCGTCTGCTTTGAGGTTCGCTTCAGCCGTCATGCGACAGCCGTGCGCTCGATGCTGGACCACGGTCTGCTGGGCAAAATCCATTTCGGCGAAGTCGACTATTACCACGGAATCGGGCCCTGGTACGGACAATTCGATTGGAACGTCAAGAAGGATTTCGGCGGCAGCAGCCTGCTCACCGCTGGGTGCCATGCACTCGATCTGTTGCTCTGGTACATAGGCAGCCCGGTGGAAGAGGTCGCCAGCTACAGCGCTCGCTCCGGGAGTCCGATCTTTTCGTCCTACCAATACGACACCGCGTCGGTGACGATCCTGAAATTCCAGGATGGAAGCGTTGGCAAAGTGGCATCGGTGGTCGATTGCATGCAGCCCTATTATTTTCGCATTCACCTGATCGGAAGCGAGGGCTCCATTCTGGACAACCGATTCCACAGCAATCGAATCGAAGGATTGGACAAGAATCGATGGAGCACAATCTCCTCGCCTCTGGTGGACTCCGGCGACGTGACCGACCACCCTTACCTGCCCCAGTTTCAGGCGTTTGTCGACAGCATCTCAAGAGGCGAACCGATGCCGCTGACAGACTTCGACACCGCTTTCGAAACCCACCGCGCAATTTTCGCCGCCGACCTTTCTGCAGAAACCGGGCGACCGGTGCGCCTGTCCGAGCTCGAAGGATAGTCCGGAGTGTAAGGCCGGGCGGATTCGGCTTGCATTTCGGCCTCGCTGGTTGGTTCTCCCCGAGCCAACCGACCCCTGTCTTTACCCGGGGCGCCCCGCTTCGCCTGCCATATCCACCACGACATCGCATTTCAGTGAGTTGGCGATCAAGCATCTTTCGTGGGCCGCACGATGCAGAGAATCAAGGTCTTCGCGGGAAGGGAGGCGATCGCCGGAGAACTCTATTCTTGGACGCAGCGTTATACGGGTGAAAGCCTCCGTACCTTTCTGATTCTTGGCAATGGCGCCCCAAGCGTCGTCGACATAGCTTTCCACGACAAGCCCCCTGCCGGCGGCCAGCGACAGGAACCAGAGCATGTGACAACTGGAGGCGGAAGCCACTAAGGCTTCTTCGGGATCCACTGCGTTCGCTATCGAATAAGGTTCCGGGACTATCAATGGAGAAGACGACGCTACGATTTGGACGTCCCCATCGAATCGCCACTCGTGCTTTCGGCTGTAACGCCGGTCCAAAAAATTCTCATCGTTTCGTTTCCAGGCGACTTGCGCTCTACATTCGTTCATCTTTGAAAACGCTTCCTTTCCCGAATCGCAATCAAGCCATCCGTAACCCTTCCGATGGCTGTGAAGCTGGTGCGGCGAACTTTACTGAACCGCTCTGATGGACCAGGTTCCGGCCTGCCCGCCGCTTTGCCACGATCCGCCGACTGATTCTCGAACGGCAAGCTGCAATAGGTCAGCCAGGGATCCCGCCGGAGAGAGGTGACTCCTTGAATTCCAGGTTCCGGAACGCTCGCCGCGTTGACCGATCGCAGTCGCGCGCCAGGCGCCTCCCCGGCCTCTTGGCGACTTGTTGGCCGACCACGCGCCTCGCATCTGGATTCTTCCCGAGCGATCCCGCAGCGTCCAGGTTCCAGAAGCTGCGCCGGTCGCCGCGTCGACGAATCCGGTCCAAGTCCCTCCCAGGATTCTGCCGGCGCGCGTACGAGCGCTCCAGGTGGATCCGGATCCAAATCGAATCGCCGCTTCATGCGGCTGGGTGGTCGGATCCGGCTGGGGGACCTTCTTCACGTCGATGGCCCGCACCCACCCGGTCTGTCCGCTCTCCGTCCGCACCAGGTGCCAGGCTCCCCTTGCGATCGCTTCGGCCAACTCCACGACGATCACGTCGGGCTGGAGGAATTCGATTCTAGGGCTTTGTTCGTCGTGGAGAGTGTGCAGGTGGGCGCCCGAGGGTCCGACCTGCAGGGTTGCGGCCAGCCCAACCTGCCAGAAAAACAAAAAAGCCGCAAGGCGCACCGTAGAAATAGGCAGTCTCGGGAATTGACGTCTCAGAATGGTGGCCATAACGATCCTCGTTAGAGTCAACGCGAAACGCGCCGGAAAGGATCGGTCCGCTTTAGCCGGTCCTTGAGGACTACAGGACGCTGTCCCTCACAGTTGGATGGGCCATTCGGTCCTCCTCTGAGTTTCCGTATCGACCCAAGTTCAAGCGGAGGACTGGAACGGCCCGCACGCTCTATCGCGGGATGGACTCCAGATAAGCCGTCAAATCGATCCACTGCCTGAGCGTCAGCGTTTCTGAGTAGTCTCCCATGCGGGACAGTTCGCCTTCCCGTATTCCTTCATATTCCCTCGGCTCAATGGTCGAAGGCTCGCCGAACGTGCTGCCGGCGGGCGGTTTTGCGAAACGATGAGAGGGCGCCAGTATCGACTCAGCCAGGTATTCCCTAGACTTCCGCGGACCCAGGCCAAGAACGAATGGCAACGGGGGGTCAGCCGCCGGCGGAGGAAATGTCTCTCCGGCCACCTGATGGCACTGATAGCACTGCATCTTCTCAAATACAATCCGACCTGCCGCCGCATCGCCGTCAGGTATGTGGAAGCCTGAAGTGCAGGCGGCGCCCAGACAAAGCATTGCGACGAAAAGCAATCGAAGTTCGTTCATACGCCCCTCCCCGAATTCCGCACAGCCGCAGCGCCCGGCAGCCGATCACCTCGAACTGAGGCCTCTGAACTTGAGCGATCAAGGCGAATTTGCCACTGCGTCTCTTTCCAGTGAAGCCATGGCACTAATACAATACGTTAATACATGTCTGAGTTATGCGCCACATTTCCTGAACCTTTCGTGCATTCGGACGTTTCGGATAAAGACAGCGGGCGGCATTCGGAAGGAGTAAATTGGAGGAGACCGCAGCATTCCCGTTCTGCGGAAAATGCCGGTGAAACGAGATGGTGCAAAAATCTAAAAGGTTTGAACCCCTTTCTATGGACGCTATCAGGTTCAAGCCGGAGTATCTGGACTTTCAGCGCGGAATCCGGGTCGGCAACCTGGCAGACAACGAGAGGATCACCAGAATTCTCAAACTAGCGATCGAATCCCGGTTCCAGGAGCCCTTCGTAACCGAGCGATGGGGCCGAGGCGTTTTCTGGCGCTGGATCGGATTTCTTTCTCGCGCCAATCGGACGGTGAAGCCATTGTCGGGAAACGTCAGCTTCGGATGCGCGAAGTTCTTCGTGATGCTGGATCCGGATGAGCGCCTCTTCAAGTGCGGCATGCAAGTCGAGCGCGGCTATGAAGAAGCTCCGCACGATCGGCTCCAATGTCAACTGAAGCCCGACTGGGACTGGCATCGGCTCTTAAAAGGCCTCAAGCCGAACAGCCCCGTGGAGCGGGAATTGAAGAGGCTGACGCTGCGCGAAGGGTTTGAAATCTTCGCTGGAAGTCTGGAGGGGGAAGCGACTCTTCTTACGCGTCAGAACTTCCCGGGAGTCGAACGGCTACGAAAGATCCTGCAGTCAGCGGCAAAGGATCGATGGGCGGGATTCCTTGTCTATTATCCGATGAATGAAAAAGAAGTGTCAGGCTCGCAGGGAACAGATCTCATCGAGTCGATGCTGGCCGTCTTCGAAGAATCGACTCCCCTGATGAACCTTTGCATGGAGACGCGGCTGCGCTCGCGGTCCTCCGCTGCTTTCTGAGTATCGTAACGATGCAAAACGCAACACACGGGACCGGGTCTGGAAAAATGCGTTTCCGGGAAATCTCAACGGAAATTGGCTTCAAGGCGTCGAAAGAACGCGGATATGCAATTTTCCAGACCCGGTCCCGTGTGTTGCATTTTGCAGTTCGGATCCTGCGGCGGCACGGGAAGTGTTAAGGTGGGACTGCTGCTGGAATGGCGTGTCGCCTCCGGACGAAAGGGAGACTAAGCGGAATGCGCTTGAATGGAATCGTTTCATTTCTGGGGTTTTCAATTCTAACTCTCGCTCCTTTGACAGCGGAGCCCGAAGTTATCGTTCCTGCCGAACCGATACATCTGTTCAACGGCAAGAATCTCGATAACTTTTACACGTGGCTTGAGAATCACGGCTACGAAGATCCCGACAGAGTGTATACGGTCGTGGATCAGGTCGACGGGGCGCCGGCGATTCGAATCAGCGGAGAGCACTGGGGAGGGTTGGTGACGAACGACAGCTACGCCGATTATCACCTGGTCGTTGAATTTCGCTGGGGGGCGGCGACCTGGGGAAGCCGCAAAGATCGCACTCGCGACAGCGGCATCTTGCTTCACTGCCAGGAACCGGATGGCAATACCGCCCCAGATTTCGACGGACCGTGGATGCGGTCGGTCGAGTTTCAGATTATCGAAGGGGGTACGGGCGACATCATTCTCGTGCGCGGCTATCGCGATGGCGGAGAGCGGATAGATCCCAGAATTACCGCCAATGTGAGTCAGGACCGCAACGGGCAGTATCGCTGGGACCCCGAAGGATCTCCCCGGGTCTTTGAAGGGGGGCGGGTGAACTGGTACGGCCGCGATCCTGACTGGCAGGACGTGCTGGGTTTCCGGGGCCCGGAAGATTTAGAGAAGCCGGTCGGTCAATGGAATCGTCTGGACGCTTTCGTCGAGGGCGATACCGTCGGGTACCTGGTGAATGGCGTCCCTGTGAACGAAGGCTTTGACAGCAGCCTGACTTCCGGCAAGCTGCTTTTCCAGTCAGAAGGAGCGGAAATCTTTTTCCGCCGAATCGAACTGCACCCGCTGCCTTGATTTCCGTCCCTTGCGTTCCGTTTGCCGGAACAGGTTCCATGGGCTGCATTGATTCGGTTTTTGGGCTCCGATAGGATGGTTCGGAGCGGTCGGCGGCCGCGCGCGCATCCGATTCCGTCATCGCGATCGCTCGACCGGCGACTTTGCCAGGCCCCTGGATCGATTTACTTCTCGCCCACCATGCCCTTCAGCTCCTGGACGGCGTCCGCGGCGGCGTCCGCCAGCAGCATCACGTCTCCGCTGTAGGCGACGAAGCGCATTCCCTTTGCGATCCACTCCTTGAGGGGCTTCGTATCAAACAGCAGAATTCCGGCGGCTTTGCCGTGCTTCCGGCAGGCCTGCAGCATTACGTCAACGGCCTGGACGACGCGCTTGTGCGTCGTCTGGCCGGGAACGCCCAGGCTGATCGACAGGTCGAACGGGCCGGCAAAAATGCAATCGATTCCTTGAACGGAGGCGATCTGGTCGGCGTTTTCCACCGCCTCGGCGCTTTCTACCTGCACGGCGATCAGCAAGTCATCGTTGGCTCGTTTCAGGTATTCTTCCGCGCCGATTCGGGCGTAGCGGCTGTGCGCGCGGCGAAGCGCGGCGCCGCGATTGCCTTCGGGAGGGTATTTGGCGTGCAGGACCACTTCTTGCGCCTGTTCCCTGGTCTGCACTTGCGGAACCATCAGTCCGGCGGCGCCCGCATCCAACGGTTTCAGAATCGTTTCCCGCCGGATTTCCGGAATCCTCACGACTGCCGCCGCCGTCGTTCCCCGGGCAGCTGCGATCATGCTGGAAACGGTTTCCGATGAAAAGCTTCCATGCTCGTTGTCGATGATGAAGAATTCGAATCCGGCCTGAGCCAGCAGATAAGCGACGTTCGGGTTGCGAACTTCGGAAATCATCGTTCCCAGCAGCAGTTCCCCAGCCATCAATCGGTGCTTGATCGTGCTCATGCAAGCGCAATGTTATCCTACTCGGGCAAATTTCAAGAACTGCCGGGCGCCGGAATCGATGATCAGCGCAAAAGCGAAAGTCACAGAAGACGCCGTCCTTCGGATGAGGGGCATTCAGAAGGCCTTCCCGGGCGTCGTCGCGCTTGACGACGTCGACTTCCAGTTGCATCGAGGTGAAGTGCACGCTCTGCTGGGGGAGAACGGAGCGGGAAAGTCGACGCTGATCAAGGTTCTGACCGGGGCTTATCTTCGGGATGCCGGCGAAATTCTGATCGACAATGAAAGCGTATCGCTCAATGCTCCCGCCGACTCTCAGGCGCTGGGAATCAGTTGCGTGTATCAGGAGTTTGACCTGGTTTCCCACCTTTCGGTCGCCCAGAATATTTTTCTAGGAAAGGAGCCGGAACGGGTCTGGGGGATCATCGACGGGAAGCGATTGCGCTCGCTCGCTCGCAAGCTCCTGCAGGATCTGGGCATCGACCTGGATCCCGATCTCCAGGTGCGGGCGCTGAGCGTGGCCCAACAGCAGATGGTCGAGGTTGCCAAGGCCATGGCCGTGCAGGCCCGTATTCTGATCATGGACGAGCCGACGTCGGCTCTGACTCAGGGAGAGGCGGAGGAGCTTTTTTCCGCCATCCGCCGGCTCAAGAAGAGAGGGGCCGGCATTATCTACATCACGCATAAGCTGGAGGAGCTGTTCGAGATTGCGGACGTGTTTACGGTCTTGCGGGACGGCCGGTTGGTCGGTTCCGGCAGAGTCGCCGACGTGTCGGTCCGGGAATTGATTCGGCTGATGGTCGATCGCGATATTCAGGATCATTTCCCCAGGGTGGCTACGCCGCCCGGTGGAGAGCTTCTGCGGGTCGAGAAGCTCACTCGGAGAAATCACTTCGAGGACGTCAGCTTGTCGCTTCGTCGCGGAGAGATTCTCGGTCTGGCCGGACTGCTGGGCGCCGGCCGAACGGCGTTGGCCCGATCGCTGTTCGGCGCGGATCCCTTCGACTCAGGACGTATCCAGGTGCGGGGACGGGAGGTCGAAATTCGATCACCGGGGGCGGCCATCCGCTTCGGGATGGGATTTTTGACCGAAGATCGCAAGGGCCAGGGGTTGATCCTGATCCTGTCGGTGCAGTCGAATATCGGTCTTCCGAGTCTGATGAGGATTTCGCGGCTGGGCGTCGTCGACGGAGCAGCCGAGAAATCGATGGCGCAACGATTCATTCGGGAATTGAGGATCAAGACTCCGGGACCCGGGCAGAAAGCGCTCTATCTGAGCGGGGGGCACCAGCAAAAAGTGGTTCTGAGCAAATGGCTGGCCCGAGAAGCCGAAATCCTGATTTTCGATGAACCGACGCGGGGAATTGATGTGGCATCGAAGGTGGAGATTTACCAGTTTATGAATCGACTCACCGAACAAGGCGCCGGAATCCTGATGATTTCCTCCGAAATGCCGGAGGTGTTGGGCATGAGCGACCGGGTGGTCGTCATGCACCAGGGCCGCATTCGCGCGGAGTTGAACGCAAGAGAGGCCAGCCAGGAGGCGATCCTTCGAGCGGCCCTTGGGGAGCTGCCGTGAAAGCAATTTCCGATCTCAACTGGAAGGAATGGATTCCTGCGGGACGGCAGTTCGGGACTTTGGTCGGTCTGGTTGCCCTCTGCGCGATGCTGTCGTTTTCGAGCCCTCACTTTCTGACTGCTTCGAATCTGTTCAACGTCCTGCAGCAAACCGCCGTCAACGCCGTGCTGGCCGTAGGCATGACCTTTGTCATCATTTCCGCGGGAATCGATCTTTCGGTGGGGTCGATGCTGGCATTCTCGGGAGTCGTTATGGCAGGCGCCCTGGACGCGGGATGGCCGATGGGCCTCGCCATTCTTTTGGGCGTCGCCGTCGGTACGGCTTGCGGGCTGGTCAACGGCCTGCTGATTTCCGTGGGACGCCTCCCCCCTTTCATTTCCACTCTGGGCATGATGAGCGTGGCCCGCGGAGCGGCGCTGGTTTACACTGAAGGCCGCCCGATTTCTGGATTCAGCCCCGAGTTTCGTTTTCTGGCCACCGGTGAGATTCTGATGATCCCCTTCCCGGTGCTGCTGATGGGTGCCGTCTATCTGGTCGGATACTTCATTCTGAACCACACCCGTTTCGGCCGGTACACCTACGCCATCGGTGGAAATGAAGAGGCGACGCGACTCTCTGGAGTCAACGTTCGATTCCATAAGACTGCAGTCTACGGCGTTTCGGGTCTGACCAGCGCGATCGGCGCCGTCATCTTGACGGCGCGGCTGAACTCGGCCCAGCCCATCGCAGGAATCATGTACGAGTTGGACGCCATCGCAGCAACCGTCATCGGCGGCGCCAGCCTGATGGGAGGGGAGGGGCGGCTGACGGGCACGCTGATCGGAGCTCTGATCATCGGCGTTCTTCGCAATGGATTGAATCTGCTGGGAGTCTCCTCATTCCTTCAGCAAATCGTCATCGGTTCGGTCATCATCATTGCCGTCCTGATGGACACGGCTTTTCGAAAGAGGGGGACCTGAACGATGGTTCCGGAGCCAGGCTTGTGGCAGAATCACTGACATGAAAAGATTCTTGTCCGCGCGGCTGCTCATCGCCGTCGCCTTCGTTCTCGCGGCATGCGGCGCCGGGGTGGAAGATCCTTCCGACGGACCCCGGGTCGCCCTCGTGCTGAAGACCTTAAACAATCCTTACTTCATCCAGATGGAGGCCGGAGCCCGTGAGGCGGCCGAGAGGCTGGGCGTTCGTCTCCTGGTGCAGGCAGCGGAGCGCGAACTGGATGTCGAAAAGCAGATGCAGATCGTCGAGAACCTGATCCAGACCCGCGTTTCCGCACTCCTTGTCACCCCAAGCGGCTCGCGGGAAATCCTTCCAGCGATCGCGAAAGCCAATCAGGCCGGAATCCCGGTCGTCATCGTTGATACGCGAATCGATGAATCGGCCGCCGGAGACGAGCACCGAATCGTCACTTTCATCGGTTCGGACAATTACGAAGGAGGCCGCATCGCCGGCCGTTACGTGGTCGAGAGGTTGGATGGGCGCGCCACCGTGGCAATTCTGGAAGGGATTCCGGGACACGAGACCGCAGACTCCCGCCTGCGCGGATTTCACGACGCCGTGCGGGAAGCGGAAGGAGTCCGAATCGTCGCTTCTCAGCCCGCCAATTGGGAGCGGGACCAGGGATACAACGTCTTTCAGAACATGCTGCAGGCGCACCCTGAAATCGATACGCTGTTTGCCTGCAGCGATCAAATGGCGTTGGGCGCGCTGGAGGCGATCGCCGCCGCCAACAGAACGAATCAGATTCGCGTCATCGGGTTCGACGCTCTGGAGGAGGCCCGGCAAGCCATCATCGAGGAGCGAATGCTGGCCACTGTGGCGCAGTTTCCATCCGAGATGGGGCGACATGCCGTCGAGTCCGCGGTCAAGTTTCTGAACGGGGAAGAAGTGCCCGAATTCATCCCGGTTCGAATCGAACTGATCACCCGCGAAAAGCTCCAGGCTCACGAGTGACCATGCCGGCAAAGATCAGCATCGGCCTGTTGGGGGTAGGGAGGCTGGGAAAGAGCTACGCGCGAAGCCTGGCCGGCCGCGTACCAGGTGCGCGGCTGGCGGCTTTGGGCGATCCGGATCGTGAGACCGCTCAGACGCTTGCAGACGAATTGGAAGTCGCCAAGGTGTACGCCGATGCGGCGGAGCTGGTCGCCGATCCGGAGGTCGACGCAGTCGTCATCGTCAGCCCCACTCACACTCATCGAGAATTGGTGGAAGCGGCGGCATCGCACGGGAAGCCCATCTTTTGCGAAAAACCTCTGGCGTTGAGTCTGCAGGAGTCTGGAGCCATACGGGAGGTCGTCGACCGCAGCGGCGTCTTCTTCCAAATGGGGTTCATGCGCCGATTCGATCGCGGCTACCGGGCCGCCAAGGAGAAGATCGAACAGGGCCTGATCGGCAAGCCGGTCGTCTTTAAGTCCAGCTCCCGGGATCCGTTTCGCCCCAATCTGGAATATCTTCATCCGGACAGCAGCGGAGGGATTTTCATCGACATGGGAATCCACGATATCGATCTGGCCCTCTGGCTGATCGGCCGGATTGAGACCGTTCACGCCGTCGGTGCGGTGCTGGCCTATCCGGAGGTCGAGTCGGTCGGCGACTTCGACAACGCCGTCCTTTCTCTGATTTTCGCCGACGGTCGGCTGGGGATGATCGATCTGAGTCGAAACGGAGTCTACGGATACGACATCAGCACCGACATCCTGGGTACGGAGGGAACGCTGAAAGTCGGTTATCTGCGTGAGACCCCAATTCTGCACCTGACCAAAAACAATGTCTCCCACGACGTGGTGCCGTATTTTCCCGAGCGCTTCGGCGAGGCTTACGTCGCCCAGTTGGACGACTTCGTTCAGAATCTGCGTCTGGACCGCCCGCCGCCTGTGACGGTGAAAGACGGCGTAGAAGCGCTGCGAGTCGCAGTGGCTGCCACCCGTTCCTCCAAGATCGCTGAGCCCGTGCGTGTCGGTTCGGTTTAGGACGACTTTCTACCCGGGGCTGACGCGCCGGCAATTGTATTTCCAGACGCGCAGGACTATGCTTGGAAAACAATCCGGGCAGTCCCGTTTAGAGGAGATTCGCAAATGAAGGTCGATCGAATAGCGCAGGTCCCGCCGCCAGTGGTTTTGCCTTCCGATTCGGTGCTGGACGCCGTCCAGAAGATGCAGAAGCTCAAGGTGGGCGCTGCAGTCGTCGTCGAAGAAGATCGCGCCGTTGGAATTCTATCGGAGCGGGATGTGATGCTGCGCGTCGTGGCCGCTCAACTGCCTCCGGACCGGACTTCGGTCAGCGCCGTTATGACTACCCGCTTGGAAAATGTCGCTCCGGACGCCGACGCCCGACACGCCTTGAAGTTGATGATCGAGAACCATATCCGGCACCTCCCGGTCATCGGCGAAAATGAGAATTTGATCGGGCTGCTGTCCATCCGGAACCTGTTGCAGAATTGCCTGGAAGACGTGGACCGGGAAATCAACTCGCTGGAAGCCTATTTCACCGCCGACGGCCCGGGAGGGTGATTGGGGAGGCTAACCGGCCTCCGCTTCGGACTAATCCAGTATGCTGGTCTGACGGGCATCCCGTTCCGGCGCCGGCAAGGCCTGCCGCAAGTAGACGCGGTTTTCCAGCGCGCGAGTGGCCATGTCATTTGCACTCTCGATAAACTCCTCCGTCCATTGGCTCTTGTGGCATTTCATCGCTTCAAGCGCCTGTTCCATGTAGCCGGAGCAGTCGACTGCAGTTGTGATGAACTCGCCGCTGACCAGGTGAAGGCTTCCGAGTCCGCCCAATTGTCCAGCCGCTCCTCTGAGCCGATCCTCGGGATAGGAGACGTAGTAAAGCCGGTCAGGGCGATGCTGCAGCATTTCCCGCTGCTGAAAGACCTGAGTGACTACGTTGCTGACGGCGCGGTGATCCGGATGCCCCGTCACCCCGTCCGGCCCCCACGTGATGAGGACCGAAGGGCGGGTCTCCTCGATGATTTCCCGCAATCGGCCGGAAATCTCAGCCATAGCCTCGGGCGTCGATATGCCCTGGTCCTGAAAACCCAGAAGGATCGGAGGATGAATGCCCAGCTTGGAAGCCGCGCAGCGAGCTTCCTCCTCGCGCACGCGGGCCAGTTCCTCGCCGGCGGGTATGCCGGCGTGAGCCGTCACTCCGAGCTGACCCGATGTCACCGTAACCAAAGAAACGGAATGCTCTTCGGAAGCGTATCGAGCCAGCAGCGGCCCCACGGACGCCTCGTCATCCGGGTGGGCGAAGACGGCCAGGATGGAAGATTTCGGTTGCTCTTCCGGCGCGGCGGCAACCAGTGTCATAACGAGAAGAAAAGATGTGAAAGGACCGATCATTTCACCTCCAAAGGCTAAAGGGTTACGGAGTCCAACAATCCCTGCCCCTTGATATTATCCCGTTTCCCGCCAGCGTTCAGGCCGGAAAAGCGGGGCAGCATCGAACGTGCGACATTTTTTCGACTTCGCCGGTTCCGCACAGAGCTGTCCGGAGTTGTTGAATTTCGTAAGATCCCATGACCCTTGAGGACCTGTTTGGTAGACTTGACAACGATAACGCTCCATGAAACGGGAAGTCATTCGAGCCGCTTTAATAGCTTTCGCAATCACGCTGTTGACCAGCGTCCTGGTGGTGATCGGCTCCAGGCGCCTCGAGAATTTTGACGCCGCGCTCGTCGGGTACACCTTTGCGACGCTCTTTGCGGTTTTTGCAATTGCATACCGCTACGCGATGTGGCTGCAGCGGCCGCCCACCTGGGTTTTTTTCAAGAAGGGATGGCAGGCTTTCGTGCATCCTCGGATTCTCTTCCGGAATCTGATCGTAGGCATTCGCAGGCTGATCTCGACTTTCGCTCTCAATCGCTTCATCTGGCCCAGAGGGCGTTCCCGGTGGGTCGCCCACTTCCTGATCATGTGGGGCTGTCTGATCGCCGCTGCCATCACCTTTCCGCTGGTGTTCGGATGGATTCACTTCGAGCCTCCGGATTCCTCTTTGAACTACCACATGACTTATGTGCTGGGAATTCACGCCGTGGCGCTGGCAGAGGAGGGGCCAGCGGGATCGATTCTGGCATCCCTGCCCGTCGGGGGCGGAATCGTCCATCGCGTTCCAATCGAATCGTGGACGGATTATTACACCACCTTTTTCTTTGGATTTCCCACGCTGACGATTCACGTCGACTCGGTCCTCGGGAAATTCATATTCCATGGACTGGTTTGGGCGTCGTTTCTGGTGATCGCCGGCGTCATGCTCGCATTTCGACGGCGGATGCGGGATCATGGCGCGGCCGCTTTGCAGCAGTTCGGCGAGGACGTGCTTCCC
>CAZAEY010000037.1:0-12087 GCA_964484155.1 uncultured Acidobacteriota bacterium
CTGCCGCGGTGGGCTGGTAATCGTCGCCCCCGAAGCGAGATTCAGGGGCTTCCGCCCCGGGGGTGCTTTTGTCCGCTCACCCCTCAGGTGACATAATGCTCGCATGAGGGAATCTGCAAGTGCTAAGGGGAAACGAAAAATAAGCAGTGGAGGAAAAGGAATCGTGTTGACTCGATGGATTAGAATCGCAACCTTCGCTTTGGCGGCGTTTCTCCTTGCAGCGCCTGCGCCGGCGGTCCAGAAGCCGCTGCCTCAGGACGAGGGCGCATCCGGCCTGGCGCTAGCTCTGCGAAAACTTCCGAATTCGGCGTCTTTTCTGCACGTGACAGCGCATCCGGACGATGAGGACAATCCGCTTCTGGTCCTTCTGGCAAGAGGCCGGGGAATCCATACGGGGTTGTTGACGTTGACGCGCGGAGACGGAGGCCAGAACGAAATCGGGCCGGAATTGTTTGAAGCGCTCGGAATTATTCGCACTGAGGAACTGATGTCGATGCACCGGTACGACGGAGCCGAGCAGTTCTTCAGCCGAGCTTACGAATTCGGCTACTCGTTCAGCGTCGAAGAGACCATGCAGCGGTGGGGGCGGGAGGAAATCGTGGCCGATGTGGTTCGGATCCTGCGGACCTTCCGGCCGGATGTCGTCGCCACGCTGCCGCGCACCGGAGTCGGAGGCGGCCAGCATCACCAGGCCTCCGCCCTGATAGCGGAGGAAGCGTTCCGTGCCGCCGCAGATCCGCATCGCTTCCCCGAGCAGATTGCCGAAGGCCTGCGTCCCTGGCAGGCAAAGAAGCTCTACGAGCGCCACCGCTGGGGCGCGGCCGGGGACGTTGAAGACGACGACCGCGCAGTCGTTTCCATCGACTGCGGCGGATTCGACCCGATCCTGGGTACGACTTACTACGAATTTGGGATGGAAAGCCGGTCGCTGCACCGGTGCCAGGGGATGAGGCAGATCGTTCCGCTGCCGGGCCGCTGCGCTTCCAACTGGAAGCTCGTGGATTCCGCCATTCAGAAGGATCGGAAGGAATCCGACCTGTTCGATGGGATCGACACCGAGTTGCTCGCGCTCGAACGCTTCGCCGCGGGCGAACTCGAGCGCGCGCCCTTTCTTCGCCCTTCGCTGAAATCCCTGCAGAGCGACGTAACGCGGGCGCTGGATGCATTTGACGCGAACGATCCGTCCAGGTCCGCCTCCCCGCTGGCGGAAGGATTGAGAACGCTGCGGCAACTGATCGAGCAGGTCGAAACGAGCGACCTCAGCGATTCGGCTCGCTTTGAGATTCTTCTTCGCCTCCGCCGAAAGGAATCGGAGTTTCTGACGGCTTTGCGCCACGCCCATCAGCTCCGCCTGGACGCCGTCGTCGATGAGGGCTTGGTCAGCCCCTCTCAGCTCTTCGACTTGACGGTCAATCTGGCCAATGGCAGCCATGCCCCAGTCACCGTTCGAAATGTGGAACTTCGGATGCCGCAAGGGTGGATGGTGATCGAAAGCGAGGATCCTATCCGGGAAGTCCCCGCCGCAGGGGTCGCGGAGCGAAGGTACAGGATACGGGTTGCACGCGATGCGGAACCAACGCGCCCTTACTGGATCCGGGAAGAGGGAGCAGATCGATACCGGCTCCTGAACCCGAATGACTTCGGAAAGCCCTGGCCGGACGCCGCGCTTCAGGTGCGGGTCCATTACGATTCGAACGGAGAGAGCGCTTGGCTGCAACAGGCCGCGCAATATCCATACGAAGGACCCTGGGTCGGCGGCGAACAAAGGCACGAACTGATGGTGGTTCCAAAAGTGTCGGTTCGCGCGGCGCCCGAAATCTCCGTCGTGCCGCTGGATCAGGCTCGGGAGGGAAGGGAAGTTCGAGTCACGGTCGACTACAACGGTGAGGGACCCGCCTCCGGACGACTGAACTTCCGACTTCCGGACGGTTGGGAAGTTCGGCCGCCCTCGGCAGATCTGGAATTTGAAGGAAGAGGCGAGTCGGCCACCCGCAGATTCTTCCTCTCGAGCTCTGAAACGGTGACGGAAGGGGAACACGTGGTGGGCGTGGAGGCCAGATTCGGCGACCAGGTTTTTCGCGAGGGGCACGAGTTTATCGACTACCATCACATTGAAAAGCGCGTCCTGTACCATCCTTCCGAAGTCGAGTTGAAGTCCGTGGACGTTCGGGTGGCCGACGGCGTGCGCCTCGGGTACGTCATGGGAGTCGGAGATCAGGTTCCGCAGGCCCTCAACCAGTTGGGCATCGAGTACTCGATGATGACGGAAGACGACGTCGCATTTGGAGATCTGGATCGCTTCAACGTCATTGTGACCGGAGTGCGCGCCTACCTGAATCGGAAGGATCTGCGGGCCTACAACGACCGGCTCCTCGATTGGGTCCGGCGGGGCGGAGTGATGATCGTCCAATACAACAAGTTTGAAATGAACTCGTTCGAGCCGGATACAGACGGGCAGGTCCGGATGGGTCCCAGCCAGTTCGCTCCGCATCCGCTTCAGGTAGGACGGGGTCGAGTGACCGATCAGAACGCGCCGGTCGAGATTCTGCTTCCCGGGCATCCGGTCTTTCATTTCCCGAATCGGATCTCGGAGCGGGACTGGGACGGCTGGTCGCAGGAAAGGGGCCTCTATTTCATTGGAGAAAAAAGCCCGCATTACCGGGATCTGATCTCCATGGAAGACCCGTTCGAATACAATGCCGGTGAACAGCTTGGGTCGCTCGTGGAGGCCCGCTACGGGCAAGGTCGCTGGATCTACCTGGGAATAGGCCTGTGGCGGCAGCTTCCCGCCGGAGTTCCGGGCGCCTATCGCCTGCTGGCGAACCTGGTGAGTCTGGGCTCGCCCGATGCGCCGTCGGATTGAATGCGGGCGGAACTGGCATTGGCGGAGACGGGCCGTCTGAACGGCGGCCGCGATTGCGACAGTCTTCAGGAGGAAATTCCTTCATGTCTCTCAAGGCGCTGTTGGTTGTGGGAATGGCCGGCTTTGTCGGCTCGGTGTCGCGCTATGCGATCTCAGGCTGGATCGCGCGACGCTTCGGTGAAGTTTACCCGATGGGAACTCTCGTGGTGAATCTGTCCGGATGCTTCGCTGTTGGGTTTCTCTACTATATGCTGGAAGAAAGGTTTCTCATCGACCCTTTGTGGAGAGTCGGCCTGTTGATCGGATTTTTGGGAGGCTTTACGACGTTTTCGTCTTATGGCCTTCAGACTTTCTCTCTGCTGAAGCAGGGAGAAGTGTTTTCCGCAACCGCAAACGTTCTGGCTTCAAATCTGGCCGGTTTGGCTCTTGTCTGGCTGGGTTATTCGGGGGCGCGGCTCACGTTGGAGAAGTCAATATGGTAGAGCTGAAGGAAGGCTATCTCCTTAGAATGCTGATTGGTGAGAGCGATCGGTTCGGTCGTCAACCCCTCTATGAAGCGGTGGTGCTGCGCGCCCGAGAATTCGGGCTTGCCGGTGCGACCGTTTTACGGGGAGTGATGGGTTACGGAAGGAGGAGCATCCTGCATACTGCGAAGATTCTCAGACTCTCCGAAGACCTTCCACTGGTGATTGAGATCGTCGACAACAAACAGAAGATCGACGCGTTCCTTCCCGAATTGATCGAGATGCTCGGCGGCGGGATGGTGACGATTGAAAAGGTCCGTTACCTGCAGTCGGACGGAAATTCGGAATCGACCTCAGATCGCTGACGGCTTTCCTGCCGCTGACATTCGGGCAAATACACGCTACAGCGGCGGACTGGAGCCATCCGGAACGGAGCCGTCGGTCGTGTAGCGGATGACAGCGCTCTGATCTACGTAAAAGGCGCGTCTTCCTTTCCCATCCGTCGGGACCGCCGCCACCGAAAATTCAGAGTCGGAGGGGAGGGTCACCGTGAAGGCGTACCCTTCGTGAACTCCATTTGCAAGCGCCGGCCCCACCAACCCCTTCTCCAGCAGGATATCCAGTTCGGCGTAAGAGTGCCCGTCTCCAAAGCGTTCGCGATACAGAGTCTGCGCCGTCGAAAAGCTGCGCATCATCGAAATGACGGAAGCTTCGCGGGCGGCTACTTTCGATTCGGTCAAGTAAGGGATCGCAATGGCGAACAAGACCATGAGGATCGCAACGACGATCATCAGTTCGATAAGCGTGAACCCCGCCGTCTTTTTAAGTGTCGATCCGCTTCCCGGCGACGCGGCACGTCCTGCCAGGTGACGTGATCTCATTTGCAATTCCATTCGATCGTATTCGACGGTGCGCTCTTCCAGTTGCCTGCGTTGACGTTCTGCTCTGTTCCGGCGAGGTTTACTCCGTAAACCTATACAGCCCCTCGCCTAGCTTCCAATTTCGTATGGTAATACGTCTTCGGCGACTGAAACTGTTACTCCGGTTACACTTTTCGTGGCTCCATCGTTGAGGTGAATAGTCCGCCAGACCGTGCATTTCGGATCCGCTGCATGTTGCGCAGCCCGAAAGCGGCGACAAAAGAACGCTCAGGACTTTTACCACGGGCTGCCCGGTTCGCCGAAGAGATCGTATTTCGCGGAATGATCGGGGAACGGAAATTCCCGACGTTGATTTCGAGGGTGTTCTTGTTCATAGTTCGAGAAGCAAAACAGGGTCGGCAATGGCAGGCGTCACTCAACAACGGCGTCTCAGACCTGTTGCGGAACGCGCGTCCGAATCGGTTCCAAGCTGAACACTCCGGTTCCGGCGTCGCCGGTTCGTGAACTTTGCGGTCTCGCAACTTGAAGCTGCCGGCGAGCAATCAAAGGAGCTTCATCGACCTGATTCGAAAGCGAGAGGGGGAGGTTCCTTGGACGGTTTTCACGTAGTCGGCAGCTTGGGCGCCATGATCGTCGTGGCTACCGTTCTGGTTTTGGTGCTGAAAAGGCTGTACGTTCCGTCAATCGTCAGCTTTATCGTCGCCGGGCTGCTGATCCCGCCGCTGGTCGATCTCATTTCCTCGTACTTTCCCGGAAGCTGGCCGACGCCCGAGCCGATGGCAGCCCATTCCGTCGACGTGATCGCCGAAGTCGGAATCGCCCTGCTGCTCTTTATAGTCGGACTGGAGCTGAGTCTGGAAAAGATTCGGGACGTGGGCAGAGTGGCGGTTCTAGCCGGTCTTGGCCAAGTCGCCTTTACCGCTGTCGGTGGGTTTATCATCGCACTCCTCCTGCAGTTCGACATTATAGAGGCCGTTTTTCTGGCTACCGCTCTGACCTTCAGCAGCACTGTCGTTGTAGTGAAACTGCTGGACCAGAAAAAAGCGCTCAATTCGTTGTACGGTCGGATTGCGGTCGGAATTTTTCTCGTGCAGGATTTGGTCGTTGTCCTTGCGCTTACGTTTCTGTCCGGGCTCGGCAATCCAGAAGAATTGGAATGGGCCGGCGTTACGGTCGGATTGGTACAGGCTTTCCTCGGAATGGCGGGCTTGCTAAGTCTTTCTTTAGTAGCGTCGCGCTACCTGCTGCCGGGTCCCTTCAACTGGGCTTCGCGCATTCCTGACATGCTTTTCATCTGGAGCCTCGGGTGGTGCTTCCTGTTTGTGATTCTGGCCGAAGCGATGGGACTTTCTCCCGAGTTGGGAGCTTTCCTGGCCGGAATCAGCCTGGCGCAACTCGACTGCAGCCACGATCTGCGCAGACGAATCCATCCGTTGATGAACTTCTTTATTGCGATTTTTTTCATCTCGCTCGGCGCCGGAATGGAGCTGGAAGCGGCCCGGGACCTCTGGTTTTCGTCGATTGTCCTCTCATTGTTCGTTTTGATCGGAAACCCGTTCATCTTCATGTGGATCATCGTCCGGAGCGGCTACAGCGAACGGACATCATTTCTAACCAGCGTGACGGTAGCTCAGATCAGCGAGTTTTCCTTCATCTTCGCGGCGCTGGGAGTCAGCTCCGGCCTGATCGGCGAGCACATTCTCTCTCTGACGGCGATGGTTGGGCTCGTTACCATCGGTCTTTCCGCCTATATGATCGTCTATAACGAAGCGCTCTACGAGTGGGTGCGCCGCTGGCGGATGCTGAGAATGTTCCGGGCGAAGCAAGAAGACGAAGTCGAGCCCGTCTCGTCCCTGAAGGGTCATGTCGTCGTGTTGGGAATGAACACCATGGGGAGGATGCTGGCTAAGGAACTGCATCTACGAGGAATCGAATTTCTGGCTATCGATCGGGACGCCGTGAAGCTTCGTAATATCCCCGGCGCAACGCTGCAGGGAAACATCGAATATTTTTCGGTTGTGGAAGAGGCTTCGCTGGACTCATCCAAACTGGGAGTCTCGACGCTTCGAATCGAAGACGCCAACAATCTGTTCGTGTTTCAGTGCAACCAGGCCGGCGTACCCGTGGTTGTCCATGGCTTCGATACTTCAATTCTGGAAAATCTTCGGAAAATGCAGGTGGAATACGTCATCGACTCTAAACGCTCCGGCGTCAACGAAATTCTGGCGGAATTGGCACGGCTGGAAGGGCGCGGCGCATGATTTCGTTGACCTTTGTCGTAGCCACTGCAGCCATCGGATTCGCCATCGCGCGATGGGGGAGGCTTCCTAGCGTGCCGCTGTTGATTTTGTCCGGGATTGGCCTTGCCGCCGCCAGAGTCTTTCCCGACCCGGCCTTCCTTCAGGAAATCCTGCTGCTGGGCCTCACCTTTCTAATGTTTTCGGCGGGGACCGAGCTGAACCCTCAACGATTCGGAAAACAACGCTGGTCGGCCATCACGATCGGAACCGTTCAGTTCTTCGCTATCGGGGGAAGCGGTCTCGGGCTGGCGTTCCTTCTCGGCCTCGATCACTGGTCCGCCGTATACCTGGGGCTGGGCCTGGCGGTCAGCTCCACCCTGGTGGTCGTCCGAACTCTGCAGCAGCAGCAACTTTCGTTTGAGCCCTTCGGGCGGCTCGTCGTGGGCGTGCTGCTGGTGCAGGACTGCCTGGTCATACTCTTTATTTCCGGACTGTCTCAGGCGGGGGAGGGTGTCAATGCGACCTTGATCGTCCTCCTGAAGACTCTGGGAATCTTCGGTCTTGCCGCCGTTTTTCTGATCTGGATTTCTCCATTTCTGATCCTGAGATTCGCAATGGATCAGGAGACCCTGCTTCTGATGGTCCTGTCCATCCTCTTTCTGTTCCTGGCGTTTTCGTTCTGGCTCGGGCTTCCGCTGGTGGTCGGAGCGTTTGTCGCTGGAGTATCCCTTTCCGGGTTCCCGATCAATGGTTTGATCAGAGGACAACTGACGTCATTGACCCACTTTTTCTCGGCAATCTTTTTCGTCAGTCTCGGGGCTACTCTTAGTCTTCCCGAGCCTTCGGAGCTCGCCCTGTCGCTGCTTCTGATCTTGATGGTGTTGCTGTGCACGCCTCCTCTTGTGACGGTATTGGCGGAACGGGCGGGATTTTCCGCTCGAGCGTCCATCGAAAGCGGCCTGCTGCTGTCTCAGACCAGCGAGTTTTCGATCATTCTCGCGCTTTTGGGCATTCAGCAGATGCACATCGGTGAAAACGTGTTGGGCATCATCGCCCTGGTCACCGTTGTGACCATGATCCTGACGCCATTCGTCGCGACCGAAAAAATGGCATGGAAACTGATGCGGATTCATCCCTCCCGCTGGCAGGTCCGGCCGGTGGCGCCTCCGGAAGGTCATGTGCTCCTGCTGGGCTGCGGCGAAAGCGGCCTCCTGCTGTTGGATCGCCTGAAGGAGGTCTCGGGAAAGCTCCTGGTAGTGGACGATGATCCGGCCGTGGTCGAGCGTCTCAATCAGTCAGGCGTAAAGGCGATCAGAGGGGATGGAGCCGATTTTCAAGTGCTGCGGGCAGCCGGCGCCCGGCGCGCACGGGTCGTCATTTCCACAATGAGGCGACTGAAGGATCACCTCGGCGTTTTGAAAGTGGTCCGAACGGGAAAAGTCATATGCAGGGTTTTTGAAGAGTCGGATGCGCATCGGATCAGGCAAAGAAACGGCATTCCCGTCCTCTATTCACATGCCGCTGCCGCTGAGTTTCTGCGCTGGTTCGACGAGGAATTCGCCGGACGCTCCGCGGCTGAAGAGAGCTAGAAGGGGGCTAGCGACGCCGAAACGCCTGAGTTCCCATAAACAGGCACAACAGGAAGATCGAAAATCCCGATCCCAACGAAACCGCAAAAAGGAAAATCCGCCGCTCGCCCGAAAATACACTCGAACTCTGTCGCAGAGAGTGCCGGCGGACGGAGTCCCCGCTCACCCACCCCTCCTTGCCTGAAGGAAGGCGGACCTGGTACCAGCCGGAATCGGATTTGTCGGTTAGAATTTCCAGGAAAATTCCTTGGGCCGCCCGTTCCACGATTGCAGAATCGGAATGGTCGGCGCTCCGGATTTCAGCGGATTTGGAGATCACCTCCAAACGATCCTGAGCCTCCTGCTGGCGAGCATATTGACCCGAAATCCAGGCCACGTCGCCCTGCGGCAAGCGCACCTTGTACCAGCCGTCCCCTTCTTCTTCAAGAGCAAATTGAGCTCCGCCGAAAGCTTTTCCAATGATGTTGTTGCCCTGAATGCTCGGCGTTGCGCGCAGATTGACTCGTGTGGCATTGACCACAACGATGACCGCATCGCCTTCACGCAACGACGCGATGGCATCCGAAGCTTCCAGCGCGCAAATCAGCAGGATAGGGGCCAGAAAGCCGGAAACCAGTCCGAGCCGTGCTTGTCGGTTCTTCATTACACCTGTCAGTCGCATCTAATTCGCTCTTCATTTTAGGCTGACCGGTGGCATTGATTCAGTGATCGCCCTCACCTATTCGAAAGCTCGAACCGATCAACCAGGGAGCGCATCGGGAAAGCGCTCATACGAAATCCTTTTAGTTCGACCAAATGAACTTTCCCGGCTCAATCGAACCCGCGCCATCCTGCCAACCGATGGGCTCGAAGAGCTGACGCCAAGTCGCTAGGCCGTAAAAAAAAGCCTGAAGTGGAGCCCTGTTGGGTTTAGGGGTGTGGCTTGGAAGGAGAACTCCACTTCAGACTTGAGCTGCGCAGCGGGCGCCCGCGCGCAGAACTTCAGCATGACTTGTCCCCCCCATTGTCTTCAGCCGCCATATGTTCCGATTCTCTCTGTAAGCAAAATGCGGACCGTTCGACGTAAATCCTTCTGAAATCGTGTTCTTACAAGTTCGAAGAGATCTGGCGGAGCAATCGGTGCGATCGAAGTCCAGGCTTAGGTCCGAAATAAGTCCTGCGGGGATCGTGACTTTCCGCGAGGGCGCCGCCATGCACGAACCGAATACTCGAACAAGTGGGGAAGCGGGAGGTTTTTAGATGCGGGTTGTGCTGAGAATCTCTTGCAAGGGGCCGGAAGCGGAGCTCGGGATGTTTGGGCTAAGGTCGGAAAGCGAGCTCCGCTTCCGGGTTTTTACTGCGCATCGGGTGCATATGCGCAGAAATCGTTCAGGCGACGGGTGGGCCCTCGGGCTCCATTATCAAGTTATCCCGATAGCAGCAGGTAAACAGCCAGGTGGAGCCGCCGAATGAAGCTATCCACGTTCGAGCCGCCACGTCTCCGCCGTATTTCGAGCAGGTATTTAGCTGAGACGACATGTCTGGCTCGTTATCCAGCGAACCCCCAAGATCCTGTGTCCAGAGGCATGCGGCCCCCAGGTCGTAACAGATGGAGGGAGACCAATGGTCGAAGCAGGCGAAGATGAATCCCGCCAGGAGAAGGGTCCCCGACAAAAGCGGGACGAGGATTCTGGCTGGTGCGAGATTGAGTTTTTTCATTGCGGTTCTCCTTTTTGGATGGACTGAAGTTGAACGATGATTGGACTAAGCATTTGACCGCTTTTCAGCTCGAGATTGCGAACAATTCCGATTGCCCGATGCCTCGAAACGAAAGGACCCTCAGAGGATGCCGTCAGGTCATACAGACCTTCCGGCAGATCCAGAATTTGAAAGCGCCCGCCGTCTGCTTCCGAAAAGTATCGGGTGAGCGTGCCGGGCGCTTGGGCCGCCTCACCCTGCCGGCGCAGCCAGATTCGAAAGGATTTCGCCGGCGGGCCTTGGGCGGAAAGGACTTGTCCGGCGACGCCGGCGTTTCCGCTCTCCAGGATCACCACCAGGTGGTCAGGCGTTGAGTCTGATGGGAAGCTGAATTCCCTTCCAAGATAGCGGGCGTTGCCGACCGTGATTTTCTCGACGGGCAATTTCGAGGGACTTGCATCGAACACGCCGCGCTCGTCGGTGATTCCGCGCCCGGCAACGTCATGTTTTCCCGCCCAGAGGAGGATCGATGTGTCGGGGAGGGGTTCGCCGCCCTGGTTGAAGACCTCAATGTGAATTCGAGGAGCTTTCCGGAGCGTGACTTCGACTTCGCCTGCCGACGGGTCGATTTCCAGCCACGCCTCCAGGTAGCCCTCCGCGTCGACGAGCAATTCATGCGCCGATGGAGTCAGGGTCCGATCGACCAAGACCTCCGCGACGCCTTCTTCATTCGTAAGGACCCCGATGTGCGTTCGGGTGCGAACTCTTGCGCCGGAGACGGGTCGACCATCTTCGTCTACCGCGCGGACCTGGAGCTTTTTGGCCGGCTTCATGCGGATTTCGATCCGCTCGAACTGGTCGCGTCTAGCGAAGCGGACGGATTTCATCTCGGGAAGGTGAGATCTGGAAACGGCGAAAAGATGGGTGGTGTCGCCTATGGGAAGACGAGAAAAAGAAAATTCCCCATGAGAATCTGTCAGCGCCGTTCCGTGAAGGTGGCTCTGAGAGGCGGCGCGGAGGGGTCGCGAGAAGCTGCACGTTACCATGACTCCCTCCAGCGGCCTTCCAGTGCCTTCTTCCAGGACTTGTCCGAAAACCCCTTCAGCGGCCTCCAGTAGAACAAAGTCCCGGCGTTCGACGCCGGGAAGCGTCAGGCCCATCCTCGCCTCCAACACCGCAAAGCCGGGCTTGTCGACCAGCAGCCAGCCATGAAAAGGGCTTTCCAATCGAATCTCGTACGTCCCGTCCGGTCTGGAGTGGCTCTCAAGCCGGAGATCGAAGAAATTCGAGACGTTGCGCTGGTCCCGTCCGCCATAGACAGACAGCTTCGTCCCGCCCAGAGGATTGTCAGAGGAATCCAGGATCCGGCCGAAAACAATCGATTCGGTTCCCTGCCGTTTTTCGCTTTCATCGACGAGCGGAGGCGCCGGCTGATAGACGGCGACGGCTGTCGACCGAGTCTCGAATCCGTCCGGAATCTCCGGGGGGAACAACGCCTCGTGACCGGTGCCGGAGAAGGATTCCCCTTCAGCGCCGAAGGTCGACACTTCGGGCTGAGCCGAGTCCGGTTTCGGAGCCCATGCCAGTCGCAGGACGAAAAGCGCCGCCAGGAATGCGATGCCAGACAGCGCCAACCAGTAAATCGTCCTTTTGGGCGTCCATTCCTTTCTTTTCATCTTTGGCATCCTTCCATTTGCAAAATTCAGACTGCAAATTTAATTCGCTCAACCGAAGAGCGTCCAGCGCCAAATGCCGCTGGGGCTTCAATTGCGCCACTTTCCTTTCTTTCGCCACTCCAGGCTCGAGTGAGTTCTTCCGGCCGGCGTCTTTCGGCCCTCATCGATGACCGCTCCGGTTCAGATAGTCGTAAAGAGAGTGCAGGTCGACCTGGTACTTTTTTCCGAGTCGCACGGCGTGAATCTGTCCGACCTCAATCCAGAACTGGATGGTTCTTCTCGACAGCCCGGTGATTTCGGCTGCGCGGGAAGTGTCGGCGAAACGCTCCAGCCTTTTCTCCGGATTCAGCGTAAGGTAGCAGTGCAGCAACTTGTCCTCTACCATGACTGGTTCCGTCCCTCCTGAGAATAATAAGTTGGCTTTGTCTAAAGGTATAAGCAAAAGGAGGGCCAATCGAGCGCCCCAACGAGGTATTGCCGACCCAGTCCGAAGTTTCACGGGAGACTCTTCGGACCGGCGCCAACGAAGTCCCAGCGGAGACAAGCAAAAAGTCAAGCGGGGAACTTGACTTTTGTTTTGGCCGCGCCGTCTGATCAGATCAAGACCCGGGCATTTCCGGATCGAGCATTTCAGACGGGGTATTCAGACCTCGGCAATTCACGAGCGCCGTCAAATTACTCGGTCAATTTCTATTTT
>CAZAEY010000037.1:12187-20382 GCA_964484155.1 uncultured Acidobacteriota bacterium
CAATTCACGAGCGCCGTCAAATTACTCGGTCAATTTCTATTTTCCAGACCCGGGCACCTCAAGCGCGGGCACTTCGGGCGCGGGCGCTGCGGTCAGCCTCTGGGAGTCGCGGTTACGACCTCCGCGGGAGATGAGAATTCACGCTCGACCAGGATCCCCTTGTCCAGATGGTAGCGAACGCTGGCGTGCTGAGCAGCGCGGGGATCGTGGGTCACCATGAGGATGGTCTTGCCGAAATCCTTGTTCAGCGCGGAGAGGACCCCCAAAACGTCGTTGGCGGATTCGGCATCAAGATCGCCGGTGGGTTCGTCGGCAAGGATGAAGGTCGGGTCGGTGACAATGGCGCGGGCGATGGCGACGCGCTGCTCCTGTCCTCCGGAAAGCTGACGGGGAAAATGCTCCATCCGGTCGGAAAGCCCGACCACCTTCAGGGCCGTCTCTACGTGCTCCCGCCTTTCGCGGCGCGACAAAGAGGTGAGCAATAGCGGAAGCTCCACATTTTCAAAGGCCGTCAGCACCGGGATCAGGTTGAAGTGTTGGAAAACGAAACCGACGTGCTCGTTGCGCCAGCCGGCCAAGCCGTCTTCGCTCAAGTCGCCCAGGTCTTCTCCCTGAATCTGGACGTTCCCAGAGGTAGGGCGGTCGATGCCTGCCAGGATGTTCAGCAACGTGCTCTTGCCGGAACCGGAGGGGCCCATCAAACAGACGAACTCTCCGGGATGGATTTCCAGATCGATCTCCACCAGGGCCCGGACCTCGACGGTGTCCTTTCGAAATATCTTCGATAGTTGAGAAACTTTAATCAGAGGTTGACTCATCGTCGACTTCTTCCTTTCTTAAGAAAGTCACTCTCGCGCTCATTTCCGGGCGCAGAAATTCGTCCGGGTCCAGCACCTGGACCTTGACTTGAATGGTGGCTCTTTGCCGGTTGGCCTCCGGAGAGATCTCGTAAATCCTGCAGCGATAACGGCGATCCGGAAACGCTTCCGGGCTCATGCGGCAGTCCTGATCGGGCGAGATCCGTTTGAAATCGGATTGGCTGATGTCCAGTTCCACCATCAGGTCGTTCAGATCGGCCAGAGATACGACGGCCGATTTGGCGCCGGCTTCGCCGGCAAACGAAGTCGTGATCATTTCACCCACTTCGGCGATTCTTGCCAGGATCGTTCCATCTACCGGCGCGCGGATTTCGGTGGCATCCAGCATGGTTTGGGCGTAGTGAACGGCGCCTCTCGCACGCTCCACCTCGGCCCCTGCCTGCGCGATCTGTTCGGATCGCGGACCCAGTTCGAGCAGGCGAAGGTTCTTCTCGGCCACGCGAACCGATGCCTCCATCATCTTCCAGCGCGACAGGGCGTTGTCGACTTCCTGAACCGAAACGACGTCGTCTTGCAACAGCGACTGCAGGCGCTGATATTCCTGTCGGGCGTGGGCGCTTTCCGTCTCCGCCCGCTGCAGTTCCGCGCGGGCGCGTTCGATCTCCTCAGGCCGGGCGCCGCTTTGCAGCTCCTGAAGGTATGCGTTTGCGGCAGCAAAGGCCGCCTCAGCCTGTTCCAATTGGGCCCGGAACTCGCGATCCTCCAGTTTGACCAGCAACTGACCTTTGCGAACCCGGTCTCCCTTTTCCACACCCATCCAGTCCACCCGGCCCATCACTTTCGATCCCAGGGAAATTCTGTGATGGGGTACGACGTAGCCTGAAGCGATTAAAACCTCATTCCGGTCGGCGGCGGTTTGAACTCTCGTTTCGGCCCGAGATGGATCCGCGTCCGCCTGCACCGGGGTAGTTTCTTCCACGGGCCAGAAATACAGCGCCGCAAGTACGGCCAACGCCAGCAGAAGCAGCAGAGAGATCAACTTCCATATCTTCCCATCGCTCTTTTTCCGGGGTTGGCGATTTATTTTCAATGCTCTCAGATCTTCTTCCATTCTATCCTCTCAAAATGTCGATCAGGCGCATCCTGGCCGCCCTGCGGGCCGGCAGAAAACCTCCAATGACTCCAACTATCAGTGCAAAAAGGAGGCCCTGCATCATAATCTGAGGCGTGACCCGAAACTTGTAGACGACCTCGCTGAATGTGGCCCAATTGGCGGTACCGGCGGAGAATCCGTGAAATGAGGATGCCAGCAGGCAGCCCAGAAGCCCGCCCAGCAGCGCCAGAATCGCCGCTTCCACAACGAATGATCCGAGGATGTTTCGCCTGCGAAAGCCGATGGCCCGCATGGTGGCGATTTCCTGCCGCCGAGCCATGACGGTCGCGTACATCATGTTCATGATGGCGAAACAGGACCCGATGCCAATGATCAGTGCGATAAAGACCGCCAGCGCCTTGAGCCCTGTGGAGGCCACGGTCTGATCCTCGAAGTATTTCTTCTGGGAAACGGCCTGCAGTTGGATGCGCTGATCCTCCGAAACGCGATCCTGTAACACGGGAATGACCTCCAATGACTCGGCCCGCACAAGAAGTGAAGAATAGATCGGGCGGTTCCACTCCTGCGAAACGTCTTCGTAAGGCGCAAGGATTTCAGATTCGACCGCGGTCCCGCCCGCTTCGAAAATTCCGACGACCGACCAGGCTCGCTCATCGATGTACATCGTGTCTCCCAACTGCATGTTCTGAAAGCGATTCGACAGCGTCTGGCTGACCAGCAGCTCCCGCAGCCCCGGCTGGAACATTCTCCCTTGAACGATGCTGAGCTCCGGGCGCAGCCGGAATCCCATCTGGTCGGTTCCCCGGATCGTGACGTTAGAGGTCTCACCGGTCAGTCGAGACTGATTGATGACGGTAATGATCTCGCCGGCAACCAGCGGCTCATTGCTTCCGTCTCGCGCCACTCCGGGCAGGAATCGGACCGCTTCGTAGAGATCGCGATTGAAGTAGCTGTTGGTCTCGTTTTGCGATCCCTGCCGGATCACAATCAGATTCAGCTCGTCGCCGCTATCGGTAAAAGTGGCGTCCAGGCCGTGAATCATGGCCAGCATGACCACTACGATGGCGACAGTCAGGCCGATCCCAAGCATCGTCATCGCCGTGCCGACGCGGCGATTGAGCAGGCTGCGAAAATTGTATTTGATCGGAATCTTCATGCCGTCATCCTCAAACATTGCACCGTGGGGCGGCGAGAGGCGGACCACGAAGGCAGTCCGGCTGAAACGATTCCGACAGCCAATCCGATGCCTGCGCATAGCAACAACGTGGTGCCGGTCACGGCAAGCCGCTGGACGAATCCGCCTGAAATGGCGGCAATGTTCAGGTTCGGCAGCAGAATCCAGGCCCCCAGGGCGCCCAGCATCGCTCCCGTAAGCGCCAGCAGGACCGATTCCACCATAAAGAGCGTCATGACTTGCGAGCTGCGAAACCCGAGGGCCTTCAGAATTCCCACCTCGCGTATTCGCTCCCGGATCGACATGGCCATCGTGTTGGCCGCCACCAGGACGATGGTAAAAATCACAACCGAAACGATGCTGGTGATGAACAGTTGAACGTTGCCCAGCATGTTGACGAACCCGAGAATGAATTCTCTCTCCGTCTCCGTCTTCGTCGGCGCCGTCGAACTCCGCAACATCGAGTCGATGGTTTCGGCCACCGCCGGGAGAACCTCGGGCGAACTGGTTCGAATCGTATACGTTCCGATGATTCCCGCCCGGTTCATGCCCTCGTCAAAATAGTCCCAATGGAAGAACAGACTGGATCCGTCGTCGGCGCCGCCGCTGTAAATCGCCCGCAGCGTCAGCTCGGGGTCGAAGCTGAACAGGGCCCCCTCGAGGTGAATGATGTCCCCGATTTTCCAGCCGAAGCGTTCCGCAAGACTGTCGCCCGCGACGGCTGCAGTCCGATCGTCAATAAATGCTTCCTTCTGATCCTCGGGAACGATCATGTCCCGATTGACCTCGAAGAATTGGTCCGCCTCAACCGAAAAATTGGCGAAAAAATTGGACGGATCCTTGTACACCCCCCCGAACCACATTGATCCATACGCCGCTTCGACGCCTTCGACTTCGCGAATTTTCTCCCCGTGAGACATCGGGATCGTGTTGAACAGCGAAATCCGGTGACGCGTGATCAGGCGAAGCGCGGAATCAGGCGTCTCGGGAGGGTTGGTCAGCTGATCGAGCAGCGTCAGCAAGGTCGCAACCAGAAACAGGGACGCAGCGATGCTGGAAACGGTCAGCAGGGTTCTTCGCTTGTTTCGCAGGATGTTCTTCAATAAGAACCGCAAAAATTTCATCGATTCGAACCTCTCTCGCCTGTTAAAATTTGCATCAACTCCTTCATACGACGCCGACTGACGTCATGTTCACTTCGATCGCTCAAAATCACCATCCCATACCCTCCCGTCAGCGGAACGACTTCATCGATGGCTTCCAGGTTTACAATCTCCTGCCGCGATATGCGAAAGAATCGCTGCCGGCCCAGTCTCTCTTCCAGATCGGCCAGCGTAGGGTCGAGCCAGTAGCGGCCTTGTCCGGTGTGGATGCTGGTCAATCCTTCTTCGCTGGAGAAATAGAGAACCTCCTCCTGACCCACGACGTGAAATCGGGTTCCCCGCTTGCCAAGGAAGCGGAGGGGGCCCTGTTCGGCGGCAACTCTTTCGATGGCATCCAACTCCGTCCCGCTGCGGGATCGGACGCGCTCCAGCGCCTGACCCAGACGCGCGCGGCTCACCGGTTTCAGCAGATAATCCAACGCATGCACCTCGAACGCATCGAGCGCGTACTGGTCGAAGGCCGTGCAGAAGATGATCTTCGGTCTGGGGGAAGGAAGCGAAACCGCCACCTCCAGGCCGGTAAACTCCGGCATCTGAATGTCAAGGAAGACCAGATCAGGACGCATCTCCAGAACTTTCTCCACCGCTTCTTCTCCGTCGCCGGCTTCACCCACGACTTCGATATCCGGAAAGGGCTTCAACAGTCCGGCCAGCCTTTTTCGTGCCAGTTCCTCATCGTCCACGATCAGTGTTCGGATCATGACAGCACCCGCAGAAGGATCAGCGTCAGGTCGTCTCGATGGGCTGAGGCGCTTCCCGAAAAGGCCGCCACCTCTTGAAGAACACGTTCGGAAAGCTCTCGACTGGGAAGGTGTGAGAGGGCCGCAAGGAGTTCTACCAGACGATCCTCTCCAAACTCCTCGCTTCGCTCGTTCATCGCTTCGGTGATGCCGTCCGAGAAAAGCGCCAGCAGGTCGCCAGCCTGCAGTGTGACCGTCCCTTCCTGAAAGGAGGCCTCGGGCAAAACTCCCAGGACCGGCCCCCCCGTCTCCAACCGGCAGAACAGTTCGGAGTTCCCGGCGCCGTTCGAAGATCTTCTGAACAAAAGAGGAGGGAGGTGCCCGCCGTTGCAGTAACAAAGCGTCCGGTCTTTCTCCAAATAGACGCCGTAGAAGAAACTCGCGAACTGGCTGGCGGACGTCGCCTCGCAAAATGAACGATTCATCTCCTCCAGCATTTGATTCGGTTTCCGCGCCCCCTCTCGAGCCCGGCTTCGCAAGTGACCCTGGAGCGAAGCCATCAGCAAAGCGGCGGCGATCCCTTTGCCCGAGACGTCGGCAAGAGCGACTCCCAGATTTCCCGGTGAAACCTCCAGGAAATCGTAGTAGTCCCCTCCCACTCCCCGGGCGGCCTGGCAGATTCCGGAGTATTCCAGGGTGCGTAGGAGTGGCTGTCGCCTTGGGAACAGAAACGATTGAGTCTCTTCGGCCCGTTCCATTTCAGCCCGGAACTCCGGTTCCTGTCCATCCAGGCGAGCCCGCTCGCGAACACGATCCAATGCGGCTTCCAGACGCGCTCGAGTGACCGGCTTCATCAGGTAGTCAATGGCGTGGTGGTCAAAGGCCTGGACGGCGTAGCGGTCGAAAGCGGTGCAGAAAATCACGGCCGGCCGCGGAGGCGTCAGGGCCGCGATGACCTCCAGACCGCTCTTTCCCGGCATCTGAACATCCATGAACACCACATCGGGGCGATGCCGTGAAATCTGCAGAACCGCTTCGTCTCCGTCTGCGGCTTCGGCCACCACCGCCAGATTCGAATAGCGACTCAGGAGGTGTCGTAGCCGATCTCGAGCAGGCTGTTCGTCATCGACCAGCAGGACTCGAATCGGCTGTGAACTGCGGACCGTCCTCATCATGCTCCCCGCGCCCGCTGCAACTCTTCGGATCGACGCGCCGGCAGCCAGATGCGCGCAATCGTTTCCTTTCGGTTTTCGTCCCGCTTCATTTCCATTCCGCCAGCGTGCCCGTAGTATCCTTTCAGGCGCTCGCGCACGTTTCGTAGGCCGTAGCCTTCGCTCTTCTTCCGGCTTTCAAGGGGCGGCTTGGAGGCGGCCTGTCCGGAACCGTTGTCGGCGACTTCCACCACCAGGTTTTCGCCTTCCCGGCGGGCGTCGATCCGAATTCGGCCGACGCCTTTGATGGTGGAAACGCCATGCTTGACGGCGTTTTCAACCAGCGTCTGGACGATCATCGTGGGGATCAACGAGTCGGAGATTTCCGGCTCCACCTGTAACGAAAACTGCAGTCGCTGTCCGAAACGGGCCTTCTCCACTTCCAGATAGGAGCGCACGAAATCCATTTCATCTGAAATTCGGACCAATTCCTTTTCGGAACTGCGCAAGGTGTATCGAAATACCTCCGCGAGCTCTTCGACCGTCGCTTCGGCCTTTTCCGGATCGCCGGGGATCAACCCGGCGATGGCGTTCAATGCGTTGAAAAGAAAATGCGGATGAATCTGAGCGCGCAGGGCTTTGAGTTCCGATCTGCTGGCATGAATGATCAGATCCTGCTCGCGCTTTTCCTGCTCCTGTTTCTTGCGCTGAAGCTGAACGTTTCCCAGCATTACGGAAAAAATATCCGCCAAGGCGGTCAGTAAGGTGACATCCTGGCTGAAGTATGGGGTCTGGTTCGCTCGCGGGCCCATCAGAATCTCTCCGCCGCCTTCGACAAGGCCGGCCTTTGTAGCCACTTTGACGGCCGGTTCAAACGGAATTTCGGAATCGTCGTTCTTTCCCATTCGAATCCGGACCGGCGCTTGGTAGATGGTCGAAAGTCGGCGCTCCGACTCGGAGACAAACTCTTCCGGCGAAGTGGCGCCCTGCACTCCCTCGGCGAAAAATTTGACCGCTTTGTCCGGACTGAACTCTCTTTCCAGCCAGGCGCGGTCGATCCATCCTTCAAACGCGCGATACAGCCCATGCATCAACAAGACGAGAGGAGCCAGCAGCATGGCGACGACCCATATCCGCAGACCAGAGAACACCGGCTCGAACAGCAGGTCCCGAGTCAACAGGAAAAACACCGCAAGAGCGATGGCCGTCATGAAAAAGAGAGTCGATTTCTTTACAAAGACGTCGAAGAATTCGAAACGGCTCTCGTAATAAGAGTTGAAAAAAAGAAAAATCAGCGGAAGCGACCGAGCAAATATCGACAGGAAACTGGTGAGTTGTCCTATTCCAGTTCGAGAACTGAACACCATAGTGAAGAAAATGATCACCATGCTGGCCAGGAGAACGTAATTCCAGCGTCTTTGGTCCCTCTCTTCCGGTTGCTGCGGAGGCTTGCGCAACCGCATCGCAAGGCTTCCGTATATTCCGGAGAATGCAAAAAGAGAGCCCAGGGTCAGGCCCAGATACTGGAAAATCTGCGGCCCGGAATAAGGCGCCAGACCGGAAAGCAGCGCAAAAACGTACAATGCGCAGGACAGCGAAGCGACATAGCCGAAAAGCAAGAGTCGACGGTACTTTCGAGCCGCCGGCAAATGAGCCGGCAGTTCGGAGGCGAAGGAGCTCATGATCAGGGGCGGAAAGAAAAAGGCGATGCCCATCATGAAGGCTGCCATAAAATTAGCGTCCCAGGCCTCGACCAACATGGCCAGGTCCACCATGATGTTGACCACAAACCAGAAGAAGCTGAGAAACAGCAGGGCGCCGCTCAATAAGGCCCCCTGACTGGCTCCCCTCCGTCGAATGTCCTGAATCCAGAAAAATGAAAGAGCTCCGAACGCTACCGCCCCGAAGGCGAAAATGGGAGTAGAGCCCATAATCAAGGCGCCCGCAATCAGCAGGAGGCCCCAGAATTTCAGGAGGATGGCGTTTTTCTTTCGCATAGAGCGGTTACCGCTTTCTTTCGCTTTCCCTCGGGCTGGCTCTTAGAATACGTCCGGAACTGCGCACCGGACAATGAATTCCTCCCGCAAAGACAGTT
>CAZAEY010000037.1:20482-25552 GCA_964484155.1 uncultured Acidobacteriota bacterium
TAGAATACGTCCGGAACTGCGCACCGGACAATGAATTCCTCCCGCAAAGACAGTTTTTTGGAATGAGCGGTCGAAAGTAGGGGATGAGCGGGGACCGTAACCCGTCGCCTCCGGGATATCATAAAAGAGTCGGTCCGCGAAACGGGCCCCCTCTGTCAACGCAGCCGGCAGTGGACTCGACAGTTAACCGCAGATTGAATAAATCGGCGGCAGCCGCCGTAGCAACCAGCGCAACTAGCAGGTTGGAAATGACCGAGACGGAGATTCTGCAACAGGTCCTGGCCGGACGAACCGACGCCTATGGCGAGATCTTCTCGCGGCACCGCGCTCGCGCCTACGGGCTGGCCTTCCAGTACCTCCGCAACAAGGAAGACGCCAGAGACGTCGTTCAGGAAGCCTTCATCAAGGCTTTCCAGAATCTCGGCAAGTTCCAGCTGGACAAAGAGTTCTGTGCATGGCTGCTGACGATTGTCCGCAATCTCTCCATCGACTTGCTGCGAAGACGCAGGAAGATTTCCGGAGAGGGACTGTCCGACACGATGAGCGATCCCGGAAGCCGGCAGAAGACCGAAAGGAAAGTTCTGCAGAAGGAAATCTGGGAAGCTCTGGACCGACTCAGCCCCTCGCATCGGGAAATCATCTTCCTGAAGGATTATCAGGGGCACAGTTACCAGGAGATTGCTGGAATTGTAGGAATTCCGCTCGGTACCGTCATGTCTCGCCTGCACCACGCACGGAAGAATTTCATCTCCCTTTTGGGCGGCGGCAATCATGAAATGCGAGCGAATTGAGGTCCATCTTTCCGGGTACCTGGACAATGAACTGACTCAGCAGCAGCAGCAGGGTGTGGAGGTCCACCTCCGCGACTGCGGGCGCTGCAGGGAAGTTCTGGATCAACTGAAGGCGGCCCAGAAAGCGGCCCGGCAGATCGTTGTGGACGAACTGGAGGATCGGGAATGGGGCCGCCTCGAAGAGAGCATTTTCGAGAGACTGGGTCGGAGTTTGGGCTGGGGGCTCCTCCTCTTCTGGATTATGGCTTCGGCCGCCTACGGCCTCTGGCAACTCGCCGTCTCTCCGTCGGAAACGCTGGCTTCTAAAATCATACTCTTCACTTTGATTCTGGGACTGGGCCTTCTTTTTATGTCCGCACTCTCTCAAAGGCTCAGAGAAAGCAGGCGCGACCGCTATAAAGGGGTGCTTCGATGATTGTGGTGACGACCGAACTGATCCCTGGCAAACAGATTGTGGAAACCCGCGGAATCGTGCGAGGCAATACGATTCGAGCGCGACATTTGGGGCGCGACATCATGGCCGTTTTCAGAAACATTGTCGGCGGAGAAGTCCACGAATACGTCAAGCTGATCGCAGAGGCCCGGGAACAGGCTCTCGATCGGATGGTCGTCGAGGCCGAACAACTGGGCGCCAACGCCATCGTCGGAGTGCGCTTCACCACGTCGATGGTCATGGCTGGAGCGGCGGAGCTACTCGTCTACGGAACGGCGGTCGTCGTCAGGAATTCTCGCGATTGATCCGACTGGCCAACCTCTGAGAACGATCCCTGTCAACCGTATTCCCCAAGCGGGAGGCGTGGGCCTGGGGAAGGGCCTCAGGCCTCGGCCGACTTTTAGGCGATCAGTCAACTTCCCATGCCCGCAACACGACCCATCAACAGTTTCACCACAGGCCGCTAGCCCCGTCCGCGACATGTGCCTTCAATTCTCAAAGTAGCAACTCAACGCTCGAACCTGTCTAATCAGAAACATGCGGGATGCGACGATTCGCCTGCGAGACGGCCGACGCCTCGGCTTCGCCGAATTCGGACCGGCCCACGGCCGTCCGGTCCTTTTCTTTCACGGAATTCCCGGCTCACGATTCTTTTTCCGGCTCGCTGAAGGGCATGCATTCCGCCTTGGCGTTCGCCTCATCGCGCCGGAACGCCCCGGCTACGGCACTTCCGACTTCCTCCCGCAAAGAATGCTGGTGCAATGGGCGGACGACGTCCGCGAGCTGGCGGACCATCTTCGCTTGGACGAGTTTTCCGTGGCCGGCGTTTCCGGAGGAGCCCCTTACTCTTTAGTCTGCGCCCGTTTCTTGCCGGGGCGGGTCGTGCGCGCCGGACTCGTCAGCGCTATGGGGCCTGTCGAACACCCGTTGGTGGAGGCGCAGATGACTTCGAGGCGTCGACTTCGGTTGGCCGTCTTCCGCCATGCGCCCATCTTCGTTTACGCCTTCAGCGGTATTGCGGGCGGGTGCGCGAGGCGTATGCCCGCCCGCCTTCTGGCAGAGATTCTTCCCATGTTCCCACCGGCCACTCGACAGCTTCTGGAAGCGGAGGGGCGCCGGGAGGTTATCGTTCGCAGCATCCGGGAAGCATTTCGGCAGGGCGGCAGGGGCGTGGCCCGCGATCTGTTGCTGATGTCGCGCCCGTGGGGATTTGCGTTGGAGGACGTCTCAGCGCCTGTCAGTCTCTGGCACGGCGTCGACGATATCAATCTTCCTGTTGTCTTAAGCGAAGCCATCGCGGCCTCGCTCCCGCAATGCGAGGCCCGCTTAATCCCGGGCGCCGACCACGCCTGGATTCTGGATCACTTCGGAGACGTTCTGGGCGGGGTCTGAACGGACCTGCGATCATTTGAGCGAGATCACACGCGGTAGCCGTTTTCCTTGAGCACGTCGACCAGTTCCTGGACGGCACCGGCGGACTTCTGCAGGGCCGACTTTTCTTCCGCCGTCAGGTTGATCTGGATGACTTCCTCCATCCCGCGTCGGCCCAGCTTCAGAGGAACTCCGACGTACAGGTTGCTGATGCCGTATTCGCCGTCCAGGTAAGCCGCACAGGGCAGAATCTTCTTCTTATTCTTTAAGATCGATTCGACCATTTCGACCGCTGCGGCCGATGGCGCATAATAGGCGCTCCCCTGCTTTAAGAGCTTGACGATCTCGGCCCCGCCGTCACGGGTTCTTTGTATAATCGCTTCCAACCGGTCGGGTGGAATCAACTCGGGGATGGGGATTCCTGCTACGGTGGAATAGCGCGCCAAGGGGACCATTGTGTCCCCGTGGCCGCCCAGGACGAAAGCATGGGTGCTCTCGACCGAAACGTCCAATTCCTGAGCGATGAAGGTGCGAAACCGGGCCGAGTCCAGGACGCCGGCCATTCCGATGACACGCTGACGCGGGAATCCGCTGACGCCTCGCGCCACATGGCACATGGCATCGAGCGGATTGCTGACGACGATCAGAATCGCTTCCGGGCTGTGACGCGCGATGTTTTCCGTCACCTCCTTTACGATCCCGGCGTTTTTCAGCAGGAGATCGTCCCGGCTCATTCCCGGTTTTCTGGGCAGGCCGGCCGTGATGACCACCACGTCCGAACCGGCTGACTGCTCGTAACCGTTGCTGCCGGCTAAATGGGAGTCGTATCCTTCCACGGGTCCCGACTGCATCAAGTCAAGAGCCTTGCCCTGGGGCATTCCTTCAACGATGTCCACCAGTACGACGTCGGCCAGTTCCTTCTCGGCAATCCTCTGAGCTGTCGTCGCGCCCACATGACCTGCGCCCACCACCGTGACCTTGTGCTGCATGTGCTCCATTCTCCTTCCCGCCTACATGTTTTCGATCAAGGCGGAAGCGAATTCACTCGTTTTCAGAGTCGTCGCTCCCTCCATCTGACGCTCCAGGTCGTAGGTCACCCGCTTCTGCTGAATCGTCTTTTCCAGTGCCTCGTAAATGCGATCGGCGGCCCCCTGCCAGCCGAGGTGCTCCAGCATCATCACCCCGGAAAGGATCAGAGATCCGGGATTCACCTTATCCAGTCCGGCGTACTTGGGAGCGGTCCCATGTGTGGCCTCAAACAGCGCCGCCTGGTCGCCGATATTGGCGCCCGGCGCCATGCCGAGTCCTCCGATCTGCGCCGCGCAGGCGTCGGACAGATAGTCTCCGTTCAAATTCGGAAGCGCGATCACCTCGTATTCGTCCGGCCTCAACAGAACTTGTTGAAACATGGCGTCGGCAATTCGATCGTTGACGACGATCTTTCCATCCGGGACCTTCCCGCCATGCCGATCCCATAGCTCGTCCTCCGTGATGCACACGTCGCCGAACTCCGTGCGGGCCAGTTCATAGCCCCAATCCCGGAATGCGCCCTCGGTAAACTTCATGATATTGCCTTTGTGCACCAGAGTGACCCGGCGGCGATTGTGTTCCAAAGCGTACCGAATCGCCATGCGCACCAGGCGGGTCGTGCCGAAGATCGAAATCGGCTTGATTCCAATTCCGGAGTCCGTCCGGATTTCTTTCCCGAACTGGGCGTTGATGAACTCGATGATCTTGAGAGCGTCGTCGCTTCCTTCCTGCCACTCGATTCCCGCATAGACATCCTCGGTGTTTTCACGAAAAATGACTACGTCCAACTTTTGCGGTTCTCGCACCGGAGACGGGACTCCCTGAATGTATCGACAGGGCCGGACGCAGGCGTACAGGTCCAGAAGCTGCCGCAGGGAGACGTTCAAGCTCCGAATGCCTCCGCCGACAGGCGTGGTCAATGGGCCCTTAATAGCCACCCGGTATTCGGCGATCGCCTCGACTGTCTCCACCGGCAGCCAATTGTCGGTTCGATCCTTCGCCTTCTCTCCGGCATAAATCTCCACCCATGCGATCCTTCGCTTGCCGCCGTATTCCTTTTCGATTGCCGCATCCAGAACTCGCTGCGTCGCCGCCCAGATGTCCGGGCCGATACCGTCCCCTTCAATAAATGGAATCATCGGCTGGTCGGGCACCTGCAGACGATCTCCCGTGCTTTCAATCTTCTCTCCTCTTTCTGTCACCGGTCGCCTTCCTCCTTTAACATCATGGGTCAATTCTTGCCTTCTTCGGGTCTTCCGCCGCCTGAAGTTGTGAGTCCGGCCGTTCGAATCATCGGCGACTCAACTCGATGCCGCGGAGTCGAACCCAAAAACCAATTCCAATCGCCGATGCCTCTTTTCAGAGCGTTCATCGAACGAGAGCAGGAAAACCATTCTACAACTGTTCTCCAATGTGGGCCTTCGAACCGCTCAGCCCCAGAATGCC
>CAZAEY010000038.1:0-25507 GCA_964484155.1 uncultured Acidobacteriota bacterium
GAACGCTGACGCGGCAGAGGCCGCCGGCGTTAGGCTCCGTTTGGGGGCAGCGCGATCCAGGCCTAGCCGCGCCCTCTTCTGCGTGGGCCGCTCAACCAGACGGGGGTCTTCAGCCGGGCGTCCAGCGAGAACCGGCCGGGACCCAGCAGCAGGAGCGCGAGTAAGATCAGAAGATAAACGATCGCCAATTCTGGATTTCCATAAGAGCGCAGCAGTTCCGGGTCCTGCGGACTCCATCCGATGTAGCCTAAAAAGTGAACCCTGGCGCCGTGGCGCAAGAATGCCGCCACAAACATCGTGACAGCAGCGAATGCTGCGGCCGGAAGCGTTAACAGCCCCAACGCCACCAGAAGCCCGCCGACGGTTTCGGCCAGAGCCGCCGCCCAGGCGAACAGCCAAGGCGCGGGAAACCCCAGATTGGCCACGCCGTCCACAAAGCCGCTATTGCCCGACCAGAGTCTTTGGACTTTGGGCCAGCCGTGTCCCAATGCCAGATAGACTCCCGAGAGTCTTAACAAAAGTATTCCAAAATCCCCCATCGCTTCGAGCACTTTCCCGTTTTGCAGGTGGTTTTTCGCGCTGCCCTCAGAACTGCGAGCAGCTGAGCGATGCGCGCGGCGTTAATGCCCTGCGCTTCTCCGATTTACGAAGGGTTCTCGTCCCGGGCCAGCCGGATGCCGCTGAACTGCCAGCGGGCGTCCGGGTAGAAGAAATTCCGATAGGTTGGCCGAATGTGACTGCGAGAGGTCGCGCAGGAGCCGCCGCGCAGAACGAACTGATTGCACATGAACTTGCCGTTGTACTCCCCGATCGCTCCCTGCGGAGGCCGGTAGCCCGGGTAAGCCAGATAAGCGCTCTGCGTCCACTCCCAAACGTCTCCCATGATTTGCCGGATCCCTCCAACTTCAGGCGCCGCCGGCCTCGGGTGAAAGCTCCGATCCTCGGCGAAGCGCCCGGACGTCGGCATTTCTGAGGCCGCAATTTCCCATTCCTCTTCGCGCGGCAGTCGCGCGCCCGCCCAACGGGCGAATGCGTCCGCTTCGTAATAACTGACGTGACAAACCGGTTCGGACGGCTCGATCGGCCGCAGGCCGAACAGGGTGAACGCCTCCCACCCGTTCTCCCCCTGCCTCCAGTACAGAGGACACTCCCACCCCTCCTCCTGGCGGCGGGTCCAGCCGTCCGAAAGCCACAGCGTCGGCTTACGGTAGCCGCCGTCGCTCATGAACTCCAGATACTCCCCCACCGTGACCGGCCGATCGGCCAACTGGAAGGGTTCCGCAAATCGGCGGTGCCGGGGCAGCTCGTTGTCAAAGCAGAATCCCTGGCCGTCATGTCCCAATTCCAGCATGCCGCCGTCAAACGAAATCCACCGCAACGAACCCGGGCCGGAGGCTTCCTTTTTCGATTCGGCCGCATAGGCCGGCAGCAACGGGTTTTGCGAGAAAAGATGCTTGAGATCGGTCAGGATCAACTCCTGATGCTGCTGTTCGTGGTGGATTCCGATGTCAATGACGGGAAGCATCCTTTCCAGAGCCTCTCCAGTGTTCTCAAGACACTTTAGGACCTCTTCTGTAACTATCTTTCTATATTCATAAACCTCAATTACAGTGGGCCGCGTCACCATGCCTCTGCGCGGGCGCGGATGTCGCTCTCCCGCCTGCACGTAATAGGAATTGAACAGGTAGGCAAACTGCGGGGAAACCGATTGATAGTCGGGCCGGATTTGAGACAGCAGAAAGGTCTCGAAAAACCAGGACGTGTGGGCCAGATGCCACTTGACCGGACTGGCGTATTCCATGCTCTGGACGACGTAGTCCTCGGTTTCCAGGGGCCGACAGATCTCTTCGGAGAACTGCCGCGTCTGCAAAAATCGTCGTTCCGCCTGCTCCCGGTCCAGGCGCGTTCGGAAGTAGAATTCCGTCACGGCGCGTTCCCGCGCGGTTGTCTCAGACATCTTCGTTCGGTCGTCCCTTCGCGATTCCTAGAGTTCAAAGAACGCCTTGCGTTCGTTTGGCGGACCACATTTTATCAAGGATTGGTTCCCCCTTCCGGGAAATGCCGGAATCGGATCGGACAACCTGCAGCGTGAAACGCCCGGGTTTAACAGCACGCGGTGAAAGTCCTGATGGGTCGTGCACCAGGAATCTGCGGTCAGCCGCCAAGGCCCGAAGAGGAAGGCGATTCCGTAGCGTTGTCGACGGCGAGCAATGCAGTCCGGAGGTCGCCAACCCCTGTTACCCAAAGGGTTGCGGGCAGTCAACCTTCGTTGAAAACGTGGAGCGCAGCCAAGTGCGTCATCACCGAAGTCCAGTGCTCTTCCCGCTTCCACTCCTCGGAATTTCGCAGGCGTCTCTGGCCCCGGGCCAACCTGGCCTTCGTCCTTCGAAAGGAAAGGAATCCGTTTCGCTCGTAAGTTCGCAACGCCTTTTTTTCCTGCAACATAATCCAAGCCTCCTTCTCGATTTGGAAGGGGGATTGTGGCGAACGGAGCGATGTAAAATCAAAAAAAGTCAGACATTGATATATGACTTTCAAAAAGTGATATATCATGATATACAAAGCGTGTGGCGCCCAAGCAGCTTCCTCCCTACGTCTCCTACCGGACTTTTCGAAATTTTCTGGACAGTCTGGCCGCCCAAGGCCTCCCTGCCCGCATCGACCGCAGCGTGCTGGCTCACAAGTCGGGTACGATTCAGTCGCAGCTGCTGCTGTCTCTGCAGTACCTGGGCCTGATTCGAAACGGCGGATTCCCGACGGACCGATTGGAACGACTTGTGCAGGCTGAGGGGGCGGAGCGCCGCAAGGTTCTGCGTGAGGCTGTTCGAGATGCTTACCCTTTCCTCTTCGACAGCTCGATTCGCTTGGAAAGCGCCACTTCCCGCCAGATGGAAGAGCTGTTTGAAAAGGAGGGCGCCGGTGGCGAGACGGTGCGTCGGGGCATTTCCTTCTTAATCCGTTTGGCTCGGGAGGCCGGGCTTAAAGTTTCTCCCTACATCCGACCCCATCGCCGGCCGCGGCGCTCGTCGGGCGGTCCGACACGGTCCGATTCGCGCGGCGAGGCCTCTCGCACCGCGGCGGCCGCTTCGCCGCAGAGATACGACGTAACCCTTCAGGGCGGAGGTTCGCTGACGTTGCGAGTGCTCAGCGACATCTACTCGCTGACCCGAGAGGATCGCCGCCTGGTGTTCGATCTGATCGATCGCATTCGAGAGTTTGAAGTCGGGCCGGGTCGGAGCGAGCCGAGGCGTGGGATCAACCCCAGCGAGCCTCCCGAAGAGTGAGACGGACGGGCGATTCGACTGGCGAGGGAGATGATATGATCGGCGACCCATGAAGGTTTTGTATCTGACCCGCGAATACCCGCCCGAAGTTTACGGAGGCGCTGGAGTGCACATCGAGCACCTGGCCCGCGAAATGGCGGCGTTGATCGATGTGGAGGTGCGCTGCTTCGGAAGCCAGCGGGAACCGGGAGGCGATGGGCGACCGAAGGTGATCGGTTTGCAAGAATGGCAGGAGGCTCTGCAGCCAGCGGATCCCAGAATCGCCAAGGCGTTGGCTCCAGTTAGCGTGAATCTGCGCAGTGTGGCGACACCCATCGACGCGGATCTGGTTCACTGTCATACCTGGTATTCGAATCTGGGCGGCGTCTGGGCGCGAACGCTTTACGGAATTCCCCTGGTAGTGACGACCCATTCGCTGGAGCCGCTTCGGCCCTGGAAGGCGGAGCAGCTGGGCAGAGGCTACGATCTTTCTTGCTGGATCGAGCGGACGGCTTTGGAACAGGCCGATGCGGTCATTTCCGTTTCCCAGGGAACCCGAAACGAGGTTTTGGAACATTACCGCCTGGATCCCTCCCGTGTGCATGTGATTTACAACGGCGTCGACGTCGAGGTGTTCCGGCGGAGAGACCCCGCTCCGGCTTTGGAAAAGTACGCCATTCCATCTGACCGACCTTACTTGCTCTTTGTTGGACGGATGACCCGTCAGAAAGGCGTCGTACACCTGGTCCGCGCTCTTCGGGAAGTGGATCCCGGCTTAAACGCCGTGCTGTGCGCAGGCGCTCCCGATACCGAACAGATCCGCGAAGAAACGGAGCGCGAAATCGCCAGCCTTCAGCAGGAGCGCGAAGGTGTCTTCTGGATTCGAGAAATGGTCCCGATCCCCGATCTGGTCCGCCTGTACAGCGGCGCCGCTCTGTTTGTTTGTCCCTCCATCTACGAGCCTTTCGGAATCATCAACCTGGAGGCCATGGCCGCCGGCTGCCCGGTTGTGGCCAGCAGGGTCGGCGGCATACCAGAGGCCGTGTCCGACGGTGAAACTGGGCTGCTGGTTCCCCTTGAGGGTCGGGGCGCCCCTGATTTCGAACCGCAAGATCCGGCCCGGTTCGCTTCCGACCTTGCTGCCGCCGTCAACGAACTCTTTCGAGACGAAAGCCGCCGCCGAAAGATGGCTGAAGCAGGAAGGAAGCGCGTCGTCGAGCTCTTTTCATGGAAAACCATTGCCGAGGAAACGCTGGAGCTGTACAGGCGACTCACAAAGAATCGGGAATAGTAGGGGCGCGACTGCGCAAGACCCCGCTCTCGAGTGCGGGATTCATTGGATCGGCATTTTTTGATTCTTGAAGCTTCTGTCTGCAATTGGAAGTTCATAATTAAAATGTGGACGGGCGAAGACAGCATCCACTCGTTTTAAACGCCTGGCTTACGGTTACTCGAAAAAGTCCTATTCTAATTTGACGGATTTTGATATCATTTCTTCAAACTGACGGCTTTTTTGCTATCAGTGCAGCATAAAGGCTCCGGGGCCGAGAATTAAACACCGGAGGGGCGCCATGCGCCGGAAAGATGCTGATATTGCAGCCTGAATTGGTATCTGCGGCACAGGTGAAGAGCCATCGAATCCTGGTAGTCGATGACGAGCCTTACATTTGCGCCATCCTGAAGCGATGGATCGAGGCAGCGGGATATGAGTGCGATACGGCCGAAAATGCCTATCATGCAAAAAGTCTCTTGACCGAAGCCGCATACTCCTTGGTCCTCAGCGACATCAGAATGCCTGGCGAAAGCGGAATCGAATTCCTGAGCGAATTGGCGGATTCGTTCCCGGACATGGCCGTCATCATGTGCACGGGCGTGGACGATTCGAAGACCGCGATCGATGCGCTCAAACTGGGCGCATTCGGATACATCGTCAAGCCTTTCAAGCAGAACGAAGTCGTCATCAACGTCGCCAACGCGCTGGAACGGCGGCGGCTGCAGCTGATCGCTAAGAACTACCAGGCCGAACTGGAGGAAAAGGTTCAGCAGCGCACCGTGGAAATCAGGCGTCGCGAAGAGGAGCTAGTAATCCGACTTCTCTCGACAGTCCAGCAGCGCGACGACGAGACGGGCGCGCACATCCGCAGAATCGGACTTTATGCGGCGGTATTGGCGGAGGCTGCCGGGTGGTCGGCCATCCAGGTCGACGATATTCGCCTGGCCGCCACTATGCACGACATCGGGAAAGTTGGCATTCCCGACAGAATTCTTTTGAAGAGAGGCCCTTTGAGCAGAACCGAGTTCGACGAGGTCAAACACCACACCGATATCGGGGCCCGCATACTGTCCGGATCTTCGATTCCGCTTTTGAAGCTGGCCGAAGAAATTGCCATGTCTCACCACGAATGGTGGAACGGAGAAGGCTACCCAAGGGGCCTGAAAGGAGAGACCATCCCCGAGTCGGCTCGAATCGTCGCCATCGCCGACGTTTACGATGCATTGGTCCACAAGCGCGTGTACAAGCCGGCGATCAGTGAGGAGGAAACGCTGCGCCAGATGAAGGCGGAGCGCGGGACTCATTTCGACCCTCGCCTGTTCGATCTGTTTTATGAAGTCGCGCCGGAATTTCAGCGCATCCGCAGATCCCTTCAAGACAACGACCTGTTCGTTCAGCCACGCTCATAGGATCCGGTCCAGCCTGCAGGATATTGCGTTCCGAACTGATGCAACGTCCGGAAGAGGCCAAAAGGCGCGCCTGCGCGCGGAGCCCCACACGCGGCAAACCATTGTTTCGATACAGGGCGGCTTTCTGTAAACTGACCGCTGTGGAAGTTCGTTTGGACAAATGGCTTCAGGTGGCCCGAATTTTCAAATCGCGCTCTCAGGCAAACCGGGCCTGCGACTCCGGGAAGATTCTGGTCAACGGGTCGCCCGGCAAACCTCATCGAAAGCTTGCCGTGGGGGATCGCATCGAATTCGACCAAGGCGGAAGGCGGCGCGAATTCGTCGTCACCGGTCTGCGGGACAAGCCTGTATCGAAAGCTGAAGCCAGGGCGCTGCTTGACGATCGGAGCCCGCCTCGCCCGGCGGTCGATCCGAGCGAGCGCATGATGGGATTCGCTCCCCGAACGCGGGAGAGAGGTTCGGGAAGGCCGACCAAGCGCGAACGCCGGCGCATCGAGCAATTGAAAAGACTCTGCGCTGACGATTGAAAGTACGAAAATGAGCTGGAGTCTTTATCTGGGCGCCGTCGCCTTTTTCACCATTCTCTTTTCAGTTTTTCTGGCGGTGGCGTATTCCACGTTGCTGGGGATCTATGAAAACTACCTGCGTCACTACCAGAAAGCGGATCTGCAGTGGACGGGTTCGGGGAGTCGCTTCGGTCGATTGCCGCTGAGAAGGGCATGGATTCTTCCAGCAGCGTTTCTGGCAGCCTGGCTGGTGGTGCACTTCCTCATTCAGCCGGGCTCTCCCAGCCCTCCCGGCTGAGGACGGAAATGCAGGGCGCTTCTCTAAAACGCTCGCGATAGTCGAGCCCGTAGCCGACCAGGAATTCCTCATTGACGTGAAACCCCGCATAGCGCAGGGGGATGTCGGCCAACCGCAGCGCCCTTCGGTCCAGAAGGCTGCACACCGAAATGGATTGCGGCTCTCTCTCGGTCAACTGTTGAATCAGATAGTGCAGCGTCAGGCCCGTGTCGACGATGTCCTCGACCAGCAGAAGGTCCCTTCCCTCAATTGAAGTTTCCAAATCCTGGGTGATCTCCACCACACGAGTCTGGGGAGAACGTTTATAGCGGCTAAGCGAAAGAAAGTCGACACTGACGGGGATTCTCAAACTGCGCGCCAGATCGCAGGTGAAGAGTTGGGCGCCCTTCAGGATTCCGGCGATGACCAGATCGCTGCCCTTGTAATCCTGGCTGATTTCCGCCGCCAATTCCCGGACTCTGGATCGGATCTGCTCTTCCGAAAACAGAACCTTTTCGACTGCCGGCTCGTCATGGCGTTCCGCTACTGCCCTGTTCATGCCTTCACTCCGAACTTGAAGAGAAGCTTTTGATAGTCTCTTCGATAAAGGATTTTCACTCGGATACCAGGGTAATACCGGCGCATCAGCCGAATCTTGCGATTCTTTTTGGTCACCAGGCTCTGCTTCATCGTCGTCAACTCGACGTACAGGTCGAAGTCGGGAAGAAAAAAATCGGGCGTAAATGATTCGGTCGCTCGGCCCCGATCATCCCAAGCGATCGGAAAGCATACCGGTTCGTAGCACCATCGAATCTTGTAGAAATCAAGAAACCGGGCGAATTCTTCTTCGCTTTCGTGGGCAAATGCAAGAGTCTCGCTGACCGCCATTCCGCTCGGCTTTTACAAGTACCAGACTGTTCTGACAACGATGGGCGGATTCGTTCTGCGTTCCGCGTGCTGCGTGCTCCGAAATCGATCTGTTTCAGCCAATATCGATCAGGCTGCCTGGTGCGGATGTAGAATTTCACAGATTTTGACCGAAAACCTCCCGCCGGCTATTGACAATTCGAAAAACTGCGGAGAATTGATTCAGCACGCCGCACGCAGCACGCGAACGCCCTCACTCCACGATTCTGGGAGGGACCGCGGAAAGGAATTGCAGCGTGCTGTTGCCGAACAGGACCTGGCCTACCAGGGGCTGGTTGGAGGTGACGATGGTATAGCCGCCGATGACGTCGGCCGAAGCGGGCGCCAGTTCTTCCAGGGTCTGCGACATTCTCTGGCCGGCCTGCAGGATTCTTTCGGCCTGCCCGACAAGTTCTCCGGAGGATCGAAAGATCCGAATCACTGCGGTTGCGGGGACCGGATTCGGATTAAACAGGGCCAGGCCCGTAAAGGTTTCCATTGACGGGTCGTTTGGATCCAACGTGCCGTTGGCCACCTGGCTGAAGACTCCGTGGCGGAACAGTTGTCCCTGCAGGGGGAGGGCCGCTCCGTAATCAGCGCGCTGGGGATCTCCGAAGAGGACGTCCCCCACGATTCCGCCCGGTTCCGGCGTTGATATGCGGATCGATCCCACAATGAATTGGGAAGAGGGCGGCGGAAAATTGAACCACTGCGCCGCGTCCTGCTGCAGGGACTGTTTCGGCCCCAGGATCCATTGATTTTCGACGGGAGTCCCTACCGATCCATCCTCCATCGTGATCAGCGCGCTGACCACGATCACCTTCAAATCATCGGTTGTATTGATCACTTTGAGGTTGGTAAAGACGGCATCGCCGTGACCCAGTTGAGCCGAGTACAAGACCTCGTCGTCAGACGGAAAAGCTGCATTCAGCCCGAAGGCGGTGTCGCCGTCGCCGACTTCAATCAGTTGAAAACCGACGACTCCGCCGCCGGATGAATCGACCTGCACGAATCCGCCGGAAAGGCTGGATCCGGGAAGCAGCGATTGGGGAAACAGATCGACGAGGTTTCCCGAGAGGAGGCCGTTAGCTGGAAGATCTCGGACCGAGGGGTTTCCGACTGGAAGACCTCCAGCAGCGAAAAGCCTTAGGGTCAGGGTCACTGCTTCGGGATTCGGGTTAGCGATAAAAAGAGTCGTTTGGGCCGACAGGATGTTTTGAGCCAGCGGCAGCGGAAACGACTGAGGGCCGTGGTGAATTCGGGTGAAGAAGAGCTGGTTGGAGGTTTCGGTAAAGGCCACCGAGCCGTCCACGCGGGTCAGGGGTCCGACCAGTCCGTTTCCAAACTGAAAGAAGCTGCCCACGTCTGGGGAGCTGGAACGAATGCGCACCCAGCCATTCTGGGGAGTCGCCAGCGGAATCTGGAAAATCTCAGTACCGAGCCTGGCCAGATAGCCCCCTGCCGGCACGTTCGCGCCCGAAGGATTGCCGGGAAACAGCAGCGGCTGACCGTCCGCATCGAAGCCTTCGTACTGGAGCAGCGCCTCCGTCTCGCCGAAATTGGTCACCGCGAAACCGGTAAAGTTCACGCTGTCTCCCTGATAGAAAGGAAATAGGAGTTCGACATCGGAAGCGGCGAATAGTATGGTTCGCCCCTCGAGGTTCAGGGTGTTTCCCGGGAAGATCTGGTAGATGGGATCGAATCCGATGGCGATCGGTTCGGCGCTATCGCTGAAATCGATTGGCTGTCCGTCCTCGCGTCCGCCCGGCGAAATTCCGACGATGGCGCCCAGCCCCTGTTGTGGAAAGTTTAGATCGAAATCGGGAGTAATGCGGAGTCTTTCGTACTGAAATTCGATGTCGCCGTTCCTGTGCAGCGTGACCTGAAAGACGTTCCCCGGATCCCCGGGCGGCGCCCCGAATTCGGGAACCCCGTCCCAGATGAAGCGGACGAAGTCTTGGCCGATCTCTTCTCTGACTTCCCCTCCCTGCGAGGGATCCAGATCGGAAAAAAGGACTCCGATTCGTGGCGGCCCGGAAAGAAACCGAATCTCGTCGCGGGCTTGACCCGGCGCGGAGTCACCCAGTCCGAAAGTCAGGTGTCCGTCGCTGTTGACGATGATCGCTGCGTAGCTCTTTCCAAAGAACGGGAAGCGAAAGCCTTCGGGAAATTCGACCAGCATTTCGTCGTCGTCGTCCAGCAGGTGAAGTTGATTGGCCGGCTCGTTCGAAATCAGGTGGATCCCCTCGACCGTCATGCCGGCCTTGACTTCGATGACGGTTATCTCGCCCGGGTCGTCGAGGGCCGAATCGCCCGATTCGTTTTCGTTGAAGTAGTCCTTTGGAAAGTCGCTAAAAAAGAAGGGGTGGGGGCCAACGCTGCTGCCGTTGACGAACGACGCGTGGATCGGCTCGATGTAGACGGCATAATCCCCGGGCGGGAGGCCCGGCAGCTCGTAGGCCCCGTCGCCGGTCCGGAGAAAGTCCGAAACGACGGAAACGAAGATTTCGCGGGATTCAATCAGAGCGCCGTCCTCCTGTTCCTCGACCCGTACGGCCACCACGTTGGCGTTGGCCAGCGGAAATCCGCTGCGCCTGAAGACCTGGCCCCGAATCGTCCCGGCTTCCTCCTGCAGGTGCGTTCCCTGCGGATACATCCAGCTCAACCAAACGACGTCGTCCAACTGGGGTTCCGACGGTCCGGTACTGAAAATAAGGGGGAACATAATCGGAAGGTGCTGCCGGAAATTCAGGCTGCCGACTCCAAAGGCGTTTTCCAAAAGGCCCTGAGAATGGTCCAGACCGATCAAATGGCCCAACTCGTGGGTGACCACCTGCGGAAACGTCGACTGCAGAGCTTTCGTACCGTTGAGGATCGCAACCCCCGACAGGAATTCCGTACCGGCGGGGTTCGCGAACGCGGAAGCGAATCCAAGCACGGATTGACTGGAGCCTGCGCCCAACAGGGCGTCGGTCAGGGATCCATCGGCGTCAAACACGATGGCGCTGCGATTGGGCACGCCGAGGACGGCCTGCAGATCGGCAGGCGTCTTGACATCCCTGTCCAGAAACCCGAGATCTTCGAATTTCAGAGAGGAGGTCTCGACATCCTCCCAGGCTTGAGCCGAACTTCGGACCAGTTCGGCGCCCTGCTCGTTCGAGACCAGATCGCTCAACGGGCCCTGATCGATTGCGAATCCAACCGGCTGAGCCGGGTTCCATCTCAGGAAGAATCCTCCTGGAAGAACTTGAATCGGTCCGCCGGCAAACAGGAGGGCGTTTCCAAAGCACAGCGCCACCGCAGTCAGCGTGAAGGGAAGAATCCTGCCGGCGCCGAGCTTCATTTGAGGTTGCTTTTCCGTTCGGAGAGGACGCGCTGGATGCCCTGAACGGAGCACTTCAGGCTCTCAAGGGAGAGGGCCTTGCCACGACGAAACTCCTCCAGGCGAGCCGGATCCAGTCCTAATCGCTTCGCCTTATCGGCATTCAGATCCGCCGCCAGGTTCGTGTTGTTGGTTCCGTTCAGCCAGCCGATTCCGCCGGAGGAGTCCTCTCGTCGTTCAAACACGCCCTGGTGAAGTCCAACGGGGCTGGTCAGGCCGGTTTCACCGTCGCCGTGCAGAAACAGAATCAGTTGCTGTCCCGGCTGAAAGGTGGGAAGCCCTCGGATGGGAAAATGGCGGCCGCGCAACCCCATAACTTGTCGAAACCGGAGCGTTTCGCCGGTTTCGACTCCCTGAATCCCGTCCAGCACTTCGAACTCGTAGACGTAATAGGATATTTCATCCTCGGAGGGGACCACTTCATGAACGGACAGACAGCGCCCATGGAAAATGCGCGCCGCGCTCTCCACCATTTCGATCAGGTTGACCGTCTGTACGGAAGTGGCCGAAGCGTTGGAGCCTAACAATATCAAGAGCAGGAGCGCGCCCAGGTTCTTCATTCGATTCCTCATTCGCTGACCGCCCGCTGCGGCGATTTATCTATGCTACCCTCTTTTTGCCGGTCGCGAAATTCAGCCCGGCGACCATTTTGCCACAGCGGCGGCACGGAACCGGAATTCATGATGCAAGAAGAGCCGGAAACGTTTCAAAGGCCTCCCCAGCGCTCTGACTCCTCGACCTTGCAGGAAACGGCTCGCAGCCTCTTTGGAATGGACTCGGGACCCTATGTGGAGCGCTGGCTTCAATACTGGCGGGAGTCCCGGCTGCGGAACGAGCGCTTGCTGTCCGGTTTTGAAGCTATAGTTCCAACGGATTTTCGGCAGAGAAAGGTTCTCGACATCGGATGCGGGGCCGGCGGTCTGGCGGAAATCGTCACCCCCAGAGGGGCCCGCTATGCGGGAGGCGACGTGCATCGCCACGTCTTGGAGCTTTCAAAAAAGAGCTCCGGGGCCTCGTTTCTGCAATGCGTGGGCGAACGCCTTCCATTCCGTTCCGACAGCTTCGACTACATATTCGCCTTGGACGTTTTGGAGCACGTTACGGGAGGCCCCCGAGCTCAGGAGGGCTTTCTGCGGGAGATGCGACGGACGCTTCGCCGCCTCGGAATGATTTTTCTGACGACTCCCAACTGGTGGTATCCGTACGACGCTCATTCCGAACTCCGCTTTCCGCACTACCTGCCTTCGTTTCTGCGAGACCACTACGTCCGATATCGGAATCCGGCTTTCTTGAAGGAGCATGGATCGCATGCAAACATCCGGATGGTCCGCCCCGGCTTTCTGCAAAGGTCTATTCGGGCCGCCGGACTGCTCCCGCTGCACGAACTTCCATGCTGCATGGACCGGGCCGAATTCGTGCGGCTGCATCCTCTCTGGGGATGGCTGTCCTATTGCGGTCTGGGCTGGCACGTGCACGCCGAATTCTGGCCTATTCTGGTGCGGGCCGAAGAGCGAGACGTCCTGCGCCTGAAGCTTCGCGCAAACTGGCGTCACGAGCAGAACCAGCCGTCCGAAGGCGACTCGGACTTCCAGCCGCGCATCGATTTTTCGGTCAGTCCGGGAGGACGCCAATTGGGAGAGGGTTGGTACTGGCACGAACGGGACAAGACCGGCTTCCGCTGGACGCGGCTGCAGGCGCAGGCCTATCTGCAATCGGAGGAGCCGTGCAGCTATTTGAACTTGTACGGCTACAGTCCTTTTGAAAACCTGCTGACGGTCCGGGTCGACGGCGTCGAAGTTGGAACGCATCGGGTTGAACCCGATCAACCGTTCGATCTGCACTACCTGATCCCATTTCCGGACACTTCGCGTCGGATCTTTACAGTCGAACTACATTGCGCACGCGTGCACCGCTCGCGGCACGAAATGGACGAGCGGGAACTCGGAGTCATGATCTTTTCCCTATCGTTGCGTTGATGATGCGTCCGCTGAAATGGCTTCTTCTGCTGCCGGTTCAACTCCTGCTGGCCATCTTGCACGGCGCCGTCGAGGCGCTTCGAGCCTTTCGGCTCATATTCGCCTTTCAGCCCGTGGAAGGCCGGGATGCGCCTGCGGTCGACCGCGAGTCCTGCTCCGTAGTGATCGTCAGCTGGAACGGCCGGAAGCTGCTGGAGGAATGCCTCCCGCCGCTATATCGGGCCCTTTCCCGGGCTGGCGGGTCGCACGAAGTTCTAGTGGTGGACAACGGAAGCGAAGACGGCACCGCCGAATGGCTGGCCGAGCACTATCCCCAGATCAGACTGGTAGCTCTGCAGGCCAATCTGGGATTCGGGGAAGGCAACAACCGGGGAGTCCGCGCGGCCAGCCGCGACATCGTTGTGCTGCTGAACAACGACATGATCGTTGAGGAGGACTTTCTTCCTTCTCTGCTTGATGCTTTTGAGGATCCAGCTCTGTTTGCCGTTTCCAGCCAGATCGAGTTTCCGCCGGAGCGGCGGCGGGAAGAGACCGGCAACACCAGGGGACGCTTTCGGAGGGGATATTTCCATCTCGAGCACGCGCCGATCGGTCCGGCGCACTTTTCACGCCGACGCCTGCCGATCCTGTGGGCGGGAGGGGGCGCGGCCGCCTTCCATCGAAGCCGTTTTCTACAGCTGGGCGGATTCTCTTCGATCTTCTCGCCCTGTTACCTGGAGGATACCGACCTCAGCTATCGAGCCTGGCGGAGGGGATGGACCGTTCAAGTGGCAGCCGAGAGCCGCGTACTTCACAAGCATCGGAGCACCAGCGCCCGGCGATTCGCGCCAAAGCAGCTCCATGCGCTCATCGAGGAGCGGAAGCTCTGGTATCTGTGGAAGAACTTCCAATTTCGCCGCCTCCTCAAGCATTTTCTTCTGTACCCGCTGGATCTGCCTGAAGGATTCGGAATGGGCGCCTATCTGTGGAGCCTGCGAATGCTTCCGGCGGTTCTTGCCCTTCGTTTTCAAGAGCCGCGCCGGGCCGTCGACGACGCCGTACTGGAGGCATGGACTTGGCAACCGGTCCGCTTTCTTAACCGGTTCCTCCCCGATCGCAGTCCCGATACGGAGGGAGGGCGCCTGAAACTGCTGATAGTAAGCGCTTATCTGCCCCACCTGGGCACCCACGGCGGAGCGGGGAGAGTCTTTCAGTTGATGTCCCGGGCAGCACAGCGCCACGACGTAACACTTGTCTGCTTTATCGAAGGAAGCGATGACGAACGCTTCGCACAACAGGCGCGCGACTGCTGCCGCCGCGTGATCGCTGTGCCACGCAATAAATTTCAAGCGCTGTCCCCGTTCCCTTATGAGCCCTTCGAGGAATTCAACAGCCCGGCTTTTCGCAACGCGCTGGCCGATCTTCTTGCCGAAGAGGACTTTGACATCGCCCATTTTGAATGGACCCAGATGGCTCTCTATCACGACCTGCTCGCTTCCCGCACCGTGAAGATCTTGACCGAAATCGAAGTCAACTACGCGGCTCACCGAACCCTCGTGAAAGTCGAACGGAACTGGCTTCGAAAGTTGCGGGGCTACTACAACACAATGCAGACGCTGTATCGCGAATTGGAGCTCTGCCGACTCGTCGACCGGGTGGTTTGCGTGACTGATCAGGATCGAGAGTATTTGGAAGGATTTCTGGAACCGGATCGCCTGACTGTGATCAACACGGGAGTGGATCCAAATGAATTTCAATTTGAAGAGGAAGGCATCGAACCCGACTCCATCGTATTCGTGGGGGCCTTCCGGCACTCGCCCAACGTCGACGCGATGCGATACTTCTGCAATGAGATTTTCCCCTTCATCCTGCGGGAGAGGCCGCAAACGCACCTCTACATCGTGGGCTCGTCTCCCACACGCGAGATTCTGGAGCTGGAAACGAATCCCAAAATAACGGTGACCGGTTTCGTCGACGACATCCGCGGCTACTATCAACTGGCGCAGGTCGTCGTGGTTCCGCTTCGCACCGGCGTCGGAATTCGGGGGAAGATCCTGGAGGGGTGGGCGATCGGTCGAGCCACAGTGGCCACTTCGCTGGCTTGCCAGGGTCTCCGGGCATCTCACGGTGAGAACATTATGATCGCCGATCAGCCGGAACGTTTTGCGATGTGGACGCTGTCGCTGTTGCGGAATCCGGGATTCTGCCGCCGGTTGGGCGAGGCCGGCCGCCGCACGGTCGAACGGCACTACGACTGGGACCGTCTGGCCGACCAGGTTTGCGAGCTGTATCAGGATTCTATGCAGGAGAAAAAATAGGATGCGGGTTCTCCTGGTGGAATGCGCATCGCTCAGAACGCTTCAGCACCTGGCGCGCAAGCTCCGGCGGCAGCATCCGCAATGGAGCCTGGAACTGCTGCGGGTTGCGAGTGCGGCCCCGAAAGCAGACCCCGCCTCCGCCTGCTTCGAGCGCTGTTGGACGCTGTCTGACATCCCCGCCGATTTGGAATGGGACCTGGTACTGTTTCCCCTTGTCAGCCGCGGGTTCGCTCGGGTCAAGATTGCAGCCTGGAGGATTCCGGCGAAGCAGCGAAAATCGGTCGATTTTTCGGGAAGAATCCACGATTGCAGCCTCCGGCTGCTATTGACGTCAGTCCTGAAGCCCCCATACGCTCTGGACGCAGAGCGCCATAAAGGGGGAACTCCGGAGGCGGCTGGTCAGCTTCGAGGCCGGGTGCTGCTCGTCAAAAGCGCCTCGCACGAAACGGTGGAAAGGACGCGGCCCCGCTGGAGTCGCCGTCTGGATCCCCAGGCTGAAGTCAAGGCTCTCGAAGGAGGATCCCTTTTCTCTAAATGGAGAGTCCTTCGACGGGAACGGTTCTCGGGCGCTATTCTCTTCCTGGACGGCCGTCCGGGATTTTTCCGGCTCAAGCTGATTCCCTGGCTCCTTGGAATCGACGGCGTCGTTGCGGTCGACGAGACCGGGGCGAGCTTCGAAGTCAACCGCAGCAGCTTGGTCCGCCACCTGTTTCGCCGATTTTGGCACGGCCGGGCGCCGGTACGCGAGGTGAGAAGAATCCTGCTTCTGCAGACCGAAACGCCCCGCTATATGCTGGAAGCGGCGCGACGCATCCGAAGTGCGCGGCTGTATCCCCGGGCCGAACTGCTTTTATTGTGCTCCGAGCGCCACCGCGCAGAGTTTTCGGAATCCGCCGAGTTCAGCCGGGTCCTGAGCGCGCCTGCACGTCCGTCCGTTTCGGAACTCTGGCAAATCAGACGCCGGGTTTGGGAGTTCGATCCGGAAGCGATCTGCTGCGTCTATTCCCACCGACCCATCTTCCGAAAGGCGAAGGCTTATTTTCTCCTGAGCGGATTTCGCAGAAAACTGGTGTTTGACTCGGCTCTCGAATGCTACGAACTATCCGTTCGAACCGCCCGCAAACTGGGCCGCAAGAAACCGCTGCTGTTCGAGTCCGAATTCCATCCTGAAGAGGCCGGCCTCCGGGTGGCTTGGATCCACTCCGGAACGATGGAGGAATGCCGTCGGGCTCTGGAGACCATTCGCAAGCCTGAAGTGGCGAACCACCCCGCATTCACCGTCATCTGTCCGCGAGAGCTGCAGGAGGCTTATGCGGAAATGGAGGGGGTTAAACGGGTCCTGTCGTACGAGTCGCGACGATCTGTTTCCTTCCTGCGGGCTGCCCGGAAGCTGGCCGAAGAGCAGCCAAATGCCGTTGCAGCGCTATTTACCAGGCGGCGAAGGTTTCTGCAGCAGAAGCTGCTCTTCCTGCTGCTTCCGGGTGCCGCACGGCTGGCCTTCAACCGCAATCTGGACTGCTTCTTTCTGCGGAGACGAAGGCTTGGCGAAACGATTCGACTATTTCTGGAGTCGACTCCGATTCACCTCCGGGAAGCGCAGCGGTTCCTGTTTCTGGAAACTGAAGGACTTGAATTCTGTGGCCAACTTCTCGACTCCCTGCACCATCCGAAGATCGCGCCGAATCCCCGAATTACCGTCTATTGCAATGAATCCAGACGCCACTTCTTTGAATCGAGACCGGACGTGGAAAGGATCGTGCCGTACAGCTCTGGCATCTCCTTTCAAAATCTGCTCGGCCTGAGGAAACTGGTGAAGGCTGACGTGGAAGTCGTCACCGCGGCCTTAACAGGCCGCCCCATCTTTCGATTACAGAAACTGATCTTTTTCCTCTATCCCGTTCGCCATCGGCTGGCGTTTAACGAACACCTCCACTGCCATTACTTGAATTCCAGCTCAGCGGGGTCGCTTTTGCACCGGCGCCGTTCTTCGGGGGCGGCCTTTTCGCTCGGGCGCACCATCTTGAAAGGGGCGCTTTTTCTGCCTAGATTTATCTACTTGCTGGGTTGGCTGGCTTTTGAAAAGCGAAAACGGACCCGGGTCTTGAGGCGGCAGGAGGCGCAGCGGAGCGGCCCCGCCTCATCTTAAGATTCCGGATTGGGGGAGGCGTGCAGATGGACCAGCTTCCAGTCTTCGTCGAATTTCTGGTAAACCTCCGTCCAGCGGCCGCTTTGTCGAAACATCTCGCCGTTTTGCTTGAAGGCTTTCAGATACTGAGAGTTGATCCACGCCATATCCTCCGACACTTCAATCTGGATGTTGGAAGTGAAGAACGACACCTCTTCGATCTGGGAGAACTGCTGCTGCAGCGTGTTTTCAAAGGTCTTAAAATCGTTGAAGCGGGCGGGGGATTCGGTATAGAAGATCACTGCGGTGTCGGCGTAAAGCTCTCGGAGTTGATCCAGATTCCTCTGCTCCCAAGCCTTCGCATGATTGCGATGAATCGTTAGAATAAGATCTCGAGGATTGTTCCGCATAAACGGGAACTATATCAGAAAGCCGCGCCGGGCCGCGCGGTCGCAAGCGCTGAAGGCGCGGCAGGAGCGGAGGGTTCCGGGGTTCGGGGTTCGGGGTTTAGAACATCCAACGCAGCACGCAGAACGCAGCACGCGGCACGCAGCACGAAGACCGCTACGGTTCGGCCAGTTCTTCAAGAACGGCTTCGGTCATCTTTCGAGTTCCGACCGTTTGACTTCGAGCGCCGGCGATATCAGCCGTCCGGAAGCCTCGATGCAAGGCCCGGGCGATCGCTCGCTCCACCGATGCGGCGGCTTCCTCCCGCTCTACGGAGTGACGCAGCAGCATTGCGACGGAGGCGATGGCGGCCAGCGGGTTGGCCATGTCCTTTCCGGCGATATCGGGCGCCGATCCGTGCACCGGCTCATACATTCCGGCCCGTCCCGTCTCCAAGGAGGGACCGAGGCTGGCCGAGGGCAGCATTCCGATCGATCCGGTCAGCATGGCGGCCTCATCGCTCAAAATATCGCCGAACATATTTCCAGCCAAAATGACGTCGAAGCTTTTCGGTCGCGCCACCAACTGCATGGCGCAGTTGTCAATCAGCAGGTGCTCCAGCTTCACTTGAGGGTATTCGGAGGCGGTTTCTGACACCACCTTACGCCAGAGCTGCGAACTTTCCAGCACGTTGGACTTATCGACGCTGGTGACCAATCCTCTTCTGGCTGCAGCCGCTTCAAAGGCCACCTGAGCGATCCGTTCGACTTCCCAGTCATGGTAGATTTCCGTATTGAAGCCGATTCGCCCATCACTGCGAGTCTCCAGTCCCCTCGGCTCCCCGAAGTAGATTCCTCCAGTCAATTCCCGCACGATCAAGATGTCAACCCCCTCGATCAGCTCCCTCTTCAGGGGAGACGCCTCGAGAAGCTCTGCGTATGTCATGACGGGTCTGAGATTGGCGAACAGTCCAAGTTCCTTGCGCAGCTTCAGAAGTGCGCGTTCTGGACGCTGGAGCGGTGGAAGGTCGTCGTACTGCGGAGCGCCGACCGCGCCCAGCAGCACTATTCCGGCGCTTTGACACGCCTCCAACACGAAGTCGGGCAAGGGCACGCCGTGCCGTTCGATGGCGGCCCCACCGACCGGATGCTCCTCGATCTGAACTGGCAGGCTCCAGCGATTGATGCAGGCTTGCAAGACCTCAAGGGCCCCTGCGGTGACCTCCCGGCCGATGCCGTCGCCGGCCAACGCGATGATTTTCATGATGGAATCCCGGAATAAGGCGGCCCAAGCGACGATGCAACTGAAGGCCGCTCGTGGATCGCAGGCTCTACAATTGAAGTTCCACGGTGGGACGGGCCTGCAGATTCAAAGTGGAAATGCGCGCAGCCAGAGTCTCAGAAAGCTCCATAAACGCCTTGGCTACCGCATGCTCAGGGTCTGCAACGACGATGGGCCTGCCCTGATCGCCCCCTTCCCGTACGGCGGTTTCCAACGGAATGGCTCCCAGAAAAGGCACTCCGTACCGCCTGCTGGTTCGCTCGCCTCCGCCGTGACTGAAAATTTCGGTCTTTTTTCCGCAGCCGGGGCAGACAAAGTAGCTCATGTTCTCCACAATCCCCAAAACGTCGACGTTGACCTGTTTGAGCATCATGATCCCCTTGCGGGCGTCGGCCAGGGCCACATCCTGGGGAGTTGTCACCACCACTCCACCCATCAATGGAACGGACTGCATCAACGTCAACTGCACGTCGCCGGTTCCGGGCGGCAAATCCGCAATGAGGTAGTCAAGTTCCCCCCAGGCCACCTGATAGAGAAACTGCTGAATCACCCCATGCAACATCGGACCGCGCCAAACCAGCGGTGTATCGCCTTCAGCCAGAAATCCCATCGACATCACTTTCAAACCGTAGGCGTCCAAAGGGACGATCGTTCCCTTCCGCGACATCGGCCGTCCGCTAAGGCCCAGCATGATCGGCACGTTGGGTCCGTAGACATCGCAATCAAGCAGGCCCACCGCCGCCCCCTGTCGGGCCAGGGCGCAGGCCAGGTTGACCGCGATGGTAGTCTTGCCGACCCCTCCCTTCCCGGAGGTGACGGCAACGATGTTCTTTACGCCTTCGATGACCCTTCTGGAGTCGCCGCTCCGGTGAGCCGGCACGGAAGATTCCATCGATATTTCAACAGACGATACGCCGGAAAGGGCCCCAACTCTTCGGTTCGCCTCCTCTTGCAGCTGATCGCGCGCCGGACAGGCAGGAGTCGTGAGAACGAAGCGGAAGGATACGCGGCCACCGTCGATCTTCACGTCGCGAATCATTCCCAGCGACACAACGTCCTTTTTCAGATCGGGGTCGATGACTTCCCTGAGGGCATGCAAGACCTCGTCTTGAGAAACGATGGAAGGATTGGATGTCATTTTTTCGCTTTGCCTTTGTTATACTGAAAACAGCTGAAATTCAGGCCCTTTTTGATCTTACCGGAGAGGTTGCGGCAAGTTCAATTTCCTCTCCAATAATGCACGGTCGGGGTTCCGCATAAGGAGATGATGAAGAAAGAAGAGGTCGCCCAGAATCCGGTCATCAGTCACGCCATGGAGGACTACCTGAAGGCGATCTACCAGCTGTCCACCGCGTCGAACAAGGTCAGCACTTCGCAGCTTGCCAAGAGAATGGAATGCACCCCGGCCAGCGTGACCAACATGCTGCAGAAGCTGGCCTCGCTGCGGCTGGTCGAATACGCCCGCTACCGAGGAGTGCGGCTGACGCCGGCCGGTAGAAAGGTTGCGCTGGAGGTGATCCGCCACCATCGCCTTCTGGAGCTCTACCTGGCCGACGTGCTGGGATTTTCATGGGATAAGGTGCACGCTGAAGCCGAGCAGCTCGAACACGTTATCTCCGAGGAATTGGAGGCTCGCATCGACGAGGCGCTCGGGTTTCCGACACGAGATCCCCATGGCGATCCGATTCCCACAAAAGAAGGAAAGATTTCGGGCGAGATTCTCGGGAGCCTCTGGGACGCATCGGAGGGAGATCAGGTGATGGTCAAACGGGTCAGCGACCGAAGCCCCGAGGTGTTGCGCTATCTGGCCTCGATCGAAATCTATCCGGAAGTCGAGCTGGAAGTCCTGGAGCGGGGGCCCATCAACGGGCCGTTGCACGTCAATGTGAGCGGACGCAAACACAGCCTCAGCAAAGAGCTGGCGGCGCAGATTTACGTGGCGGTTTTATGAAAATTCCTTTGACTCCCATTCGCTTCCTGCAATGCGCTGAAAGGCAGTTTGCCGAAAAAATCGCCGTCATCGACGGCGACCGTAGATTCAACTACAGTCAGTTTGCGGAACGCTGCCGCAGATTAGCCGGGGGGCTGAGGGCCTGGGATCTGCCCCGCGGCTCCCGCGTTGCTTATCTGGCCTACAACACCCATCCGCTTTTGGAGGGCTATTACGGAGTGCTGCTTGCGGGCTGCGTCCTGCTTCCGCTCAACATCCGTTTGTCGGCTGATGATTTCGTAGTTATTTTAAATCACTCGAGGACCCGAGCCCTATTGTTTCATTCCGATTTTCGCGAAACCATCGAGGCGATTCGACCCCGCCTGCAAAGCGTGAGTCATTTCCTGTGCCTGGACCGGGGGGAAGCGGCCGGTTGGGCCGACCCAAACAGCTACGACGAGCTTCTCGCCGAAAGCCCGCCCGATTCGGGATATGATCCCTTTGCTTTGGACGAGGACGAAGTGGCAGAGATCTTTTACACTTCCGGCACTACCGGCCAGCCAAAAGGCGTCATGCTGACCCATAGAAATCTCTATCTTCACGCTCTGGAAGCGGGGCTGGCCATGGGAACCCTGGAATCGGATATCCACCTGCATACGATTCCACTTTTTCATGTAAACGGCTGGGGAACTCCGCAAATCTTGACCGGGATGGGCGGAACCCACGTCATGCTGCCGGCTTTCGATCCGACGGAGGTTTTCCGCCGGATCCAGGAACACCACGTGTCGGTCTTCTTTCTCGTTCCCACCATGGCGACTGCGCTGGTCAACCATCCGGACGCATCCCGCTACGACCTCAGCAGCGTCCGCGCCGTCAGTCTGGGAGGAGCGGCGGCCAATCCGATGCTGATCGAACAGGTGGAGAAAACGTTCGGTTGTCTTTGCACCAGCGGCTACGGCTTGACGGAAACCTCTCCGGTAGTCACCCTGAGCCGTCCCAAGAGTCATCTGAAGCTGACCGATGCCGATCGTCTGGAGCTTCAGGCCATGACCGGTTACCCGATCCCGGGCGCCGAAGTGGACATCGTGGACGAAAACGGGGCGGCGCTCCCTTGGGACGGTGAAACCGTCGGTGAGATCGTCGTTCGGTCCAATGGCGTCATGAAGGGCTACTTCGGGGACGATGAGGAGCATCCTCGCCTGTTCCAAGACGGGTGGTTTCACACAGGTGACATGGCGACGATCGACTCGCAGGGCTACGTTTTGATCGTGGACCGCAAAAAAGACATCATCATCAGCGGGGGAGAGAATATTTCGAGTCTGGAGATCGAGAAAGCGGTGCTGTCCCACCCTGCCGTGCTCGAGTGCGCCATAATTGCGGTTCCTGACGATCAATGGGGAGAGATTCCCAAGGGCCTGGTCGTCCTGAAAGCGGGCTCAGACGCCTCCGAAGAGGACCTGATCCGCCACGCTCGCGAGCGGCTGGCCTCCTTCAAATGCCCCAAGAGCTTTGAATTCTTCGATTCCCTTCCCAAGGGCGGTACTGGGAAGATTTTGAAACGGGAGCTGCGGGAAAAGTACTGGAGGGATCAAAAGAAACGGGTCCATTAGCCTCTCGTCTGCGAGCCGGAACGCGACTAACGCGGATTTCCTCCGGAAAGGATGCTTCTGACTGTCCTGACGATCAGTTCCGAGCTGGATGGCTTCGAAAGCAGCGTAATGGGCGAAAACTGCAGAGCCCGTTCCATCAGTGCGCTTTCCGGGTACCCGGTCAGCACGATTACCGGCACTTCGCCCCACCGCGCTCGAACCCTTTCGAGCACAGCCGGCCCGTCCATCTCCGGCATATTGAGGTCCAGAATAATGATGTCCGGCTTGGAGCCCTCTAAACTCTCTAGAATTTGGTGCGCGCCGCCTGCGTCGTCGACCTCAAAACCCAGCTTCTCAAACGTGCGCCGGATGATGCTTCGAATCGCCTCCTCATCATCGACCACTAACATCCGATGTCGAGCCGGCCGCGACTCCTGAGAAGCCGCCCAACGGTCCAACGAGCTTCTCTTGAACCGCCACGATCCCCCGACTTTAAAGGCGGGAATCTCGCTGTCGCGCGCCAGTCGGCGCACTGTCTGCTCGTTGATCTTCAGATACTCGGCGGCATCCCGTGCATCCAGAATCTCCGAAGCGTCCATGAACCAATGACCTCCGTAGGCCCCATCTCCATCAAACTAATCGACTGCAACCTGAAGCCCGAAACACTCTTCCCGACCGGGCCGCAAAAGCGGTGACGTCCTCGCCGTGACCTCCGTCTCGAATTCGTTTCAGATGAAGGCAAGCATACAGCATATTACACGTGAGAAGTCATTTGACGGACAGATTTCCCGGCCAGCCCGGTCCCGACCGGTGCCTTTTCCGTCATTTTCGGCGAACACGGGTGGCAGGTCCAATGCGTTGCAGCGCCGCCGTTTCCCGTGTAACTTGTTGAGGCACCCTTTGGAGGAACTATGAAAAGGTCTCACGTTCTATTGACAGTCGTTGGATTGGTTCTGGTCTCTTTTCTGTTTGGATTTTTTCTCCGTCAACGGATGACCGCTGAAGCGCGCTCGGAGCTGGACGGAAGGACCTCTGAACTGGCAGAGGCACAGCTTGAGCTGGCCGGGTGCCGTGCGGAGCAGGAACGCGCCGGGACGCGCGATCTGGCGACCCGTCTCTACTTGCAGGTGAACCGAAACAACTTTGACATCGCTTCCGAGCTGTCCACTCGACTTTTCGACAGCCTGCGCAGGCTTTCCGAATCCGCGGCCGACGAGGCGCACCGCAACGCTTTCGAGACTATCATCGCTCAACGCGACGCCATTACGTCTCAGCTGGCCCAGGCCGATCCGGCCGCCCGCCGAGCGGTGGAAGACCTGCTAGTCCAGACTTTTGCCGCAACCGGGGCCGAAATCAATTAAGCGACGGCGGCGGGCTTGCCCCCTTTCAGGAGGATTTTCCGTGACATCTTACAGCGGGTTGATCGAAAGCCTCGTTGAAAAAAACAGCAGTCGGATCGTCTACTTCATTATGGACGGCCTGGGTGGTTTGCCCATGGGCGAGCATTCCGAGACGGAGCTTTTTGCGGCCGATACGCCACACCTGGACGACCTGGCCCGTCGTTCCGAGTGCGGCTTCATTCTCCCAGTAGCGCCGGGCGTTACGCCGGGAAGCGGGCCCGCGCATTTCGCGCTTTTCGGATACGACCCGGTAGAGGCCCACATCGGCCGTGGAGTTCTGGAAGCCGCCGGAATCGAATTCAACCTGACCGCCCGCGATCTGGCGGCGCGCGGCAATTTTGCGACAGTCGACGACCAAGGCCACATCGTCGATCGGCGAGCCGGGAGGCTCAACACCGAGGAAAATCGACGGATTTGCGCGAAACTCAGGGAAAAGGTCGCAATCCCCGGAATCGAGCTGTTTATCGAACCGGTAAAGGAGCACCGAGTCCTGGTCGTCTTTCGCGGTGAAGGGCTTCGCGGAGACATCGCCGACACAGATCCGCAGGGCGTGGGGATCCCCGCTTTGCAGCCGGTGGCAACCGATCCGGGGTCCGAAAAAGCGTCTCGAGTCGTTAAGGAATTTCTCAATCAGGCCTCGCGGGTTCTGGCCGACGAGAAACAGGCCAACTTCCTGACGCTTCGGGGCTTCGCAAAACACGAGCCGTATGCTTCCATGGAACAGCGCTTCGGGTTGCGATCGCTCTGCATCGCCAACTACCCGATGTACCGCGGAGTGTGCGCCCTGCTGGGAATGACGCTGCATCCGGCGGAGGAGGACGGCGGGCCTCAAATCAAGGCGCTGAAGCAGCATTTCCAGAGCTTTGACTTCTTCTTCCTTCACTTCAAATCCCCCGACAAAACGGGAGAAGACGGCGACTTCAAAGGCAAGGTCAAAGCGATCGAAGAGCTGGACCGACTCATTCCGGCAGTACTGGACCTGCAGCCCGAAGTGCTGGTCGTCACCGGCGATCACTCGACCCCGTCCGCAATGAAAAGCCACAGTTGGCACCCGGTGCCCGTCCTCTTGCATGCCGAATTAGTTCGAAAGAGCCCGCTGAGCGCCTTCAATGAAACGGAATGTTTGAAGGGAACGCTGGGACGCATCCCCTCGTACCAGCTCCTGCCCCTGGCTCTCGCCTACGCCGGGCGGTTGAGGAAATTCGGCGCGTAGCGCGAAGAGCGTGCTGCGTTCTGCGTGCTGCGTTCTGCGTTCGAAGAACGGGATAGGCAATTCAGGTAACGAAACAGTCGCAGCGCCGGATGTCAGAGCGACGGGCCCGTAGGGACCGTTGATCCTCCTACTCTGACCAAAGTTGAAGCCGTAATTAAGAACCTCCGCCCAAGCCTTGACAATTCCGAATTTTTCATTCCCTTGCGGAATCGAACGAAGCACGAAGCACGAAGCACGAAGCACGAAGCACGAAGCACGAAGCACGAAGCACGAAGCACGAAGCACGAAGCACG
>CAZAEY010000039.1:0-25495 GCA_964484155.1 uncultured Acidobacteriota bacterium
AATCTCGACTCGTTGCTTCCTCCTGGCGTTTAGGAGCCAGCGGTCCAGTTCCCGGTCGGTCTTTTGCATGGAAATGACTCTGCGCAGCGACTCTTCGACAAGCGACAGAGGAGGTACCGGCTCGTTGTTGGCCTCCCTTTCGGGCACGTACACCTGTTCGTAGTACTCCTCGATTTCGTCGGGCAGCACAATGATGAAGGGCTCGAACCGCAACTGGATGAACTTGTTGACGGCGATCCTGCGGTAGACGGTTTCCCGAAAGTCGTGGACGCTCATTCCCATCTGGTCGAGCTGCTGTTGGAACTCCTGTTCTGATTCAAAGCGGCGGCGGCTTTCGATAAATGCATCAATCTCCTGTGGCGTCACCTGAATGAAGGGGGTCTGCTCGGCTTCTCTGGAAATGAGGCGTTGGTCGATGATCTGGTTGAGCACCTCCAGGAGGAATTCCATTTGGCGATCGCGATCGTCGGGAACCGGAACGTTGCGGTCCTGAAGAAACCAGGTCAAATCGGTTAGAGTGATGACTTCGTCCTCGAGGACGGCGGCGATCTGGTCAACGATTCTCGCAGAAATCGCCGTGGAGAATGATCCGAAAAAGACCAGCGCGGCGGCTAGAAAGGATGACCTAAATTGACGTGAAAGCTCCATCGATTAAATCCTTCAACTCGAGGCGGATTTGGATTGTAAGCAACGTCAAGCCGGATCGGGCCGACGGGGGTTCGAAAAAACACCCCGGCTCCGACGGCGTTGCTGAAACTGGTTTCGGCGATTTTGGTAATGGTTGGAAATACGTTTCCAATGTCGTAAAACAGCGCGCCCCCAACCAATCCGCGAGCTGGAAAGCGGGCTTCCAGATTTCCGATCATTAGCGCGTTGCCTCCCAGGGGTATCGCCGTGAAATCCGGATTCGCTACGGTCCCACGGTTTACAAGAAACGGATTTCCGTCTTCGTCGAGCAGAAGGGGTCCCGCCAGATCCTGAGGAAGCCCGCGCAGGCTGGAGGGCCCTCCGGCAAAGAAGCGCTCGCTGATGGGAATAGGGTTGGCGACGTCTTTTGCGGAAGTGATCCCGAAAGGCTCGATAAACCCGATGCGCAACGACGCGGCCACGATCAGGTCCGGAAAGGCTCGATAATAGTACTGGCCGATAGCCAGAAAGCGAAAGAACTCCTCATTGGAGCCCAGGGGGCGTGCGGCCGTTTGAGCCTCTCCGCTCACAAAGAATCCGGAAGTGGGGTCGGCCGGATCGTCCCGCGATTCATTCAGGTAGCTGAGCGCGACGCTCGAGAGTCTAAGTTCCTCCTCCTCTCGAAAGAACTGAAGGGGGGTTCTCAATTCATCCGGCACGGTCAGGCTGATCTGTTCGAAGGTGAATCGAAAAAACAGGGACTCCCTGCGGCTCAGGCGACGTTCCGTCTGGCTGGATCCGATCAGGCGCAATGAATCGAAGGGCCTTCCTGCGATGTTGAGCAGCTCCGCATCGTCGCCGCTGCGCACTCGACGCTGATTGTCCGCCGTCAACGAGAGAATCGAAGGCAGATTGCGCCCGAAAGGCCGAGGCACGGTGTAGGATAGGTTTCCCCGCTGTCGCAGCGATCCGGCGCGCAGGCCCAGCGACAGCGAGCGCCCCATTCCCAGAAAGTTGTTGTCGGTGATCCCGAAAGTTCCCCTCAATCCTTCGGAACGGGCGTCGGTCAGGGTTTGTTCGTAGCCGATTCCGTAAAGCAGAGTGTATTTTCTTCCTTCCGTGACATCGACCAGAACGGTTTTCAGCAGGGGGTCCCTTACAGTGTCGACGGTGCGCACCTGAACCCGGTTGAAAATAGCCAGTCCGTATAGATTGGTCTCTGTTTGCAGAAGCTGTTCCAAGGAGAGCGGGGACTGCGGCTTGATGGCCACCTCCCGTTCGATAACGGGGAGCCGGGTCTGCAGGTTTCCGAAAATGACCACCTCATCGGAGAAATACTGCCGATTTTCGGTGATCACATATGTCACCGAAGCGTTTTGCGATTCCAGATTCTCGACGTGGGAGCGAAACTCCACGTCCCGGTAGCCGAGGTTTTCGTACCTGGCGATAATGTCGGCTCGATCCTGCGCCAGCGCCAGGGGAGAAAACGGCGCGCCCTCGCGCAACTGAATCTCTTCCATCAACTGCGCCTCGGAGATTTCTTCGTTGCCGGTAATCAGCAGTTCTCGCACAAACGTACGCGGTCCTTCATCGATTCGGAAGAGGACCGCTACGCCGGGTCCCTCCGGCAGAAGTTCGTACTCCGCTTGGGTATCGAGATAGCCCCGCTGCTGATAGAGAAACTTCAAGTTTTCGCGGTCGTTCTGCAGCATGGCGTCGGTGAGCCGCCCCCTACTGAATAGGCCTTTTTTTTCAACGGAGACGACTTGCTCCAAGAGAGCGGAGTCGATGACCCGATTGCCTTCGAAGCGGATGTCGGAAACGCGGTAGCGATCCCCCGGTTCGACGTAAATCAGAGTCGCTGGATTCGATCCCCCGACGGTATCGACGCGAACGCTTGCCAGGAAATGGCCTTCCTGCTGAAGCTGCTTCTTGATTTCGGCCGCAGTTTCTTCGACGAAGACCAGGGCTGGACCGCGCTGCGAGTATATGGGCAGTGTCGCCATTCGATCTTCGGACCAGTCGAGACCTTCGATGCGAAAGTCGGTCCGCTCTCTCGGGACCACCCGCAAGGTCAAGGCAACGCTATTGGAAGCGGGGTCGTAGAGGGCGCCGTCGCGTATGTAGATGTCCGCTCGGAAGTAGCCCTTCATCGCGAAAAAGGCCTCCAGTCGCTCCAGTTCCTCATCTTTCCGAATTTCCGAATACGGGTCTCCGACTCGAAGGCCGAACGAGTTTTGGATTTCGCCTTCGTCGATGGGGCCCTCTAGATCAATCGTCAATTCGCGAACGCGGGCCCGCTCGCCGGCCGAGATCTCGAAGATGACATCGACCGTAGCTCGCTCTGCATCCTTTTCCAGCCGCGCTTGAAGAGTCGCCTGATAGTAGCCGCTGTTTTGGTAGAATTCGCGAAGACCGGCAAGCGATTCCTCCACCTGGAAGCTTGAAAACTGCTCCTCCTCCCGCATCGTCAGCTCTCTCCGCAGCAACCGCTCGCTCAGCCTGACGCTTCCCTGAAACCGAATGCGACCGGTCAGGTAGCGGCGAATCAGCAGGATGCGCACTTCCAGGCCTTCCGTCGGCAAGAGCTCGGTTTCCACCTGAACGTCGTAAAAACGTTCGGTGGCGTAGAATCTTTGAATCGTTTCGCGCGCCTGATGGGAGGAGAAGGGCTCGCCTTCTCGAATCGTCGCCAACTGCTGAAGCGCCGTTCGACTGAGGCCCCGAATGGGGCCGTCGGAAAGAAATTCAACTCTCTCGACCCTTTTTCCTTCGACAGGATTCGAATCGGAGCCTGCCGAAAGAAAAACGGCGGAGCACAGCAGGACGCCTGAATACACCAGTGGCAACAATCGTGTTCTCACAGAATTCAGAATCGCTTTCTGAGTTTGAAGTCCACTGCAATCGAATCATCCTCTTGCGTGCCCACGGCGGTCAGCCAGTCGGTGACGCGATACTCGATGACGACGGTTTGGCGCTGCTGGCTGCCGAGGTTGGTTATATATGTGACTCCCAGTGAGCGCGTGATCTGCTTTCCCAGGGTGATTCTGGCTCCGGGGTCCCGACTGCGGGTGGTATCGATAAACGGATCAATGGAAAACCTCTCGAATCCGAATAATCGACTCGTACGGGTTTCGAGTTGCTCGCCCAAGGTCTTGCTCAGCAGGGATCCTGCGCCGTAAAGGGCCAGCGCGCCGGATTGCGTCTGCTGAGTTCCTTCCACGCCGAATATCTCCTCCTGAGTCTGTCCGATCGCAAGCAGCGAAACCACGCTCGGGGTCGGCAGGGGCGGATCGGAACGAAAAGACAGGTTCAGCTGGTCGGGGGGTCCGCGAACAAGGATGGTAATCGAGTACTGATTGACGTCCGTGGCCGCCTCGAAATTGAATACCGGCGTCGTCCTGCGCGGGTTATTGAAATTGATGTTCCCTCGCACCAATTCGTATTCGTTGTTCTCCAGGAAGAGCCTTCCCTCGTCAATGGTGATGACGCCCAGGATGACCGGATTCTGCACTGTTCCACGCACCGTGAAATCACCGCTTGCCGTGACGTCGGCCAGATTGTTGTTGATGCGAAGGCTCCTGTAGGCCTCGACGTCGATGTCCAGTACGATCTCCTCTCCGGTCGGAGGCGCCGTCGCCTGCAGTTGGGACCGAGTCAGATTCAGAATCAACTGCGGGATCGAAATGTCGGTAGTGTATTCAGCCGAGCGAACGTAGACGACGCCCGTTATCAACTGGGAGCCGTCGCTTCTGAGAAAGTCGACATCGACGTGGATCAGGGAGGTGACGTCCTCGGGATAGCGCAATCGCAACCCGTATCCGAACACGTTGATCTGCCATCGCTCCGGTACGAATCCGTCCAGAAAAATCCCCCCTTCGGCATTGACTTCGCCGAATTGAGTGCTTGCTTTCAGGCTGTCGATAGAAATCTGGTTGGCCGTAAATTTCAGACTTCCTTCCATATTGAACAGCGCCGTCGGGATGCTGGGATGGATAAAAAACCCTTTCTCCAGGTCTCCTGTTCCCAATTCGGCGCTTCCAACGATTCTCGGGGCCTCCAGGCTTCCCACGACGTCCATGTTGAGCCTGAGTTGGCCGAAGGCGTTCCCTGCGTCCAGAAAGCCATTGAGCAAACGCAAATTTGCCAGCCCTTCCAACCGCATATTGATGCGTTGCGGCTCAGTCGCTTGGATTTCTCCTGCGATCGAAAGATCGGTGTCAACGCCCGAGAGCGTCAATCGGGGAATTCGGATACTGCCGTCACGGAAGGTGATCCGTGTCGGCTCGTTCAGTTCCAGCGGATAAGCCGCCAATTCGAGGCGCAAGGTCTCCAGGTTCATTTCGACTTCAAGCTCGGAAGGGTGGGACAGTTCGCCGGAAATCAGCGCATTGCCGGAAACAAGTCCCTGAAAGTCCTCCAGTTCGGCTTCCACAAATTGCCGCAGATAAGGTCGCAGCGAAAGCTCCCTGAAGTGAAGCGCTGCCTGAAGGGGATAGGGAGGAGACAACCCGATCTGTCCTTCCGTCTCGAAGGGATCGGTCATGAATCGCGACGAAAGTCGAAAATGCGCCGTATTGTCTTCGATCCTGCTGGAAAGGGCGACTTCATGCAGAATCTGGTCGCCATGCCACAGTTCCTCGCTGGAGACCGCTACCGTTCCGGACAGTCGCTCGACCGGCCCTTTCAGCTGCGCCGACAACTCCACCAATCCCGCCAACTCTACGCGCTCCTGAAGCGGCAAAATCTGCTGCAGATCGAGATTCACGCCTCTGAGATCAACTTCCATTTCCCCGGAATCCGTTTCGTACGATCCCGAACCCGTGATTGCACCGCCGAAAACTTTGGCCTGCAGGCTCCGAACTTCAACGAGGGATTCCCGGAAACGAAGGGAAGCTTCCACCTGCTCGAAATGCTGATCCAGGACTTCCAATCGGGGAACGGTCAGCTCTCCATGCCCCTCGAATACACCGGCTTCCACTCTCCGGAACTCCACCTGCCCCGACACCGACCCTTCCATCTCCACCTCAGGCGCGAAAAGGCGGACGAAGGGACCGATCGGCAAGTCGAGCAGCGAGCTTTCGACTCGGAGCTCCGGCAGTTCGATTTGATCCGACAGCGGAATGCTCAGAGAGGTCCGCGCCGTAAACTGAGGAGTCTCCAGACGAGCCTCCTCGAGCTGGATCGTCCCCCCCTCCAGCAGAAACGCAGTGGTCAGCGTTCCCAGCTCGTATTCAAACAGGCGCAGTCTCGTCGCTTCCAGCGTTCCGTCCGTTTGAAGCTCTCCCTCGTCATATCGGACCCTGCCGGATATCCGATACGGGCCTTCCGCCTGCACGGGAATCTGTTGCTGGATTTCATCCGTGAGCAGGTCGAAAAGCTGGGCAAGGTGGAGCAGTTGACCTCCTTGCTCCCCTTCCAGTTCGTAGCGGAAGTCAAGGCGCCCGTCCCAGTCCACCGTTCCCTCGAAGGCGGCCTGATCCTCTTCAACAACCGCGACGCCGTCTGCAATTCGAAATTGGCGATCCCGCAGCTCGATCCGGCTGCCTCCAGAAAGAGCTGCGGGCCTCAGGATCGACCCCTCTCGAAGCGGCAGCACCCTTCCCAGAAATGAGGCCTCGCCGGAGCCTTCGATCTCTTCAAACTCAGTTCCGGGAAGCCGAAATCGCCCTTGGAAATTCGCCTGCCCATCGATCTTCACCTCGTCGACGTCAAACTGTCGCAGAACGCTCGCGATTTCGACCCGCTCGGCGCGCACGTCAAACGACGATTCGACCGTCTCGCTCCAATACAGCGAGCCCGTGGCGACGGAATCACCGCCAAACACTCGGAAAGAAGAACGCAGGATCTGTAGACGGTCCGGGTCGAGTTCGATCTCCGAGGCGATTCCTTGAAACGGAATCCCGAGAAACTGCACGAGATCCGAGCTCACGGCGCCTTCGTATTGAAAGTCGCCGCCTCGGCCGCTCATTTCGCCCTTCGTCCGCACGATCCCCCTGTTGACGAATTGAGACAAATCCGGCTCGCTCAGGGCCGTCAGATCAATCTCCAGGTCAACCCCGAACGCGTAAACACCGCCCTTGAGGTCTTCCAGCCCTCCTTCCACCGTTCCCCGGATCGCATCGGAGGACACCTGCAGATCTGAAAAGTACAGATAATCCTGTCCATACCGAAAGTCTGCATGCACCCCCACGCTGGGGAGCTTGAAGCCGTTGATCTCAAGCGAGAATTCGTCAAACTCGAAGTTGCCCCGATATTCGGCGTCGGGCCGCTCGAATCGCAGGGCGGCTTGGAATGAGCCGCTCTCTGAGGTCACGAAGATCGGTTGATCGTGATAAATGATCAAGCTGTCTTTCAGCTCGATCTGTGCGATGGCCAACCGGAACATATTCATCCCGCCTCCGTCGTCCGGTTCGGCCTTGTCGGGATCGTCCATGACGAACATGTTGGAAAGATTCAGTCGATCGTTCGGGTCCTCCAAAATCCGCAATTCGAGCTTCTCGATCCCGACGTAATCGAGGGTGGCCCGGGGCGAGATGTAGCTGGTAATCGAGAAATTCAGGATCAGGTGCGGAACGGAGATCGCTGGGTCCTCGCGCCGATGCAGACTATTGTGAATCTTCAGGCCCCAGATCTCTACTTGATTGCGAAAGATCGCAATATCGATCCGATCCAGATCGACTTCAACGTTGAAACGTCCCTCCAGGAAAGACACAATCTGGTCGCGAGCCCAACGGTCGAAAGCATCGCTCTGTACGAACAAGTACAGGCCCGCGCCGGCCGCCAGGATGAAAACCAGCCCGATGAGGACGATGATTTTGATTGCAAGAAATTTTCGTCCGATTTTCACAAGTTGTTTCTTCTTTATGGTAGCAAATGCAGAAGCGCTGTACTCATCGCGGCTTGTCGCGACGATGATCAGGCTTTCCTTTCAGGAAGGCCCAGGCTCCCTGCTCGCCTCGATTCTGGCGCGCTGCACCCGACTTGGCCGCCGTCCCATCGGCGTCGAAGATCCCCCGATCGGGGATGTTGGGGCGCTTGATTGACAAAGTTCGTTTCGCATGATTATGATTTGGCCACCTTGCATGATGGTTCGGAGGGAGCCTGAAATATAAATTGACGGAAGTGGCTGCTTGGTGAGTTCAGACAAGAGTGGCGAATTCGAGATTTCATTCAGCAGCGATATCGGTTACCTGGACCTAGTGCAAAGTCTGTCCGACAACATCGGATCCATGCTGGGATTCGATGCGGATGCTCAATACTGGATAGGTCTTTCGTTGCGTGAGTCGGTCATCAACGCCATTCAGCACGGGAACAAGCAGGACCGCAGCAAGATGGTGAAGGTCCGATTCGAATTTCGCCCGGATCGACTGGTGATTCTCGTTCGCGACGAAGGGCATGGGTTGAAGGAGGCGGACATACCCGACCCTCTGCAACCGGGCAATCTCCTGAAACCGGGAGGCCGGGGAATTTTCTTTGTGCGATCCTTTATGGATAGAGTGGCCTTCAACGTGAGGCCGAAGGGTGGTCTGGAAGTCAGAATGGAAAAGCGGATGAATCGTAAAAACGAGGGAGACGAAAATGACGATTGACACTCGAACTTCAAATGGTGTCACGATCTTGGACATTCACGGGAAGATTACGATCGGTGAAGGAAGCGCGGAGATCCGCAATAAAGTGCGTGATTTGCTCCAGTCCGGACGAAAGCACATCTTGCTGAACCTCGGCGATGTCAGCTACGTCGACAGTTCCGGCATCGGCGAACTGGTCAGCTCGTATACGACCGTCACCAACCAGGGCGGCGACTTGAAGCTACTGAATCTGACCAGAAAGCTCCGCGAACTTCTGGCCATCACAAAGCTACTGACCGTCTTCGATTCTTTCGAGGACGAAAAAGAGGCGATTGAAAGCTTCCAGTAGCCGTCATCGCTCCATTTGCGGCCGCTGAAAGCTCGGGCGCCGAAGCAGCTCCCGAAAGTGCCGCGAGTTGGAAGAGTGAACTGAGTTGAGATCAGGCTGCTAGAGATTCTTGGCGATATCGTTAAAGATTACGATGCCCATCAGCAGAATGAGGAACAGAAATCCCACTTGGGTGATTCGTTCCTTAACAGCCAAGCTCAAGTCCCGACCGATGATTGCCTCAATCAGCAGCAGCGCAATAACGCCTCCGTCGAGTATTGGGATGGGAAAAAGGTTGAAAAGGCCTAATTGCAGAGAAATCATGGCCATAAACGCGATCAGCGTGATGGCGCCGCTGCTGGCCGCTTCGCCGGAATAGCGCGCGATCTCGATCGGTCCCGACATCATGGTGATCGGGGCCTTGCCCGTAATGAGCTTCCCGACGATCTCGAAGGTCAGCCTGGCCATCCGGTAGTTCCGCTCGATCGATTTTCCAAACGCTTCGATCAGCCCGAACCGTTCCAGGACGAATTCCCGCGAGCGCAATTCGCCAATGCCGATTCCGATCCGTCCCCCCTCTTCCCGCAACGCAGGCACCACCGACTTTTCGAGCAGCGTTCCGTCTCGGAAGATTGTCAGTTCGACGGGCTGCCCCGGGCTGGCTGAAATAATTGCCAGAATTTCGTCCAGATCGGCGCCTTCCGCCTCGGCATTCGCGGCTCGAACGATCTCGTCTCCGGGAAGCAGTCCGACCTGCGCGGCGGGTGAGTCCGGCTCGACCGCAGTGACAGTCGTGCGCACTTCGGGAGAGACTCCGAGATAGCCGATGCCCATGCCTTCGACCTCTCCGGTCCTGACGATTCTATCCAGCGACTGCCCGTCCCGTTCCAGGGTGATCGTGATTTGGCGATTCGGCGTCGTCGCCACCGCCAGTTCGACATCCTCCCAGGTTTCCGTTTTCCGGCCGTCAAAAGCGACGATCCGGTCGCCGATTCGAATGTCGCTGCCCGCCGCTGGAGACTCTGCGCGAATATGCTCGATCACGGGCGGGTTCTGTAGGTATTTCGGAATGGGAAATCCGATCATGAAGTTTCCGGCCAGCAAAACGATCGCCAACAGGATGTTCATCGCCGGTCCCGCCGCTGCCACCAGAAAACGCTGATGCTTGGGCCTGCTCAGAAACTCCTCTCCACTGCCTTCCAGGCTTTCATCGTAATTCTCGCCGGCCATCTTGACGTAACCGCCGAGGGGAAGCATGCTGACCCGGTAGTCGGTTCCGCCCCATTTGACCCCGAACAATCTGGGGCCGAATCCCAGTGAAAATACGTCAACCCGAATGCCCAGGCGCTTGGCCATCAGATGATGACCCAATTCGTGAATGAAGATCATGATGCCAAGCACGAAGATAAACGCGCCGACAGTCCAGCTCAGCCAATTTAAGAATTCCATCTTGCCAAATCTTCCCTTCTCGGCAGGGGCTTCGGATTAAACCCTTGATTGTCCCGCTTTCTTAAGACGTATGTCAACGACGGGCGTTTCACTTTCAGTCCGATTTCGCCCGCAATCTCCCGCCACCGGGTTCGGGCATGTGGCGAACAGATGGCGGATTCCCGGTCAGGCGTCGGCCAGGGATTGACAGGCCTGTGCCGCTCTTCGGCGAGCGATTGCGTCGGTCTCCAGCAATTGCCCCAGATCCAAGACGGGTTCGACTGATGAAGCCTGCAGGACGGTTTCGATGACATTCGGGATGGCCGAAAAAGGAATCAATTCGGCCAGAAACTGTTCGACGGCCACTTCATTAGCGGCATTGAGAATAGCCGGTGCGGTACCGCCGGCGCGGAGCGCCTCGTACGCGAGGCGCAGGCAAGGGAACCGAACCAAGTCCGCCTGGAAGAACTCCAGCGGCTTCAGGGCAAACAAGTCCAACCCGGGCAAGCGAGAGTCTAGGCATTCCGGATAAGCAAGCGCATGGAAAATCGCTGACCTCATGTCCGTGATGCTCATTTGCGCCTGCATCGTGCCGTCGCGAAATTCGACGATCGAGTGGATGACTGATTGGGGATGGATGGCCACTGCGATGTCGGCGGCGGACTTTTGGAAAAAGTGATGAGCCTCAATGACTTCCAGCCCTTTGTTCATCAGAGTAGCCGAGTCGACCGTAATTTTCGGGCCCATCTCCCATGTGGGGTGTCGCAGGGCCTGCTCCGGGGTGACTCGCGGCAGAAGGGCGGGTTCGAGGAGAAAGAATGGCCCGCCCGACGCGGTCAGAATCAATCGGCTGATGTCCTCGGGTCCAAAGCCTCGCAGGATCTGGTGCAGAGCGGCGTGTTCACTGTCGACCGGAAGAATTCGCGACTGTTTTCGTCTGGCCAGGGGCATCAGGATGTCGCCGGCCATGACCATGCTTTCCTTGTTGGCCAAGGCGACGTCCTTTCCCGATTCGACGGCCGCGTACGTGGGCGCCAGGCCGGCCGCGCCGGAAACTGCCGAGACGACGATGTCGGCATCTGCAAACGTTGCAGCCTGCACCATGCCTTGCAGCCCTGAGACGACTTCCGTCCCGGGGCGATTCCTTCGGAGCGCTTCCGCGGCCTTCGCATCCTCCAGAGCCACGAGTCGCGGGCGATGAGTCCGGATCTGCTCCATCAGGCGTTCGACATTGCTGCGGGCGGCCAAGGCCACCACCTCGAAGCGCTCTGGATGCAGGGAAACCAGATCCAGCGCGCTTTCTCCGACGGAGCCGGTTGATCCGAGAACGGCAATTCTCTTCATACCAATCCCAGCGTATACAAATAGAAGGCCGGAAATGCGAACAAGAGGCTGTCGATTCGATCCAGCACGCCGCCATGTCCCGGGAACAACCGGCCTGAATCCTTTGCCCCGGCGCCCCTCTTGAGCGTCGACTCGAAGAGATCTCCGAGGATCGCGGCAGCCGCCACAGTCAGTCCGAACCCAGCCCAGTAAACTGGAGAAGCTGCGGGCAAGGACGCCATTGCGCCGCCGATCGCGGGAATCACAAGCGCCGGAAGTGCAAGTCCCGCTATAAATCCCTCCAACGTCTTTCCCGGGCTGATTCCGGGCGTAATCTTTCGCTTTCCCAGAAATCGTCCCACAAAATAGGCTCCGCTATCGCTCAACCAGACGGCCAGCAGCGCAAGCAGGAGAAGAAAAGGTCGCTCTGGATGGACTTCAGACAACGGCGAATGTACTTGGTACGCGGATGCCAGAGTCAGTGGAAGTCCGATGTAAAACATGGAAAACAGATTGGTCGACGCCCGTCCCAGGGAGGCTCGCAATTCGGTTTCCCGAATCATGGTCCACGTCAGCAGTGCGATCACGCTGAAGAAAAGAAACGGCAGGACGGCCTCCGGGAAATAGTTCCAGATCCACGGCCACAACAGGTTCAGGCCCAGCGTAGGCGCCAGCAGGCGGTATTCAGGTCCGGGATGCAATCGGAAGAACTCCAGCAGGGCCAGCAGGATGAAGGCGTCAATGAAAAGGAGAAAGAGAAAAAACGGGGACCAGAAAAGTGCGACCAGAACCAGCACGATAAGCCCGAGCGCCGTAGCTGTTCGCAGAATCATGACAGGGTTTTCGCCGACCGGGACTCCAACCCTCCGTAACGCCGCTCACGCTTCTGAAACTGGAGGATCGCTTCCAGGAAATCGAGCCCGCGAAAATCCGGCCAGAGCACTTCGGAAACATAGATTTCGGCGTACGCGATCTGCCACAGCAGGAAGTTGCTGATGCGAAGCTCGCCGCTGGTTCGGATCAGGAAGTCGGGATCGGGAACCCCCTTGGTGTACAATCGGGCCGCGATTTCCTCTTCCCCGATCGGACCCCGCACCCGCTCGCTCAACAACTGATTCACTGCGTCGACCAACTCCAGGCGCCCGCTGTAGTTCAAGGCGATCAACAGCTCCATCCGCGTGTTGGCCTTGGTATCGCACTCCACCTTGAACAATTCCTCCCGAACCGACTCCGGCAGTTCCGAAATCCTCCCGATCGCGCGAAAACGAATATCGTGCTTTTGTATCGTTGGATATTCCCTGCGCAGGTATTCCTTAAGCAGCGACCATAGCGTGTTGACCTCGTCGATGGGGCGCTTCCAGTTTTCCGCGGAAAACGCGTACAAGGTCAATTGGGGGATTCCCAGCCTGGCTGCGAACTCTACAGTGGATTTGACGGCGTCGATACCCGCCCGATGCCCCTCCACCCGAGGTAATCCGCGCCGCCGCGCCCAGCGCCCGTTCCCGTCCATGATGACTGCAACGTGCCTCGGGAGATTCGCATCGTCGATCTGCTGGATCAGTGCGTATTCGGCACTCTCAGGACTTACCACTCCCTGAAAATTCCGCACCAATCCCGACATAATTGAGCCCTCGCAATCTAACACCATGGTCCATCAGGGCGCAAGCTGGGTTCCGAGGTTCCGGGGTTTCTGAAGTCGACCATTGGCTGCTGCAACGGCGACGCCATTCGGCGCGTGTCATTGACTGCTGCCGTTCTCAAGTGCAGCGCCAAGTTGGAGCGCACTTTCACAATCTTTGTGCGAAATAGGCCGCTCAGCGCTAGGCAAATCCAAAATGCTCATAGAATTGAACCCCGGAACGCCGGATTCGTCAAGCCGAGGCGATCGACTCCATTTCCGTCTCGTCGATGTCGAAGTTCGCGAAAACGTTCTGAACGTCTTCGTGGTCTTCGAGAGCTTCCAAGAGGGTCAGCATCTGCCTGGCGGCTTTGCCTTCCAAGTGGGTGTCGCTCTGAGGAATCATGGTCAGTTCGCTCCTCTCGATCTCGATACCCGCTCGTTCGATCGCTTCCCGAACCTCTTCGAACCCCTCAAATGGCGTGTAGATTCCATACGTATCGCCCTCGACGCTCAAGTCCTCGGCGCCCGCCTCCAACGCGATCTCCAGGAGCTTTTCTTCAGAGACGCCGGTGCGGGCAACCGAAATATAACCTTTGCGGTCGAACATCCACTGCACGCTTCCGGATTCCCCCAGATTCCCGCCATGCTTTGCGAAAATGTGGCGAATCTCCGCGACCGTCCGGTTCTTGTTGTCAGTCAAGACTTCAATGAATACCGCTACTCCCCCGGGGCCGTACCCTTCGTAGGACTGTTCTTCATAACTTTGGCCCGGGAGTTCTCCGGTCCCCTTTTGAATAGCCCTTTTGATATTGTCTTGCGGCATGTTCGCGTTCTTGGCGGTCTGCACAGCCGTCCGCAGTCGCGGGTTCGATTCGACGTCTCCACCGCCCAATCGGGCCGCAACGGAAATTTCTTTGATGAGGCGGGTGAAGATCTTGCCGCGCTTGGCGTCAACAGCCGCCTTTTTGTGTCGGATGGAATGCCACTTTGAATGTCCGGACATAGGATGACTCCTGCCAACAAGCCGGGTCTCGAAGCGAATCTCCGCGTTCCTCAGAATGGAATTCAGGTCGGATCAACCGCGACCCGTTTCTTTTAAAATTCTCCCGAAGTCCATCCGGCTCGAAAGACGCTTTATTTTACCTGACAAGTTTGATTCCTGCGGGCGCACGCGCAAAACTATGGACGATTTCAGAGAGAATGGTAGCCGAACCAGGATGGAAGGACGGAAATACAAAGCGACCCTGCAGTATCTTGGAACGCGCTACGCAGGATGGCAGGTGCAAAAGGGGCATTCAACGGTGCAAGGCGTTGTTGAGAACGCTTTGCTTCGGCTCGCCGGCCAAGCCGTGGCAGTCGTCGGCGCCGGTCGAACCGATGCCGGCGTTCACGCCTTGGGACAGGTAGCCCACTTCCGGTTTCCGCACAGGGACTCTGTACCGGATCTTCTGAAATCCCTCAATGCATTGCTCCCATGGGACATCCGAGCGGTTCGACTGGAGAGAACTGACGACGGTTTTCACGCCAGTCGCCACGCCCGACGCAAACGCTACCAGTACCGAATCTACAACGGCGACTTTCTTCCTCCGTTCGAACATTTGCGGGCATGCCACGTGGCCCGTCCGCTGGATCTGGAGCGCATGGCGGACGCAGCCGCCCGCTTTCTGGGCGAACACGATTATTCCGGTTTCGCGGCCGCCTCCACCCGGGTTCGCAGCAAAGTTCGAACGATCGAAACTTCTCAGATCCTCCAACGAGGGTCCGTCATCCTCTACCAAGTAGAGGCTTCCGGGTTTCTTCACCACATGGTTCGAAACATGGTGGGAACCCTCCTACAGGCGGGACTGGGCGATCGCCCGTGCGAGGACGTCGATCGGATCTTTTTATCCCGTGACCGGGGCCAGGCGGGGCCCACTGCGCCCGCACATGGTCTCTATTTGGTCAGAGTGTGGTATTGAGGTTCGAACTACAAATCCGGCAGGGTTTCAGGTGCTAGCATCCCGACTCCCCGTCACTTCGCAACTGCCTTGTCCCGACCTCGGCTTTTGGGTATACTCGCCTGCCAGCAAAGCCATGGACACACGCTACTATCAAATCCTGCGCCAGGCTTCCCAAGAAGAGTTTTACAATTCAATAAATGACCCGGAAGACGAACTTTACGACGTCGTTTGGGACCTCTTTGAAACCGTCGTCATTGAGCCAGCCGAGATTTTTGACAGGGACTTTCGGGACACGAATCAATTTCGCTACAGCATCAACTCGGGGGCTACGCTTGAATTTTTTCCGGATGCCGAATATTTCCGAAAGCGAATCGAGCCGAATCCATTTCGCAACAACTCGGACGCCGCGGGGGTTCACCTGAAACTGATCCTCGCCCCGGAAATGAGTTGCCTCTTCTCAGTCGGTTTTCAGATCTGGGGTTCAACAGAGCGCTTGGCGTTCAAGAGGCTCTGGCGCACGCATCGAAAGCTTCTGGCGGGATTGTTTCGACGCTGCAAGCCGATGGTTTCGACCCGCCTTTCCCAGCCCCTGCTGCATCACGCCGGAAACCTGGAAGAAATGCTGGACGGATACTTCTCATTGAGAGATCCGGATCATTTCATTTTCCTCAATTATTCATTCGCCCAGACCGACGACTCAGACTGGGCTCAGAATTTTATGGTGGTCATGGCAATGCTTTATCACAGCATCAAGGACTATTGCCGAGGGAAACGGGACCGCCTTCCCTACTGGTATTCCAAGATGCGGGAATTTTATTCCGGACACCTGCCGGAACTCCCTGCTTCGCTTCCCTGCGTAGAGGTTACGATCTCATCCGACGCGGAATAGGGTAGCGGAGGCGGGAGCAGGCACCAAGCACCAAGCGCTGAGCACCAGGCGCTGAGCACCAGGCACGATCTTGCTAGAATCTCGAGGCTCTGCCGGCAGAGCGGTCGATGGTTTTCGCCAGGCGGTCGATGCCTTTGGAAACCGATTCAAACGACGGGGTCGCCAGATGCTGCACGCTGACGACTCTGGACTGATCCCGCTCCAGATAGTTGGACAGGTCTTGATTCAGTTGACGGGCGTACGCGCCCAGTTCCTCTGAAAGAGCGCTCAACTGCTCCAGGCTGGCCGCCCGGTCTTCCTTGCCGAGGTCTTCCGAGGACCGCTGGTCGATATAGCCCAAATAGTAGTTTCCGCTGATTTTCCGGGCGGCCTTGCGGATTTCCGAAGTTTTGGCACGCACAAGGCGTTGCAGCTGGTCCGCATCGATGGAACCGGTCCGATAAGAATGGATCACGTCCTGCAACTGTGCGCTCAGATGCAGCATTTGTTCGGAAATCTCGGCCGGTTCTTGCAGAATGGCCCGGATCGACTGCTCGGTGAGAGGAGAATCACCCTGTGCGAAACGCCACAGCATCTCGGTCGTGGTCAGATCATGATGCTGTCTGGAAAGCCTCCAGAGGAAATATTCCGTATTTCTCCAATGGCCCCATTGTGAGCGCAGGCCTGGCGTATACGTCTGCACCGGAATTCCGGAATTTGCGGGAGCCGGGAATGCGGCCGCCGATCCGTACCGTTGCAAGCCGCTAGCCCCGGCGGGCGAGGCGGGAGCGGTTGAACCGGTAGGGGAGGTCGCCGGAGCGACGCTCCTGACCTGGGGCGTCGCCGCACTGCCGGTCGGCGAACCCAGTTCTCTGCCGCGTCTTTCCTGGCTTTGCGCCGCCAGAACGTTCAGGGAAAGTAAGAATAACGCCGCTGTAATCCAAATTCTTCTATTAAACATGATTCAACCCCGCTTGAAAGAATCAATCGATCGAGTCTGCCCCCAAAGGCCTTCAACATTCCGGCGACTCGATCAACAGACGCTGCTTTGGCGCAAAAAGGTTCAAGAAATGGAGTCGTCCTTTCAAGAGTCCATTCCCGAGCCGATAGAGCGAGGAAAATCGACGGCGCAAGTCCATGTGCTATAAGCTTTTCGTCATGGACGGCCTAGCATACCAGTTCGCTCTCGTCGGGCTTGCTTTTTTTCTTGTATTTCTGAACGGATTCTTCGTCGCATCGGAGTTTTCGATCGTAAAAGTTCGAGCGACCAGAATCGAACAATTGTCGAGACAGGGTCAGGGTTCCGCCAAGTGGGCCCGGCGCATGATTACGCAAATGGATGAGTATTTATCTGCGACCCAACTCGGAATCACCCTTTCCAGCTTGGGGCTGGGTTGGGTCGGCGAGCCTGCCTTCGCAGAGTTTTTCTCACTGTTTTTCGGAGGTATTGGCGACTGGCAGCCTGTGGTGACGCACAGTCTGTCGCTCACGTCGGCCTTCCTTCTGATCACTTTTCTTCACATAGTTCTTGGAGAGCTGGCGCCGAAATCCCTGGCCATACAGCGCCCCGAACGAACCGTCTTGATGGTCGCCCGCCCGATGATCTGGTTCTACCGGGTCTCCTACCCGTTCATCTGGTCCCTCAATGGAACGGCCAACTGGTTGTTGCGGGTTGTGGGCATCGGGGCGATCTCCGAACATGAAGCGGCTCACTCTGAAGAAGAGCTCAGGATGCTGCTGGTCCTTTCGCATGAAAAGGGGATTCTGGACCGGGACGAGCGCCGAATGCTGGAGCGAGTTTTTGATTTTGCGGACCGCTCCGTAAGGCAGGTGATGGTTCCGTCGACGGACGTCGTCTTTCTGGACGCTCAAAAATCGTTTCTCCAGAATATCGAGATCGCTTATCGGCACGGCCACACCCGATATCCGCTCTGCGAGGGGTCGCTAGACAAGCCGATCGGGATCATTCACGTCAAGGACATCCTGTGGAACATGGGCCGCGGGCGCGACGAGATCGACCTGATGGCGATCAAGCGACCGATCCACTTCGTCCCGGAAAGCAAGCTGATCAAGTCCTTGCTGGCGGATTTTAGAAGTACCCGAACTCACTTGGCCATCGTGGTCGACGAGTACGGCTCGAGCATCGGAATCGTGACGCTGGAGAATGTTCTGGAGGAAATCGTCGGCGAAATTCTGGACGAGTTTGACGTGGACATCCCCCCTCCGATGATTCGAAAAACCGGCGAGGCGACCTGGGGAATTCACGGCAGGACCCTCCTGGAGGATGTTGAAAAGGCGCTCGATGTCCGACTGCACGACGAAGAAAACGATACGATCGCGGGGCACGTCATGACGCTGTTGGGCAGACCCGCCCGCATTGGGGACGAAGTCTTGTTAGCGAATCGTTTCAGGTTGCGCGTCGTGGGAATGAAAGGCCTCCAGATTACCGATTTGATCGTAAAGAAGATCGAGATGTGACCGGGGTTCGGAAGTCCAGCTGAATGCTTTCGCCGAGGAAGGCGAGAGCGGATGCCCCTTCTTTCAGATATCATTCGAGCGACTGCGATGCCGTCTTGGATCGAATGCGTCATGAACGTCAGCGAGGGAAGAGCGCTGAAAACCGTCGACGCCATTGCGAATGCGATCGCAAAAACTCCGGGAGTCGCCCTGCTCGACGTTTCGAGCGATCCGGACCATCATCGTTCGGTCCTGACTTTTGCCGGTGAAGGGCGGGATTTGTTGCCGGCCTGCCTTCGCGGGGCAGAGGAAGCTGTGCGGCGAATCGATTTAAATAGCCATCGCGGAGCGCATCCCCGAATAGGCGCGGTCGATGTCATTCCATTCATTCCGCTCCGGTCGACTTCGATGTCGGATTGCATCGAATTGGCGCGCCAACTCGGCAAACGGATTGCCGAAGATCTGGAGCTGCCTGTTTATCTCTACGGCGAAGCTGCCGCCAGCCCTGTCCGCCGAGATCTCTCGTGGATACGGCTGGGGGGCGCTGAGTCGCTCCGGGAGACCATCGCGTCAGACCCGCGGAGAAGGCCGGACTTCGGTCCGGCGAGACTACATCCAACCGCGGGGGCTGTAGCCGTCGGCGCCCGGGAAGTTTTGATCGCCTTCAACGTCGTCCTGAAGAACGCCAACCTCGAAACTGCGCGCCGGATCGCCCGGCTGATTCGCGAAAGTTCCGGCGGCCTGCCGGGGGTAAAGGCGCTCGGGATTTTTTTGGAGAGCCGCGGCCTCGCGCAAGTTTCTATGAACCTGACCGACTATCGGAAAACCTCCCCACAGGCGGTCTTCGATCGAATCGAAAGCGAGGCGAGTAGAGTCGACGCGGAGGTGATTGGATCGGAACTCGTCGGCCTGGCGCCTCGCCAGGCGCTGGGGGAAAACCCCCGGCAGACGCTCAAGCTGGAGAGTTTCAGACCTGGACAGGTACTGGAAACGGCGCTGGAAAACGCGTTGTCAGGCCAGGAATCATGGGAATGATCCACATAGTCCTTCTGAAGCCGCAGATCCCTCCCAATACCGGAAACATTGCCAGACTCTGCGCGGCAACCGGGATCCGGCTGCACCTGGTGGGCCCACTGGGGTTTCAAATCACCGACCGCCGGCTGAAAAGGGCCGGCCTCGATTACTGGAGTTCGGTCGAACTGAGCCGCCATGACGATCTGGAGTCATTGCTTTCGGGAATCCCGAAGCATCTCTTGTTTTTCTTTTCAGCTCGAGCTTCCACCAGTTATGTCCGAGCTTCCTTTCGCCAAGGCTCGTACCTGATATTCGGCAATGAGACTTCCGGACTGCCGACGGGCGTCCTTCGTCAGTTCGCCGAAAGAACCTACCGCATCCCCATCTTCGAGGCCACGGTTCGCAGCCTGAATCTCTCCAGCGCGGTCGCCATCGTGGCCTATGAAGCCCTCAGACAGTTGGGCCGTCTGGAGTAGATTTCCTGCATTCTGAATCGGAAACCGGAACGAACCTTCGCGCCATGCAGGCAAGCAGCCATCTCCGTCTCAATTCGGATGAGTCCGCAGCTATATAATGGAACATTGATTGATAGGACCGCTCTGTACGAATGAAGAATCTGAAGTTCGCCAGAAAACTCCTTGCACTGATCGGCTTCTTGCACTTGGCCGTCGGCTCAGTCGCAGCCGAAGCCCTGGACATGGAGCGGATCCTAGGTCGGGCAACCGAATGGCTTGCGGAGTACCTTCGAATCGACACCGTCAATCCTCCCGGCAACGAAATTGAAGGGGCGCTGTTTCTGGCCCAGCTTCTGAGTGAGGAAGGCATCGAGCCCCGGTTGCTGGAATCAGCGCCTGCGCGCGCTAATCTGTACGCGCGTTTAAGCGGCGACGGGAGCCGCAAGCCGCTCCTCCTTCTGCATCATATCGACGTCGTCCCGGCGGAAAGCAAACGATGGACCCATCCTCCGACGTCGGGCCGTATCAGCGGCGGCGCAGTCTGGGGGAGAGGGGCCATTGATGCGAAAGGGCTCGGCATCGCTCAATTGGCCGCCTTCCTGGCGCTAAAGAAATCTGGAATTCCTTTGAAACGCGACGTCATCCTGCTGGCCAGCGCTGACGAGGAGGCTGGGGGGCGCTTGGGGGTCGAGTGGCTGCTGAATAACCACAGTTCCCTGTTCGAGGATATCGGATACGTACTGACCGAGGGAGGCGCAAATATCAGTAGCCGAGGAAATTTCCTGTACCTCGGCGTGGAAACAGTACAGAAGGCGCCATTGTGGTTGAGGCTGACCGTCCGAGGACAACCGGGTCACGGCGCCGTTCCGCGGGAAAATTCAGCGGTCGTGCGATTGATTCGCGCTTTGGACAGAATCGTCCGATACGACCCAGCGATTCGGCTGCACCCGGCAGTCGCTCGCTATTTTGAAAGCATCGCCCCTTATCAGCCGGAGGAAGTCCGGAAACATTTTGAAAACATCGCGGACTCCGTTGAAAATTCTCGAGTCTTCCGCCATTTGGATCCGGCGCAGAGGTCCCTTCTGAAAAACACTATCAGCGTCACCGTCTTGCAGGGCAGCCCCAAGACAAACGTGATCTCCTCTGAAGCCTTCGCCGAACTCGACATCCGGCTCCTTCCGGATGAAGACCCCGAGGAGTTCATCGGAACACTAACCGAGGTCATCGCGGACCCTGCCGTGCAATTGGAGACCCTCCTGCGATCGGATTCGACTTTTGCATCAGAGGAGACCGAGTTTTTCGAAGCCGTACGACGAGTACTGCAAAGAGAATCGCCCGCTGCCGAGGTCGGTCCCTACGTGCTGCCGGGCTTTACAGACAGTCGCCACTTTCGAGCACGTGGAGTCCACGCCTATGGGTTGAATCCATTTGCGCTCGAAGAGACCGAAGCGATGGGCGTCCATGGACACGACGAACATATTTCAATCGAAATTTTTCGGGAGGGAGTCAAATTTCTTTATGAGGTGGTTCTTGAATTGGCGAGATGAATGGCGGCTCCCGGGTTTCAGGCTTCTGGTTCCAGGAAAACTGAGCCCGGCCGGTCGCATCACAGAGCCTCGTCAGAAATGACGATGGCGCCGCGGTCGCATCACAGAACCTCGTCAGTAATGACGAGGGCGCCGAGGTCGCATCACGGAGCCTCGTCAGTAATGACGAGGGCGCCGCGGCGGCCCGCTTCAGACCTTCGGCTGAAGCTGAGCCGGGGGCCCGCAAAGCGTTTTTCCGGCGGTTTGAATTGGAGCTCTGGGTTTTGTCGATCCACCGTCCCGGTCATTACTGACCGGGCTCTGATTTACTGAAACCCGTAATCTGAAACCTGCCATGTCAAAAACGCTCCTCATCAACGAGATTTTTTTCAGCATCCAAGGCGAGTCGACTTATGCCGGCAGACCCTGCGTCTTCGTGCGTCTTGCCGTCTGCGATCTCCGTTGCGCCTGGTGTGACACGGAATACGCGTTTTATGACGGCGCACGGATGGAAATTGATGAGATCCTGGTCCAGGTGAACCGGTTTCCGGCCTCTCTCGTGGAGGTAACCGGCGGAGAGCCCTTGCTTCAGGAAGAGGTGCATGGATTGATTAGTCGACTGCTGGATGCAGGCAAGGAAGTGCTCATTGAGACGGGCGGACACATCGATATTTCCAAGGTTGACAGCCGAGCCGTGTTGATTTACGACATCAAATGTCCCGACAGCGGAATGTCGGACCGAAATCGGTGGACGAATCTGGAACTGTTGCGCCCTCAGGATGAAATCAAATTCGTCCTGGCTTCCCGACGAGATTACGACTGGGCGCGGGCGGTCCTGGAGGATCGTGGGTTGGCCGATTCCCGCACCGTAATCTTCTCTCCGGTCTGGGGCGCTCTGGAGCCCAACCGGTTAGCGGATTGGGTTTTGAGCGACGGACTGCCGATTCGAGTCCAGGTTCAATTGCATAAGGTTCTATGGGGCCCTTCGACTCGCGGGGTCTAGCGCCCATGTTGAAAATCCGGACGTGGCGCTAAGCCTGTCGGATCCAGCCCGTATGCTAGAATCAGGAAAGATTTAGATGAGTTTCCGGAACAATTGGCTCCTTTTGTTGATCGCTTTCGTTATCTCCTCGGGAACTGCATTCGGCAGAGTTTCCAGGCAGATTGAAGACGAGTACGTGCAGCAGTACAAAAACCGCGCTCTCTTCTTGAAGATTCCGGTGCGCGGTGCCAGTCAATCCGTATTTGTGCGCGACGGGGGGCCTTTGCTGGATCAGAGCAATGCGGGCAGTCCGCTGATGTTCAAAGTAGGCGACCAGGTGCGCATCCTGGATTTAAGGTTCAGCAGGCGCGAGATCGAATTCCGGCTGGCCTCGCCCGACCAGTCTCGTCAGGCTGCCGTCGTGTACCAATTCGCCTCCGACCTGCTGCACTCTTTTCCGCAACGACCCGCCTTCGATCTGGCTTTGGACGCCTCTTTCACGGAAGGATTGACCTATCAGGAAATCGAAGCGGCCAAAGAGGACTTCATTCAGGGGCAATTTGACGGGCTGATTCGGCAATTCGCGACGGCGACCGGCACTACGCCGGATTTCGTCATCAAAGCGATTTCTGAAAGAAATCCGGAATATCGAAGACTTCAGACGCAGGCTGGGGAATTTAGGTCAAGAGCTGACGCACTGGAATCGGACCTGCGACAGGAAAGGAGTCAGCGACAACAGTTCGAATCGGAGTTGCGGACGCTTCGAGCCCAGGTGACCGAGTTCCGCGGCTCGAATGAAGCATTGCAAGCCGAGGGCGCTCGACTGGCCGACCAAAATCGCAGTCTGGAGAGAGAGCTGGGCCAACTGAGGCAGACGAACCAGCACTATCAAAGCCAGGTCGCCGAACTGGGCGCGCAAATCAACGGTCTCGCTGGGAAGCTCGATCTGGAAACGGAGACGCGGGGACGATTGGATCAGCAGATGCAGGACCTGGGGCGAAACATCGACTCGCTCCAGACTGAGCGACGCGGGTTGTCGGCTCGGCTGGAGCAGGTCAGCCAAGAAATGGTCTCCCTGCAGGAGCAAAACAACCAGCTCACCGAAGAGCTGGCAACGTCCCGTGAAAGGGCCCGGCGGCTGGAATCCGATTTAGGCGGATTGACCTCCAATCGCGACAGCCTCGAAGCCCGGTATCTGGAAACCAAGCGGATCAAGGAGAACTTCGAGCTGGCCAATCGGGTCGGCGCCGCTTTGCGAGCGGAAGTCCGATACGAAGAGCGAAACGGACGCCGCTACCAGGTATCCGACTTTCACCTGAACGAACACCTTCTAGGTTCCCTCTGGGTGTCACCGCCTAGTCGAATCGGAGAGACGGCGGACGCCATCCTGGAGGCCGTTTCTCCGAATACAGTACAGTTTTCCGATGAGGAGCGCATACTCTACCAAGCGCTTGGCCCCAACCTGAAAGCGCATCTCGGATGGCGGACCTGGAGCAGCCGCATTGAAGCGGGACTCGTCGATGGTGAAGCCGCTCGAGCTTTGGCTCCGAGGGAAGAGGCGCGCTGGCTATGGCGATTCGAGGGCGATGGCAGTCGCTCCGAAAAGGCATCCCTCGTCTTTTCCCTGGAAGACGTCAACGGGAATATCATCCCGGTCCTTGCCCATGACTTCCAGTTGGCCCCTTCCGGATTTCTGGCAGGGGTTCGAAATTCGATTTCCCTGCTTTCGACCGTTTTTGGCATCGTGATTGGAATCCTGCTTCTGATCGCCTTCCAACTACTGCGGTCCGGCCGCGAGACCGCGCCGAGAAAAGCGCGCGCCGCCTCGGGAACTCAGAAGGAATTCTGAATTCCAAATCTCCATGGATCGCTTCTCACTCTGGAAGAGCCCGAAATCGCCGCGAAAAACTGGACTCAGAATTCTGATGGCAGCGGCCGAAGTGCGCCCGTATGCATGGGTGGGGGGTCTTGCGGATGTCGTCGCCTCGCTGTCCACCGCGCTAGCCGCCCATGGCAATGAAATCATCGTCGTGTCTCCGTTGCATCGCTCCGTCCGAAAAGCCGCCGCTCTGAAGCTTGCGTCAGACTGCTCGGCAGGTCAGCACCCTTTTCAAATCTTTTTCGACGAAGCAAGCGAAAACCCGCGGCACCTGTTTATCGAACACAACGGCTTCTTCGATCGCGAAGGGGTGTACACAGACGTTGAGGGCCGTGAGTTCGGAGACCAGTTTGAACGGTTCCACTTCTTCACGCTGGCAGTTCTCGCGACGATGCATCATCTGAAATTGCGCCCGGAGATCGTGCACTGCCATGATTCCCACTCCGCGCTGATTCCGGCCTTTTTGCGCTACCGGACCGATGCTTCCTCTAACGGCCGCCGCGCCAGGACCGTGCTGACCATTCATAATCTCGCACATCAGGGGGCGTTTCCCGCGGAAAAGTTCGAAAAGCTGGGGATGCCCGCCCGAGATTTCCACCCAACCGGCCCCTTTGAGTTTTACGGGCAAGTCAATATGTTGAAGGCGGGACTGGTGTTCGCCGATGGAATCACGACCGTCAGCCCCAACTATGCGCGTGAGATTCTGACGCCCGAACAAGGATTCGGGCTCGACGGAGTCCTCCGTCAACGGCAGGACGACGTGGTTGGAATCTTGAACGGCATCGACATGGAGAAGTGGAACCCCCGCACCGACCCGCACATTCCACGCCGTTTCGGTCCGGAGTCGCTTTCCCGACGCAAGACCAACCGATCGGAACTGCGCAAGGCTTTCGGCCTTCCCGACTTCGGGACTCCTTTAATCGGAATCGTGGCTCGCCTGGTCATGCAAAAGGGTCTGGATCTAATACTGCAAATCCAGCGGCAGATTTCGGACCTTGGGTTTCAACTGGTTATTCTCGGCCGCGGAGAGCAGTCTCTAGAACAGGGCCTGCTCGAATGCGCTGAAAACTTCCCGGAACAGGTCTCGGTCCGCCTGGAGTATTCCGATCGACTCGCTCGACTCATTGAGGCGGGCTGCGATATCTTCCTGATGCCGTCCAGATTCGAACCATGCGGACTCAACCAAATGTACAGCATGCGATACGGCGCGGTTCCAGTTGTCCACCGAACTGGGGGACTGGCCGACACCGTGCAAGACTGGCGCCCGGAGACGCAGGAAGGCACCGGTTTCCCTTTTGAACCGCTCACTGCTGACGCCCTCCTGGACGCACTAAGACGCGCCCTATCCGTCTGGACCAATCCCAGCCACTGGGAAATCCTAATGAAAAACGGGATGGCGCAGGATTTCTCCTGGGATCGAAGCACGAAAAAGTACCTGGAATTGTACTGGCGGATGATTCATCCAATTGCAAGGGA
>CAZAEY010000040.1:0-25490 GCA_964484155.1 uncultured Acidobacteriota bacterium
GATGACGAGTCGACGAAAACGTCGAAGCTCGGCTCGGGAACTATTCGGCGATATGATAAGACTAAGAGGACACCAGGAGGTTGCAGTGAGGAAAATTTATTGTCAGATCGGTTTCGGCCTGATTCTCTCCGGCGCTGTGCTGGCGCAGTCGGCGCTCCCTGTCAGTCACGTGGTTCTGTACAAGAATGGCATGGCTTACATCGTCCGCAGCGGCGAACTGTCCGGAAACGCTTCTTTCGCTTTTTCGAATCGGGACATGAACGACATCCTGAAGAGCTTCACCGCTTGGAATCCCGCTTCGGGAGCCCTCCTCCCGGTCGGGTATTCGACAGCCATCCCTCTGGAGCACTTCCTACAGCGCTTCCCCTACGATCTCGGTGGCCGGCCCGGCCTTGCCGCATTCCTCAGGCAGGTTCAGGGCGTCGAGCTGCGCATCGGCTCCGGATCCAGCGCCCTCACCGGGCGGCTGATGGCGATCGAGCAGGAGAACCGTGCAACCGCTCCGCAGACGGTCATTCAGGACCATCGCCTGACCCTTCTGGAGCCGGACGGCGGGCTGCGCCAGATCTGGCTGTCAGACGCCGGCGCAGTCACGTTAACCGACCCTCGCGAGGCAGATCGGCTGCGTGAATACCTGGAAATCGTGGCGGAAGGGACGCAGGAGACGACGGCGCAGCTTACCGTCCAGGCAGAAGGCTCCCCCGCACCAGCTCGGGTCGCATACATCCAGCAGTTCCCGGTCTGGAAGACGACTTACAGGCTCGATCTTGGGGATTCGAGTCGCCTCCAGGCCTGGGCTCAGATCGACAACCCCACGGGAGAAGCCTGGGATGGGGTGGACCTGACGTTGGTGTCGGGAATGCCCGCTACTTTCGAAATGGAACTGTATCCCCCGCTGTACGCGTCCAGAACTCGCCTGGCCATTCCGGGAGCGGAAACCGTCGCTCCTCGCTTCTACGAGGGGACCGTCGCTACCGGTCCGACGCCTCGGGAGCCCAACACGCTGTATGGAACGGTTTTCGACCAGGGAGGCGCCATTTTGCCGGGCGCCGAGGTCGCGGTCCGACACAGGGAAGGCGGCGCCCACGCCCGCACCTTCACCGGTGACGGCGGATCGTTTCAGCTGTCCGGGCTGCAGCCGGGTTCGCTGGACGTGACGGTCAGTTTTCCAGGTTTTCGCACTTACACGACTCGCGTACAACTTCCCGCCGGAGGACGGCTGCGCTTGACTCCGACGATGGCTGTCGGGGACGTCGCGGAAGCGGCAATGCTAGCCGAATCCGCCTCCGTCAGACGCGAGCCCCGAGCGTTCGCAGCCGGCGCTCCCTCGACCGACGAGCAGGCGCCCTCCATTCCGGAGGCGGAAGCCAGGCCCGTCGCCGACTATTTCGAATACCGCTTCCCCTTTTCGGTTCAGCTGGCGCCCCGCCAGAGCGCCCTGCTCCCCTTCCTGAATCGACCCGTCGAGGCGGACAGAATTACGATCGTAAATCCGACAACCGATTCAGCTAGGGCCCACCTCGGGGTCGATCTCCGCAACGACACCGGGCTCCCTCTCGATTCGGGGCCTCTGGTAATCCTCCAAGACGGACGCTACACGGGGGAGTCGGTGATGCACTCGCTTTCCCGGGGCGAGCGGCGATTGATCGGATACGGGGTCGACCCTGAGCTTGCCGTCTCCCATCAGGCCGGGAGCGACCCGGAAAGAACGATTCGAGCGCGCATCAGCTCCGGAATCGCCTATTTCTACCATGAAACGGTTCAGCGCACGGACTACGAACTGCGCAACCACGGATCGCAGCAGAAGCAGATCCTGATCGAACACTCGAGAGACCCTCGGCGCGAGCTGAAAGGCGTTGAGCCGGACGAGACGACTTCCAGCTTTTACCGGTTTCGATTGAAATTGGGGCCGGGTGAAGAGGCCTCCTTTCCCGTGCAGGAGGTGCTGAGCCGTCAGACGACCGTCGCTCTGAGCCAGCTGAACGAAGGACACGTGCAGCTTTACTTTTCGGGACGTTCCGTTCCTCGTGAAATCACGGAGCGCCTGCAGGGAATTATCGCCCTTCAGCGGAAACTGGCCGATTTGCGAAGATCCTCCGAGGAGGTTGACAGGCAAGTTCAATCCGTTTTCGGGGATCAGGAAAGGCTTCGGGAAAACCTGAAGGCCCTGGGGACGGGACGCGAGGACCAGCCCCTGCGCCAGCGCTACTTGACGGAGCTGAACCGGCAGGAAGACCTGCTGAACGAACTCCGCAGCCGCTCCCAGGCGCTCCAGGAAGAGGTTCTGAGCGACCAGAGCCGCCTGGAGCAAATGATCGCTTCGCTGGAATGGGAGGGCGAGCCCGGATAGGCCGTGCAGCTTCGCGTCCTGCGTGTGGGGTTTCGAGATGTCGGGGTTCCGGGGTAAAGCTCACTGGCTTCCGCCTCCCCTGAAACGGCGCCGCAGCAAGGCGCAGGCATCCAGCGAGCGGGCCCGCTGGTATAGACGCCAAGCCGTTTCCGAAAGGTTTCTCTTGACACCTCCTCCATCGCGGGAGCAGAATCGGAGTTAGTTTGAACCGAGAGGACAAGCGAGCGTCTGGACCTCACGACCCGCGCAGGCGGTTGGCCGGCCGGTTGCGCTCCTTTTCATTCGGATTCGGTGGAGGCGCTTGATGTCCATGACCACGCTCGTCATTATTCTGCTCGCGATAGGGGTTCTGATCGGGACCCTGGTTGCAACTTTTGGAGGCTTCCGAAGCCGGGCCAAAGACCCGAAACACACCAAGCGCCCCGGCGATTTCATCCGATCGCGCTGGCCGTAGGTTATTGGTGCTGCGTGCTTCGTTCTTCGTTCTTCGTGCTGCGTTCCGCGTGCTGCGTGCTCCGAAATTTATTTGTTTTAGCCAATATCGATCAGGCTGCCTGGTGCGGATGTAGAATTTCACAGATTTTGACCGAGAACGTCCCGCCGGCACTTGAAAATTCGAAAAATTGCGGAGAATTGATTCAGCACGAAGCACGAAGCACGCAGAACCTAGAACGCAAAACCCCGCACTAAAATTCCGGAAGGCTAAAGTCGTAATCGTCGCAATCATAGACGCGGCGCAGCGTCGGCGCCTCTCGATCTTCTCGCTCCATCTCTTCCTGAATTCGCTTCAGGCGTTCCTGCACCTGTCCGAATTCCGCCGTCGTATGGATCGGATCTTCCTGTCTGGGGAGGAAGAGGATCTCGCGATAGGTTTCGGCCATTCTCTCGTAAAAGGGGGGATGCGTGCGAAACCAGCTCAAACCCGTCACGTATCCTTCCTGCTGGGCCATCCGCCCGAAGAAATCGATGAATCCTTCCACGTTGTAACCGGCGTGCCACAGGTACTGAGTTCCCAGCACGTCGGCTTCAATCTCGTAGTCCCGACTGACCCCCAGCAGGGAAAGGTTCAGCACGAGGCCGAGTCCGAAAAAGCCGTATTGGAGAAGATAAAACGTGGCTATCGAGGTGACGCCGCCGGTCAGGATCAGCGCGGCGAGCTGGGCCACTTGAAAGATGATTCCGGCGATATTCGCCCTACCCATCAGGCGGTTTCCATGCCTGGCCGCGACGTGGGCGATCTCGTGGGCCAGAACGCCGGCCAGTTCGGCCTCCGTCTCAGCTGTCAGGATGAGCTGGCTATTCACGAACAGAAACCCGCCGGGGAGTGCGAAGGCGTTGATCTCCTGGGACTTGAGCGTGGTGACGTTTAGAGGCACCTGCAGATCGGAGTGGCGCGCGATCCGAGCGGCAACCCGATTGATGTAATCGACCACCACTTCATCCTCAACTTCAGGAGGAAGCAGATTCTGCCGCTTCAATTCATCGATCGCTTCCCTGCCCCGTCTGATGTCTTCGGCCTGATCTTCGAATGCGCCGCCGCGGAATCCGACATCTCTGAAATCGCCGAATTTGCGTTCGGCCGCCCGACTGTCCGCCAGTCCCTGCTGCGCCTCGCTGTATTCGCGCGGCCATTCCTCCAGGATCTTCAGCTTGGCCAACTTGTTGTCGAAGACCAGGCCGATGCCCTTTTCCAACGCCAGTTTGATTTCCTGAAGCTGCTGACGCCTTTCCTGAATCTTGCAATGAAATAAGTGTCTCTCTTCCTCGATCTCCGGCGAAATCTCCGCCCGCCGGTTCAACTCTCTGAGCTGTCTTTGAGCTTCGTCGATGTCCTGCTCGATACGTTGTTTCTGTTCTTTCAGCCGTCGTTCTTCCGCATCCCGTTCGCGATCCAGCACGCGTGAGTAGCGATCGATATCGGCCTTCGGGACATTCAAGTCCGGCGCCAGGGCGAACAGTTCGGCATAGGTTCGCTCGATCAGTTCCTCCAGCGGGGGAATCTCCACGGATTGCGCCCGCGCCGTCAACGCCGCGGGAGTCCCATACAAAACGACAGCACAGGTCAGCAACAGACTGATGGCCGGTCTCAGCATTTGTCGTCTCTCCTTATGCAACCTATCCGCATTTTCATTCCAAATCGATGGCCCTTCGCCCGTTGCGATTCATTCGGACCTTCGGTCGGGTTCGTAGTAGTACCGCCGGTAGCTGAGGTCGAGCCGATCGTTGTCTGGAGTCCCGTCGCCGTCGATGTCGACCAGCACTTCAATTTCGCGCCGTTTTCCGTCTCGCCCCGGATCCGAGGGAGTGTAAGCCAGCGTGTACTGAAAGCGCAGCATTTTGGAAATCGAGTCCAGAACTCCGCTGACCTGTCCGGGAAACCGAATGTTGTAAAAACGCCCGCCCGATTCGTTGGCGAAGGTGCGCAACTGATTCTGCCCCTGCAGAAAGGTGAGTCTCTGCAACCCGCTCAAATAGGGTTCGGCCCGAATGAAAGAAAGCTCTCCGACGCCGATGGCATATATGGGCACACCCGCGTTGGCAACGATTCTGCGCGTGTCACCCAGACTTCTGCGGCTGAAAGTGTTGATGCCGGTGGCGACCAGGATGACTCCGGTTCGTCCTTCAATTTCCCGCAACCCGCGATACTCGACCAGGTCGAGCGTCCCCCCATCGACGGCAAAGGCCACGGCGTCGAACAGGCTGCTGTCGCGAAAACCGGGCGGACTCCGCATCAAGTCGGACACAGCGGACATCAACTGCTGCCGGTTCTTCGTAAAATCGCTCAGTATCCGGGGACGCGTATCGAAGGAGATGACGGCGGCGAAATCGTCCTGCTTCATGATATGAGAAACGAACACCCCTGCCGGCCGCAAAACTTCGCCGCGGATATAGTGGACTACCTGGGAGAATTCCAGCACCAGCACGATGGTGATTCCCGATTCGGAAGCTTCGAAGGAGGTGATCTCCTGAGGCCGGCCGTCTTCGAGAATCTGGAAGTTTTCTCGGGTTAGTTGCGTGTAAATGTTTCCATCCTTGTCGACGACGACAACGGGCACTCGAACCGCTTCCGCTTCCACGCGAAAACCAGGCTGTGGCGGCCGAGTTCGATCCTGCGCGCTGGCGGCGAACGCAAGCAGGCAGACAGCCAGCAGGCCAACCTCAAATCTCTTCTTCATTCACCCACCTCGTACATGACTCGACCTCGACCGTCAAAATACTCCGCTTTCAGCCGCTTCATCCGGAAATCAAGCGGCGGGACGGCGCTTGGCCGCAACCGGGACCCGGCGAAAGCCAATGGAGTCGCGGAGCATCCAATCCGTCGCAGTGGTTCAACCGCTGTGACTCGCAACCGCTTTGCAAAGCTCTTATGTTGCAACGCTTTAACTTCGCTCAATTATATAAGGGTAGGATCAGGAAAGCAATCTCGCCGGCGGCGAAGTTCGCACTCCCGGTCGGCGTGTTCCGGAACTGTCGGGCCAGCCTTCGGACTGCCCTGAGGAACTCTGAATGTTGTAAGCTGAATCCGAATGGAGACGCATTGATCGTACCGCTTCGGCGCAGCAGAATATGTCCCAGGAAAGCGTCAGCGGGGCCGTGGCGTAAACATTTTGGTTCCCGCCTCCCAACGCGACGCGGGGCTGACGCGTCAAGGCGGAAGGAATCGGTCTGGAGAGAGGGAAAAGCCTGATGAAAGTGGATCTGATCATGCCTCAAATGGGGGAAAGCATCGCCGAAGGCACCATCGCCAAGTGGCTCAAGAAGCCCGGCGACTCAATCGAGCAGGATGAAACGCTGCTGGAGATTACAACCGACAAGATCGACAGCGAAATCCCCTCGCCCGAAACCGGAGTCTTGGCTGAAATCCTGGCCGAAGAAGGTGAGACGGTGGAAGTCGGATCCGTGCTGGCCAGAATCGAAACGGATCGAAAGGAGGCGAAGGGAAAGGCGGACGATGCAGCCGAGGAGCGGCCGACAGAAGAACAGAAAGCCAGCCCGGCGGAGCCAAAGAAAGCGGCCAAGCAGGCCGAGAGCGACAAGAGATCCAAAAGTGGAGAGGCCGATGAGGAAGGAAGACCCGAGAGTCGCTCCCAGGCTTTTTCGCCGGTGATTCGAAAGCTGGCCAAGGAAGAAAACCTTACCGAAGAGGAGTTGGGCGCAATTCAGGGCAGCGGGCGGGGCGGACGCCTGACCAAGGAAGACGTTCTGGAATACCTGGACTCGAAGGCCGAACGACAGGACAGGAAACCGCCGGCAGAGGCTCGGGACCACCTCCGCATTTCCGTTCCAAAACTGTCCTTCGGATACGACGAAGACCGGGTCGAAATCATCGAAATGAGCCCCATGCGAAAGCGGATCGCCGAACACATGGTATACAGCAAACACGTTTCGCCTCACACCTACACGGTGGCTGAAGTGGACATGACGCGAATCGTGCGCTTTCGAGATTCCGTGAAACGACAGTTCGAAAAGGAAGAAGGGTTCAAGCTCACGTTTACGCCCTTTATACTGGACGCAACCGCTCAGGCTCTGAAGGCCTACCCAACCGTCAATAGTTCGGTCGATGAAGAGCGCATCATTCGAAAGGAGTATGTGAATCTGGGCGTGGCGGTTGCGGTCGAGGACGGCTTGTTGGTACCCGTTATTCGAGATGCCGATGAAAAGAATCTGCTTGGTCTGGCTCGCGCCGCATTTGAACTTGCCGAAAAGGCCAGAACAAAAAAACTAAAGCCTGAAGACGTTCAGGGAGGCACGTTTACGGTGACCAATCCAGGCGTATTTGGAAACGTCTTCGGACTCCCGATCATCAATCAGCCTCAGGTCGGCATCTTAGGAGTCGGCGCAATCGTCCGGAGGCCGGTCGCTATCGAGGACGATGCTATCGCCGTTCGATCCATGATGCACCTTTCGCTCAGTTACGATCACCGGGTCATCGACGGCGCCCTGGCGGCGCGCTTCGTTCAGGAAATCCGCAAGATGCTGGAGAATTACGACGTCGACCACGCGCTTTAGCCCGCAGGCCAGGTGCTGGGTTCCGGGGTTTCGGGATTTCAATCCCCGATTAGAATGAAAAGCCCCCTTCGAATTCTTGTCAAGTTCTGATTAAATCAGCCTCACCGAATCTCCCTGTCGCACGAGCCCCTCCTGCAGCACCCTGGCGTACCAACCTCTTCGCCCAGCCAGAAGCTTCATAAACGTCGTCAGGCGATCGCGACCGACGTACGGCAGGACTTGCAGATTGCTGCAGGGGGAGCAGGCTCTGGAGATTTCCACCTGAACCGAATCGCCGAGCCCAATTCGCGCCCCTTCTCTGAAACTCTGCGGCGAAATCCCATGGATCGTGAAATTTTCCCCCAGATGGCCGGGTTGAACGGGAAATTCCGACTCCGAGATCGCCTCCAGAGTTTCGCTACAGATCAGCAGAACCGCAGAATCACGCTCATTGTTCAGCTTCTCGCTGCGGTAACGATTGAAGTCGCCCTGCAGGCCCGAAAATTTGACAAAGGAACTCTGCACTGCCTTCTTGGGCAAACCCCTTTCGCCCGAAACGGCCGCCTTCACGTTTATCTGCATCACTTTCGCTTCCATCGAATCCATCTCCTGTCCGCGACACCCGGCCGTTGGCAACTGGAACTCCGCCGGCCGGAAGGCTATGAGTCTTCAGCTGCATTCCCTTACGCTTAAGCTCTCTCCCCCACACGCACCTTCAGTCGGTGCCATGAGTTGTTCATGTAGCCTTTCAGATTCCAGAGTTGAGCGGCGCCCTCCGGTTGAGGCCGCCCGCCTGTATCGACCGCTCGAACGATGACCTCGCGCTCCCCCGGTGGCAGCGTCGCCACCTCCCGCCACAAGGTCCATCCCCACTGACTCCGCTGGTCCAATTCGCTGACTTCGTTCCAGGTGTCTCCCCCGTCGATTGACAACTCGATTCGTTCGATCCTTTCTCCAGAGGCCGGAACCGCGTAACCGGCAAACTCAATGGAGGGACCGGCCGCCCATTCTCCCTCATCCGGCCTGCAGATGACCGCGCTGGCGCCGAATTCGTGAAGCATTTCGCCCTCGTCCCACTTCACGGAAGCGGAATCCATCTCTGGAGGAAAAAGCCTGTAGGATTTTCGCTGCCAGTGATTCCAGGATGGCTCGTCCAGCAGCCGGATCCGGGACAGCCACTTGACGCTGCGAGCCCCTACGACTCCAGGCACTAGCGCTCTCAAAGGGAATCCATGCTCCGGGCGCAGGGGCTCCCCGTTCATTCGATCGCAAAGCAGCGTCTCCTTCGACAGGGCCTTTTCCAGAGGGACTGAACCGCCAAAATGCAGAATCTCCCCGTCCTTGGAGATTTCGTCCATTCCGATGAATTCGACGTGTCGCGCACCTGGGGCGGGCCCGACCCGTTCCAGCACGTCCCGCAGTCGAAATCCGCTCCACTCCGCATTACCGATGGCGCCGGCCTGCCAAGGCAATTCCCCGGGGATCGGTTTCACTCGCATCAGATCTATTCTTCGGTTTCCCGCGCATTGCAGCAATGCAATCCGTTCCGTTCGCTGGAACTCGCGTTCCAAATCTCTCAACCGAAAGGATTTCGGATGTCGGCACAGGCCTTCCACAGCGAGCAGATGGGAAGCCGGCTCGAGGGAAGGGATCGGTCCGTGGTTGCGTACAAAAAACCGTTCGATCGGAGTAAGGTAACTGTCTGGAAGACTCTCCAGCGCCCCCTCGCCGTTCAGGGGCTCCACGCTGTGAACGATAAAATTCTCTGCCTTCTTCAAGCCATTTCTCCTTAGGCGAATCCGAATCCGCAGTCATTGTGACCCCATCGCCGGGCGTCTGACAACTTTGGAAAGCGAACTGAAGTTTTCTTTTGAACGTTTCAGGCAATTGCACTATCATGTCGACTTCGATCTGAATGCGACGGACTTTCGGAGGGGGGCGAATGGCGCGAATCTTGATCTGGACAATCCCTGCTTTCCTGCTGATTCTCGGATGCGGCGGCACCCGGTCGCGAACTGTCGCTGCCGTCCCAACAGGGCCTCCGGCCCCGGGCGAAACGGAAATGGCGGCGGCCCGGGATTCCGATTCCTCCGCCGCGAATCCCGATCTGACGGAGCTTGCCGTTGAATCCTCCATCGCAGGGGAACCGGGGGCGAGAGAGTCGGCCCTGTCGGCAGTTGCCACGGAACTTGGCCATTTCGCCACCTCAGAATTCGATTCCGGGGTGGGCCTTCCGCCGCTGTTTCGAGAACTTCCTACCGATTTCCCGTCGCCCTGGGACGAAATCAAGTTGACCAACCCTTTTTCCATCGAAATCGACCCTCTGCTGGCGGATGGCATCCGCGCCGATCTCCGGAATGCGCGTTTCGACATCCCGGTGGTTCTCAATAAGGCTGTTCTGTACTACCTGGACTTCTATCAAACCCGGGCCCGAAGGAGCATGGAGCTGGGTCTGCGGAGAGGCGTACGCTACGCGCCGCTCTTTGAACGAATCTTCCAAGAGGAAGGAGTGCCCAAAGATCTCATCTTCATGGCCCACGTCGAGAGCCTGTTCCATCCTCTGGCTATTTCCCGGGCCAGAGCCAGGGGAATATGGCAGTTTATGCAGGGAACGGGCCGACTGTACGACCTGGACGTCAGTTGGTGGGTCGACGAGCGTTCCGACGTAGAGAAATCGACGAGGGCTGCGGCGAAGCATTTGCGGGATTTGCACGACCAGTTCGGCGACTGGTACCTGGTCCTGGCGGCCTACAACTGCGGGCCGGCCTGTGTCTCACGAGCTCTGGACAGACACGGACCGATGGATTACTGGACCATGGTTGAAAGGCGTCATTTGCCCAGAGAGACTCGCCTTTTCGTACCCGCCATTCTGGCAGCCGTCATGATTCATCGGCTTCCCGAAAGATTCGGCTTCGAACCTCCTCTGGAACTCCCTTTTGAGTACGACGCAATCGAAATTCCGTTCCAGATCGATCTGAGAACCATTGCCGAGGAGGCCTCGATTGATGAGGAAGAGATGTTGGGTCTCAATCCCCAGCTCCTTCGCGGAGTCACACCTCCTGACGCCCTTCCCTACCGAGTGAACTTGCCTGTCGGAACCCGCGACGTCGTGGAGACCGCCTTGGAGAGAATTCCGCCGGAACGCAGGCTGCGCTTCGCCCATCATCGGGTTCGAAAAGGCGAGACCCTGTCGGCTATTTCGGCCCGCTACGGGACTTCGATCCGAGCGCTGGCCGAGACGAATCGGATTCAGAACGTCCATCGACTGAGAATCGGCCAGGAGTTGCTGATACCGCTCTCGCTCTCAGATGCGCCGCCCTCCCGGGCCGGCAGTTCCCCCCAGGTTTACACCGTGCGCCGTGGGGACTCGCTGTACCGCATCGCCAGAAGATTCGGTCTGAACCTCCAAAGGCTGATGGAGCTGAACCGGCTGGAGTCCCGGAGCGTCCTCCAGCCCGGGCAACGACTTCGACTTCGGGAGTCGCCCGCTGCCGACGGCGGGAATTAGGGCGCCTCAGGAACGATGAGCGGCGGAGCGCAAAGGAATCGGTCTCTGCTCGACGATATCGATATCGAAACCTTCCAGACCCACCAATTTCTTCGGATGATTGGTCAACAGAACGACTTTCCGAAGGCCCAGATCGGCGATAATCTGGGCTCCCACGCCGTAATCCCGAAACCCGGCCGAATGCTGCTCCTCCCCGAATTCGGGCGGCTCTTTCCGGTGTTGGCAGACCTCGCGAAAGAGCCGTTCTTCGCGATCCTTCATGCGCAGGTAAATCAGTACGCCTCGCCCTTCTCGCTGGATTTGGTCCAGACTGCTTCGCAGTTCGTCGCCGGTTTCCAGACGGCGACTCAGAAACAAGTCGCTCAGCACAGCTTCGGTATGAACCCGAAGCAGAGTCGGTTGGGCCGGGTCGATTTCGCCCTTTACGAACACCAGATGACGCCCCCCGTCGAGCTGATTTTCGTAAAGGTGCAGGACGAACGATCCGAATTCAGACTCGAACGGAACGCTTTCGACTTTGCGAACGAAGCGTTCGGTCTGGAGTCGGTATTTGATCAGGTCCACAACTGAAATGATTTGAATCCCATGTTCTTTCGAAAACGCCTGCAATTCGGGCATTCGGGCCATGGATCCATCCGGGTTCATGATTTCGCAGATCACTCCGGCCGGCTTCAACCCGGCCAGCCGCGACAGGTCGACGGCCGCTTCCGTCTGGCCCGCTCGTTCCAGCACGCCTCCCTTGCGGGAGCGCAGGGGAAAAATATGCCCGGGACGAATGAGGTCCTCCGGGCGGGTCGATTCGTCGATGGCCGTTAATACGGTCATGGCCCGATCGGCCGCCGAGATTCCCGTCGAGACGTTCCTTCGAGCCTCGATGCTGACGCAAAAAGCGGTCCCATGGACCGACTCGTTATCGGTGACCATCAGCGGAATCTTCAACTCGTCCAACCGAGCTTCGGACATCGGCATGCAGATCAGGCCTCTGCCGTGGGTCGCCATGAAGTTGATCGCCTCGGGGGTCACCTTTTCCGCGGCCATCGTCAGGTCCCCTTCGTTCTCGCGGTCCTCTTCGTCGACGACGATGACTATCTTCCCGGCCCGAATGTCGCTCAGGACGGATTCCACCTTTTCAAAGCTCATGGGCACGTACCTCTCAGTAAAACGGGCTGCGCTGCGTTGGCCGCTCTGAAACAGCGGAGTCGGGCAGACGCGTGCGCCTTTGGATCTTCCTTAAACAGCGCCGCTTTACAGGCAAAAGCGTTCATTATAGCGGAAACCTGAGGCGGCCTATCGAATGGGCGGCAATCGCCTGAGCCAGCGCAACTGATTTCGCTCGCTGTTGGACACCCGTTTCAACGCTTCCCGATAATGCGGAGATTCGTATTCGAGCAGAAGCGGATTTCGGGGATTGTTCAGAAAAACCCACGACCCGCGCCGAGAGTCCTTAACCAGCAGTACGGGAACCTCTACATCCTCGCCGTCCACTTCGATCACTCGAGAATCCCGCCCGATCAGCTGCAGTTTTCCCCGTACTCGATTCAGCCGCACCTGGGCCGAACCGTGATTCACAAGTTCCTGAAAGATCTCTTGCGAGAGCCACTTGGTCGTGGCCTGATCGGTTTCCAGGTCGACGCCAATCTCGAACAATTCGCTTAAGGTCAACTGACGTCCGGATTCGATGGCTTTTCGGTGCATGTGCAGGGTTCCCTGATGATTGCGGGACTCCCATTCCAGAACGATGTCGGGTTCGGCCCTGCCCAGACGGATGATGAAGGGAGTCGGAAGCCCGCCCGATACGTTCTCGTAAATCAGGATCGTGCGCGCTTTCAGCTCAACTGGATCCGCCCCTCGCAATTCCTGGCTTTGTGGAACCGCCAGAACTGCGACGGCGAAGATGAGCTTCCACATACTTGCTGATAAGATCGCCTTCAATATTGACCTCGTCTCCGATTTTCAGTTGACCGAACGTCGTGACTTCCGATGTGTGGGGAATGATTGTGACCTCGATCGCGCCCCGACTCAAGGCTGTCACAGTCAGGCTGACTCCGTTGACCGCGACGCTTCCCTGAGGCACGCAATGGCTCAAGACCGAATCGGGGGCGGCGATGTTAATGACCCGGGAAATGCCCTCAGGTCTGATTGCGGAGACGGTTCCCACGCCGTCGACATGCCCCTGCACGAGATGGCCTCCCAGAAACGATTCGATCGTCAAAGGAGTTTCCAGGTTCACGAGGTCGCCAACCTCGCGTCTTCCGAGATTCGTTCGTCGCAGCGACTCCGGAGAAACCTCCACAGTGACGGCGTCATCGCTTCGAGACCTAACCGTCAGGCAGACTCCGTCAACGGCCAGGCTGTCGCCCGGCTGCAGCCTTCTGCCCGCAGCCCCGGTCTCGATTACGAGGAGACTCCCGGCGGCCGATGCGTCCACTCGAACGATCCTTCCCGTTCCAGTCACGATCCCGCTAAACATGGCTCAAGACTTCATCCCCGCGGAATCCTTCAATCGTTCGATTTCGCCCGCAGTCAGCTTTCGCGATTCCCCCGGCTTCATTCCGACAAGACGAATGGGCCCGATCGCAATGCGCCGAAGACGCATGACCGGATGTCCCACCGCCTCAAACATCCGCCGAATCTGCCGGTTCTTGCCCTCTCGCAGCACCAACTCGAACCAGCAGTTGCTCCCCCTCTTCAGCGAAAAAATCCGGCAAGGCGCGAAGCGGGAGCCGCCGGCTTGGACTCCTTGCCGAAGCCGCTTCAAGCTCTCCTCATCCGGGCAGCCGGAGACTTTGACCCGGTAACGTTTATCGACCTTTCCGGCCTTGGTCAGATTTCTGGTCAATTCGCCGTCGTTGGTCAGCAGTATCAAGCCTTCGCTGTTAAAATCGAGCCGCCCTGCCGGATACAGCCGGGAGCCGCTCCTGACCAACTCGGTCACGACCGGGCGGCCGGCGCCGTCTGAGGCGGCGCTCAGGTAGCCCTGCGGCTTGTAAACAACGAAGTACTCCTTCGATTCGGGCTGCAAAAGCTTGCCGTTGACCTTCACATGATCCCGCTCCGGGTCGGCTCGTGCGCCCATTTCACGAACCACCTGTCCGTTGACCGTCACCCGCCCCTGGCGAATCAAGCCCTCCGCCTTGCGACGAGACGCGATTCCGGCCCGTGCGATGATCTTCTGAAGACGCTCCTGCATGGTCCCTAACAGTTTAGACCATCTGCTTGTTCAGTCGCTCAAGATGAGCCTGCCGCCGAGAGACCCCAGCCCCCGATTACGAGCCTGCCTCCGACTGCACCAGTATCTCTTCGAATTCCTCAAGAGTGGGAAGTTCGGACAGATCCTGCAGGCCGAAGTGCATCAAAAACTGACGGGTCGTGCCATAGAGGATGGGTCGGCCCACCACTTTTTTTCGCCCCCGGGTTTCAATCAGCTTTTTTTCCAGCAGGGTCTTTATGGTTGAGGTTCCCTTCACGCCTCGAATCTCCATGATTTCCGGAAGCGTGATGGGCTGTCGGTAGGCGATAGCGGCGAGAGTTTCCAGGGCGGCCTGGGAAAGTTTCGCGGAGGGTCTGGTCTTCAAGTAGGCGCCGATGATTTCGTGATGCTCCGGCCTGGTCGTCATGCGAAAGCCACCAGCGACTCGGCGGATCTCGACGGCGCCCTGCAGTCGATTGAATTCATCGATCAGTTCCTGGGCGACTGCTTCGATCTGCCCGGAATCGCAGTCTTCAAACAACTGAGAGAGCTCTCCCGGAGTGACCGGTTCGCGAGTTGCGAACAGAATCGCCAGAAGTTGATTCTTGCGATCGCCTTCTAGCATGCGACGATTCGAATGTCCTCAAAAGACTGTTTCTGGCGCAAACGCAGCTCGCCCGCCTTGGCCAATTCCAAAAGGGCAACAAAGGTCATCATCAGGTGAAGCCGGCTGATGCGACGCTGGAAGAAAAATGAAAAAAGAAACTCCTTCTCGAGGGACAGAAGTCGTCGGATTTCAATCAGCTTTTCTTCCAAGGTCACCATCTCCGGATCGACCGTGGCGATGATTTGATCCTTGAAGCGTTCGACCATCGCGTGAAAGGCTTTGACCAGGTCGAAGACTCCGGCCGACACCGCCTCCTTTTCCTCCGCTTCGAACTCGTCGACGCCGCGCGGCCAGACGGAGCGTTCGATCACTTCCCGATCGTGAAGCAGCGCGGCGGCCTTCTTGAATCGCTCGTATTCCAGGAGCTGTTCGACCAGCTCTCGGCGAGGGTCCTCTCTTTCCCCTTCAGATTCGGCCATTGGGTCCTGCGGGAGCAGCATCTTTGATTTGATGTAGATCAGCGTGGCGGCTGTCACCAGATATTCGCCGGCGATGGCGATGTTGAGGCCCTGCATCAGATCCAGGTAACGAAGGTACTGGTCGGTGATGCGGGCGATCGGAATGTCGTAAATGTCGATTTCCTGCTGCTTGATCAGGAAAAGAAGAAGGTCCAGCGGCCCCTCGAAAACTTCGAGCTGAACGCGATACCCCTCCTGTTCGATCGGTTCTGCCAGCATCAGTCGTACTGTATCCCCATCCCCTGACGCGCCTCCTCCAGAGTGGCTGCGGCAATGGTCCGCGCCCGAACGCTCCCTTCCTCCAGAATTTCCTTGACCCGCGGGAGGTTGCGCTCCAATTCGACTCGTTTTTCGTGCAGCGGTTCGATCACCGGCAGCATGTGTTCGAGCAGTCGCTTCTTGCAGTCGACGCAGCCGATCCCCGCCGTGCGGCACCCTTCGGCCGCCCACCTTCTCCCTTCTTCGTTGGTGAAAACCCGATGGTGGTCGAACACAGGGCAGATGTCGGGATTTCCGGGATCTGACCGCCGCACTCGTGCGGGATCGGTCACCATGGTCAGGACTTTCTGCCGGATGCTATCCGGGTCCTCGGAAAGCTGAATCTCGTTTCGATAGCTTTTGGACATCTTGCGCCCATCGGTTCCCGGGAGCCGAGCCGCCTTCGTCAGCCGGTGCTGCGGCTCCGGAAAGACCGGGCCATACAAATGATTGAACCGTCTGGCGATCTCCCGGCAGAGTTCGATGTGCGAAACCTGGTCCTCTCCGACTGGGACAAGGTCGGCCTTATACACAAGAATGTCGGCCGCCTGCAAAACTGGATATCCCAGAAAGCCGTACGTCGACAAATCCTTTTCTTTCAACTGCTGCATCTGCTCCTTGTAGGTGGGAACGCGCTCCAACCAGGGAATCGGAGTGAACATCGAAAACATCAGGTGCAGCTCGGCATGCTCCGGAACGCGCGACTGGATCATGATGATGCATCGTTCCGGATCCAGTCCGGCCGCCAGCCAGTCGACCGCGATATCTACGACATTGCGTCCGATAGCCTCGACGTTTTGATATTCGGACGTCAACGCGTGCCAGTCTACGATTCCGAAAATACATTCGTACTCGTCCTGCATCGCAATCCAGTTGTTCAGAGCGCCCACCAGGTGGCCCAGGTGCAATCGTCCGGTTGGCCGCATTCCGCTAAATACGCGCTTTTTCATCTCGATTCCTAAAGGATCATCCTTCTGACAAAGTGCAGGACGGGTTGCAGGACGGCGCCGATGAAGCCCAGATACAGCAGCCCCACCAGAATGATGAAGCCGTACGGCCGGATGGCGTCAAACCAGCTCGAAAAGGAATCCGGAAGGAGTCCCTCCAGGATCCAGCCGCCGTCCAGAGGAGGAATCGGCAGCAAGTTGAAAACCGCTAGCACTACATTGAGGAAAACTCCGACCGCGCATACCAGCCACAGAATCGAAAGCACTCCTTCGCCTCCCGATCCCGCAGGAAGAAAAAGTTTTAGAATCAGGAAGAAAAGGACGGCGGCGGCGATGTTGCTTGCCGGTCCAGCAGCAGCAATCCAGACATGGTCCGTCTTCGGTCGGCTCAGATTCGCCGTATTGACGGGGACCGGCTTGGCCCAGCCGAAGATTATCCCCCCAACCAGGAACCCGAAAAACGGAAACAGGAGGCTCCCGAACCAGTCCAGGTGCACGATCGGATTCAAGGTGACGCGACCCTGCATGCGCGCTGTGGGGTCTCCCAACCGATCCGCCGACCAGGCGTGCGCCGACTCGTGAACGCTGAGGGAAAACAGCAGAACAGCCACATTGACGCCGATCCAGCTCCAGTCGATTCCGGCGAAATCCACCGGCAGATGATACCACAGGGGATCGCCCACGCTTTCCGACTTCGTTCCGCGATCTGCGTTGTGGATTTGCCCGCTCCGCACCAAACCTTGCATCTTGCGACTTGGATCCTGAACCTACCCTTCACAACCCGCGCTCTGCTTGTGCAGTAACCGGCTGTTATATAATCTCTTTTGAACGATGGCGACACTGTTATTCAATGCCGCTTTCGGCTTTTACATTGTGGGCTTGTTTCACAGCGCCGTAGGATTTCTGACGAAGAGGCCTGTCTTCTTTCGGGTGGCTTTCCTTTCGGTCTTGGTCGCATTCTGCCTTCATTCCGCTTTTTTGGTCTTTCGCGGATTCGAGGAGTACGCCTTTCCGCTGGTCGGAATGCGCGAGTCGCTGGCGTTTTTCGCCTGGACGGTGACGCTTTGCTTTCTTCTCGCTCACCGCAGGTACGGGTTTCACGCTCTGGGCCTGTTTTTGCTGCCACTGGTTGCCGCTCTCATGATGGGCACGGTATTCGTTCAGGCATCTCCGGCGCCCGAATTTCTGCGCCACACATGGGTGTATCTGCACGCCACCGCCATCTTCCTGGCCTACGGCCTGTTTCTCGTATCGTTCGTCATCGGGATCCTGTACCTGGTTCAGGAGCGGGAGCTCAAGACTCGGAAGCCCCGCACCTTCTACGACCGCCTTCCCTCGCTGGGCGTAATGGATGAGCTGTTTCAAAAGAGCCTCGTATGGGGTTTCACCTTCATGACGGTCGGTCTGCTGGCGGGCATCCTGTGGGCCGGTCACACCTGGAGCGGGAGCTGGTACCGAGATCCCAAGGTGATCGCAGCCGTTGGGACTTGGGGGATCTACCTGCTTCTGCTGTACGTTCGGCTTTCAGCTGGATGGCGTGGCAAGTGGGTGGCCTGGATTTCAACTTTCGGATTTATTTCGGTGCTGTTCACCTTTTTGGGGGCGAGCTACCTCGGGGGGCAGCACATTTTCGAATGAAGACATTGGGATTGGTTGGACTCAGTCATAAGACGGCGCCCGTTGAAGTACGGGAAAAAGTGGCCTTTACCGAAAGCGAGGTTCCGCAGGCGCTGGGAGAACTGTGTCGGGACTTCGGCTTTCAGGAGTGCCTGATTCTTTCGACCTGCAATCGGGTCGAGGTACTGGGCCGGCTGCCCAACGGAGGGCGCCCGTTCGATCGGCTCCAACAGTTCGTTCATTCCTACCACGGGTTGCGCGACTCGGAACTGGACGGCTACGTTTACATGCTGGCAGAAGGCGATCTGATCCGTCACCTGTTCCGTGTTGCTTCCAGCCTCGACTCGATGATTCTTGGGGAGTCTCAGATCCTCGGCCAGCTCAAAAGAGCCTACAGCCTCGCATGCGACGCCGGAACTTCCGGCGAATTCATCAACATGGTTCTTCCGCAGGCGTTCTCGGTTGCAAAACGAGTCAGGACGGAAACGAAGATCGCCTTCTCGAAAGTTTCGGTCAGCTCGGCAGCGGCGGAGCTTGCAAGGAAGATCTTCGGAAATCTTGCCGGTCGAACCGTATTCTTGATCGGAGCCGGAGAAATGAGCGAACTGGCGGCCCGCAACCTGCTGAAATCAGGTGCGGAAAAGATTCTGGTAGCCAACCGGACAGGTCGCAGATCGCAGTTCCTTGCCGAGCAGTTCAGGGGAACCGCAGTTCGCTTTTCCGACATCGAGCGTTTTCTGGCGTTTTCCGATATCGTGCTGGTTTCGACCGGGGCCGACTCATTCATTCTGGACCACGACATGGTCGAAAGAACCATCCGTCGTCGGCGCTACAACCCGCTGTTTATCATCGACATTTCGGTTCCCCGGAACGTGGATCCCCGCATCAACGAGATTGAAAACGTCTTTGTCTACGACATCGACGATCTGGAATCGGTTGTCGCAGCGGGATTGGAGAATCGGCAGAAAGAGGCGGAGGAAGCCGAAAAAATCGTCTCCGAGGAACTGAAATCCTTCCTGAGCGTCCGCGACACGAATCATCTTGGCAGCATTATCCAGTCCCTCCGCGCCACCCTGGAGGAGATCTGCTTGAGCGAACTGAAAAACTTTCCGCACCTGGACGCGAAGGAGCTGAATCAGCTGGAAAGATGTTTGAAGCGCACGGCGCACCGCATTGCCCATCCCCTGATTCAGGATATTAAGAACCCCCGGATTCACCCGGTGGAGCGCCGCCGGAAACTGGAGATTCTCAAACAGGCCTTCAATCTGAAGGATCCGGAATGAGGGCGCTTCGGGTCGGGACTCGCGGCAGCCCGCTTGCACTTGCCCAAACCCGAATCGTCGCCGAACGCATTCGCCGGCTCTTTCCAGAAATCGAAATCGAGCAAAGGGTTATTCGTACTACCGGCGACCGTTTCAACCACGCGGCTTTGTCGCGTTTGGCCGGTCAGAGCAAGGGCCTCTTTGTAAAGGAAATAGAAGAAGCCCTGCTGGACGAGACGATCGACCTTGCCATTCACAGCTTAAAGGACCTTCCAGCGGAATTGCCCTCCGGGCTGAAGTTGGCCGCCTTTCCGGAGCGAGAATCGGCCGCCGATGCATTCGTTTCCGCCTTTCCCTGCGGCTCGATTGCGGAACTCCCCCTTCGGGCCCGGATCGGGACCGGTTCGCTGCGACGCCGCATCCAGCTTGGGGCGTTGCGAAAGGACCTGGAAATCGTACCGATTCGAGGCAATGTCGAGACCCGCCTGGCCCGCATCCGGGAGGAAAAGCTGGCAGGCGTCGTTCTTGCGGCCGCAGGCCTGATGCGCCTCGGCCTTGAGAGTCGAATCGCTTTTAAGTTTGCACCTGATGAGATGGTCCCAGCCGTCGGTCAGGGTGCGCTGACCGTCGAAGTTCGGCGGAACGACCGCCGGGTGCTGGAGGTGGTGGAATCACTGGACCACCCTCCGACGCGAACAGCGGTGGAAGCGGAACGCGCCTTTCTGGCTGCCATGGGGGGCGGTTGCCAGGTCCCCATGGGAGCTTACGTCCGGGCCTTCGACCGCGGCTTCGACGTGACGGCCTTTGCGGCTGAGGAGGATGGCGCTTCGCTGCGCCGTTTCAGGGGTCATTGCAGTCTTCATCAACTGGACAGCACGATGGAAGAAGCGGTTCGCCAACTGCAGGCGACCGGATCGACGGATTCGGGCAAGCCAATGGAAGGCGGTCGATGAAATCCCCGCTGGCGGGTAAGACGATACTGATCACCCGTCCGGAAGAGCAGGAGCAGGAATTTCGCCGGCTTCTCGAAGCCATGGGCGCCCGAGTCGTTCAGATCTCCACAATCAAGATCGTCGGTAGGGTCTCACAGCCAACCCTAGCGGCAGTCAAAAACCTTCCGTCCTACGATTGGCTGATTTTTACGAGCGTTAACGGCGTCCGCTTTTTCCTGGAAGCGCTCCAACTGGCGCAAGTTCCAGTCGGCAAATTCCCAAGAACGGCCTGCATCGGCCCGGCGACGGCTCAAGCCGCCCGACGATCCGGACTTGCTCCGGATCTGGTGCCGGACCGGTATCAGGCCGAGGGCCTGATCGAGGCGTTTTCAATAAAATATGAAGCAGATCTCAGCGGCCTTAAAATTCTGATTCCCCGGGCGGCGGAAGCTCGCGCGATCCTCCCAGAGCAATTGAGAAGGCTGGGCGCCGAAGTCGATGTGTTAAGACTCTACGAAGCGATTCTTCCGGAGGAAAGCCGATTCCCGCTGCAACGGCTTCTGACGGGTCCCAGACCGGACTTGATCGCGTTCACAAGTTCCTCGACCGTTCGCAACTTCGTGAAACTTGCCGAACCGATCGATGACTTCCGCGCCTTCAAATTCGCTTCCATCGGCCCGATCACTTCCGAAACCGCTCGAAGCCTCGGCCTTTCCATCGAGATCGAACCCTCCCGCTCGACGATTCCCGCTCTGGCCGACGCCATCGGCAAGCACTTCTCCGTCGTCCCCGGGAATTAGCCGGAAAGGCCCCGGTCGCAAATGCGGGCCGCGCCGGCCCGCGCACCGACACGAATCTGGACTGCGTTTGAAGACAAATGCAGCAAATAGGACCGGGGTTGGGAAGTTGCATTTCGCATCAAATCCCTTTAGGCTACTCGTTCGTCGCGTCATTTTCCGGGGGGACTTCGGATGAACGTTGAGCATCGTGCGTTCCTGTTTACCTTCCTCTTATCGACCTTTCTCCTACTTGCTGCGGCCTGTACGGCGCCCGAGCCGGATGCCGACCTGGTCCTTCGAAACGGCAGGATCGTCACCGTGGATCCGCAGCGCCCGGAGGTGGAAGCCCTGGCGATTCAGGGCGACCTCATCGTGGCGGTCGGTTCGCTTTCCGAGGTGGAAGCGCGCATCGGACCGCAGACTCAAATTCTCGATCTGGACGGCGCTTTGGCCATTCCCGGATTTATCGAGGGCCACGGCCACTTCATGGGAATCGGACAGGCGAAGCGGCAGCTCGATTTGAATCAGGCCGAGAGCTGGCAGGAAATCGTCGAAATGGTCCGAGAAGCGGTTCTGGCTGTTCAGCCGGGAGAGTGGATTCTGGGCCGCGGTTGGCATCAGGAGAAATGGCGGCCTTCGCGCGAGCCGCTTATCCAGGGACTCCCCTATCACGATTCCCTGAGCCGCGCGTCTCCCGACAATCCGGTGCTGTTGACCCATGCCAGCGGCCACGCTTCGTTCGCAAATCTGAAGGCGATGGAACTAGCCGGAATCACCGAAGAAACTCCGGATCCGCCGGGGGGCACCATCGTCCGCGATGAAGAGGGCCGCGCCATTGGAGCTTTTCGGGAAACCGCGCAGGATCTTCTTCGGCAAACTCTGGCTCGGGATCAATCTCTGCAAACGTCGGAACAGCGGCGCCAGGCGATGAAGGAGATCGTTCAACTCTCTGCTGAGGAATGTCTCGCAAACGGAATCACTTCATTTCAGGATGCCGGATCGTCGTTTGAAACGATCGACTTCCTGAAGGAACTGGCCGACAACGGCGAACTGGGAGTTCGACTTTACGTCATGATTCGGGAATCGAATCAGCGTCTTGCCGAAAAGTTGGCCGACTATCGAAAGATCGGCTTCGCCGACGATTTTCTGACGGTTCGAGCTGTCAAGCTCTCCATTGACGGTGCGCTTGGTTCGCATGGAGCCTGGCTTCTCGAACCTTACAGCGACTTCCCGGAAAGCGTCGGGCACAACACCGTCGACCTGGAAACTGCGCGAGAAGCCGCACTGTTGTGCATTGAAAACGGCTTTCAACTCTGCGTTCACGCCATCGGCGACCGGGCCAACCGAGAAACGCTCGACTTGTTTGAGGCCGTCTTTAACGAGCATTCCGATGGATCCGATCTGCGCTGGAGGATCGAACACGCGCAGCATTTGCACCGGGACGACATCGGACGCTTCGCCGGAATGCGCGTCATCGCATCCATGCAAGGGATCCACGCCACTTCCGACGGCCCTTGGGTTGAAGCCCGCCTGGGAGTTGACCGCGCCAGGGAAGGCGCCTATGTCTGGAGATCTCTGGCGGAAAGCGGAACGCTGATCGTCAACGGCACCGATGCCCCGGTCGAGAACGTCAGCCCCATTGGGAGCTTCTACGCGTCGGTGACCCGTCGTATGGCCGATGGCCGCGAGTTTTATCCGGAACAGCGGATGAGCCGCGAACTGGCGCTGCGAACGTATACGCTGAATGCAGCCTATGCGACTTTTGAAGAGCACATAAAGGGTTCTCTGGAGGCTGGAAAGCTGGCCGACATCGTAGTCCTGGATCGAGACATCCTGACGGTTCCCGAAGATGAGATTCTGGAAACGAAAGTTCTATACACCATTTTGGGCGGAAAAGTCGTCTACACGAACCCCGCCGGCGCGAGATGACGTGGAGAATCCGATGAAAGCACTGTTGCCCGCATTTGTCTTTGTCATTCAAATTGCGATCCCGGTCTTCGCACAGGAAACGCCAGTCGCCTTCGAGGGCGCTCGCGTCATTCCGATATCCGGAGAGGAGATCGAGTCAGGCGTTGTAGTGATTCATCGCGGGAAAATCCTGGCCGTCGGCCCTCTGGAGTCGACGGCGATTCCGGCGGACGCCGAGCGACGCGATGCCTCCGGAACAGTGATCCTTCCCGGTCTGGTCGATACGCACAGCCACATCGGCCAGGTAGAGGGCGCCGACCGGAGCGCTCCGATTCAGCCCGACGTTAGGGTCCTGGACGCCGTCAATGTCCGTGACGCGCGTATTCGGAAGGCTCGAGCCGGAGGGGTCACCACCGCCAATCTGATGCCCGGTTCGGGGCACCTCATGAGCGGGCAGACTCTTTATGTGAAGTTTCGGGAGGGGCGGGTCGTCAATGACTTGATCGTTTTTCGCGAAGACGGCTCTCCCGACGGCGGAATGAAAATGGCCAATGGAACCAATTCCCGCCGCAATCCCCCGTTTCCGGGGACTCGCGCCAAATCGGCGGCGCTCGTTCGAGAGCAGTTTCTGAAGGCCCGGGAATATCAGGCGAAGGCGGAAAGAGCCGGCGACGATCCGGAGAAGCTTCCGCCCCGTGACCTGGCCATGGAGGCACTCGTTGAGCTGCTGGAAGGACGTCGAGTGGTTCACCATCACACCCACCGTCACGATGACATCCTCACCGTACTGCGACTGAAAGACGAGTTCGGACTGAAGGTAGTGCTGCACCACGTCAGCGACGGCTGGATGGTTGCCGATGAAATCGCCGCGGCTGGGGTTCCTTCCTCGATCATTATGATTGACAGTCCGGGAGGAAAGCTGGAGGCCATGAACCTTTCGATGCGAACGGGCGCGGCGCTTGAGGAAGCCGGCGCTGCCGTAGCCTTTCACACCGACGACGGCATCACGGATTCCCGACTGTTTCTTCGCTCGGCCGCTTTGGCGGTGCGAGCGGGCATGTCCAGGGAGCGCGCCTTGGAATCGCTGACCCTGGCCGGTGCCCGCATGTTGGAGTTGGAAGACCGGATCGGCAGTCTGGAGGTTGGAAAGGACGCCGATCTGATCGTGCTTAGCGGGGATCCCCTCAGCGTTTACACCCACGTCCTGGAAACCTGGATCGACGGAGAACTGGTCTTCGACCGCTCCGATCCCGCTCATCATCTGTATGCGGTGGGAGGCTACGGCGCAAGCCACGACCAACCGCGAAGCGTCCATTTCCTGGAAGGCGAGGTGATGGAATGAAGAGGCTCATCTGGTTACTCTGCATCTTTACGACCGGCGCCGCCTCGCTTGCCGCTCAGGTGGCGATCTACGGGGACAAGATCTACACCATGGCCGGAGATCCGATTCAGGACGGCGTAATCTTAATTGAAGCGGGAAAGATCACCGCAGTCGGAAGCGCCTCGGAAGGAACAGTGCCGGAAGGCTTCGAGGTCCATCGGGCTGCCGTCGTCACGCCCGGCCTGATTGACGCCCGCACGGTGATCGGTCTGACCGGATACCTGAATCAATCCCACGATCAGGATCAGCTTGAAGGCGCCGCTGCCATGCAGCCCGAGCTGCGGGCCATCGACGCCTACAATCCGCGAGAGCGCCTGGTTGAATGGGTTCGCTCCTTCGGCGTCACCACTCTTCACACCGGTCACGGCCCTGGCAAGCTGATCTCGGGCCAGACCATGGTCGTCAAGACTGCAGGCGACAGCGTCGAACGCGCCGTGCTGCGGCCGGCCGTCATGGTGGCGGCAACGCTCGGGGAAGGCGCGCGCGAACAGCAGGGTTCCCCCGGTTCCCGCTCCAAGATGATCGCCATGCTGCGCCAGGAATTTCTGCGTGTCCAGGACTACGCGCGAAAAAGAGATTCCGCCGATGAAGACAAGAAGCCGGCGCTGGACTTGAGAAAGGAAGCCCTGGCCCGGGTGCTGGACCGAGAGCTGTCGCTGCTCGTAACGGTTCACCGCGCGCACGACATCTTGAGCGCCCTGCGACTGGCAGAAGAATTCAATCTGTCCATCGTTCTGGACGGCGCGGCCGAATCCTATCTGGTGGCGGAGGAAATTCTCCAGGCAGGCGCGCCCGTCATCGTACACCCCGCGATGCAGCGGGCTTTCGGGGAAGCTGAAAACCTGACCTTTGAAAGCGCCTCGCGATTGCGCCAGTCCGGCATTTCGATCGCCCTGCAGTCCGGCTTTGAGAGCTACGTTCCGAAGACCCGCGTCGTTCTATTTGAGGCCGCTGTAGCCGCCGCGCATGGACTTTCCTTCGACGACGCGCTGGCGGCGATTACGATCTGGCCAGCCCGACTGCTGGGCGTCGACGATCGCGTCGGCAGCCTGGAGGCGGGTAAAGACGGCGACGTCGTCCTATTTGACGGCGATCCCTTCGAGTACCTGACCCACGTAGAGGCTGTCTTTGTCGACGGCCGAAAAGTCAGCGATGGCGATCGGGAGTGGCGGTGACCGGTCGCAGCTGAATGCCCCGAAGGGGCAAGACATTTTCAGCCCAGGGTGAAGCGCAGCGCCACCCTG
>CAZAEY010000041.1:0-17851 GCA_964484155.1 uncultured Acidobacteriota bacterium
GCCAGACCGGCGGCCTGAGCAAGCGCCCGATATCCTTCCAGCGCCTCCGGATCCCCCGCATTGTGACGAACGATCCATGGCAGCATCATCCCGACCGCCTGCCCGTGGACGATTCCGAAGCGGGCCGTCAGCGGGTTTGCAGCCGAATGAGCGGCGCCGAGCATGCTGTTTTCGATGGCCAGTCCTCCAAAGGTCGCCGCCAGCAGCATTCTGCCTCTGGCTTCCAGGTCGTCCGGTTCGCGGAGCACAGAAGGAAACGCCTCCACAGCAAACCGGAAGGCTTGATGGGAGAACATCACGGAAAACGCATTTCGGTCTCGCGTGACGGCCGTTTCAACCGCGTGAGCGATCGTATCGATGCCAGTGCAGGCGGCGACCGAGGGGGGTTGGGTCAGGGTCAAGGCTGGGTCAAGCACGGCCATCTTCGGCGCCGCTCCCGGATCTCCGCAGGCCATCTTCTGTCGCGTCTTCTTATCGCTGATGAGCGCAAATCGCTGGACTTCGCTGCCCGTTCCCGCCGTCGTCGGAATGGCCAGCATGGGCTTCAGCGGTTGCGCGGTTTTTCCGGATCCCCTGTAATCCTCGATGCGGCCTCCGTTGGTGATCAGAAAATTGCAGCCTTTGGCAGCGTCAATCGGGCTTCCTCCTCCCAATGCGACGATCCAGTCGATTTGTCGCCCCTGAACGGCTGCCGCGCATTCCCGAACGCACCGGGTTGAAGGGTTTTCCTCGACCTCGTCGTAGACGATGAATTCGAAGCCGCCTTCCTTTAGCATCTGACCCAGTCGCTGCGCGTGTCCCGCTTGAACGATTCCGGCGTCGGTGACCACCAGCAGAGATTTGGCCCCCGCCTTCCGAAGCAGTTCCGGAACCCGGGCGATCGCGCCGGGCCCGTATATCAGGCCGGTTCGCGGTCGATGTTCGAAACCGGTCAATTTCGAATTCAATGTCAATTCCATTTCGTTCATTCCAGTCAAGAACCGGCCCAGAGGCTCCGACGTTGGCCGAGAACCCCTTCTTATACGTTGCGGGGGAAGAATTGTGCCAGTTTTTCGGGAGAAGGAGGCCGCGTCGCCAGCGATCCGAGAATCAGGGAGACGGCGGATGCCGCAAAGATCACCGCGACCGGGGCCAGTCCGCCGACCAGCACTTCTTCGCGCCCGAAACCGCTGGCTGTAAAGAACCCCAGCCATGTCGCCGCCGTTACCAGAACACATACGAAGGCCCCGATTCTGGTAGCGCGTCGCCAATACAGCGAGCCGACCACCAGCGGAAATAAGCTGGCAAACCCGGCAAAGCACCAGACGCCCAGTCCAAAAACCGCGCGCGGTTCCGCCAGCGAAAGGAGGTAGGTGACGGCAACGACGAAAGCGATGAATCCCCGGCCGATCCAGGTTTTGCGCCGGTCCGAAATCCGTATCCCCCTAAAGCGGTGCAGGACGATGTCCTGAGTAAACATCGTTCCCAGACACACGAACTGCGAGTCCAGCGAAGACATGATTGCGGCCAGGATTCCCGCCGTCAGAAGTCCGCTCAGAAATGGAGATTCAATGAGTCCGACCATGCTTCCCAACACGGCGTTGGGCGCGACGTCCAAACCGATGCCAGCGGCCCACACGCCTATCAGAATGCAAGGGACCCAGACGATCATGATAAAGAGCGGTTGGCCTACGATCGAAAGCCGGAAAGTCTTGGCTGTTCGGGCCGTCAGCCAGTGCTGAAAAACGTGAGGAAACATTCCGACTGAAATAGGAATCAGAAAGTAGGTCAAAAACTGCAGGTGCCGGTATTGTCCTTCTCGCACCAGGAGTTCGGGCGCATGTTCGGCGACTGCCGCCGTGGCGGCCTGAAGCCCTCCGAGTCTTCCAGATATCACGTAAAAGGCCACCACGCCGGTCAGCATGAAGACCATCGTCTGAAAGGTGTTGGCCCAGATCGCCCCGCGGAAGCCGCCGAAAAAAATGTAGGAGAGCACGATTCCGCAGATCACCAGTCCGGTAATCCAGCCGGGAACCGCTCCGCCGGTGGACGAAAACAATTCCGGAAACATGCCTGCGGTCAACCCGGCTATGACTGCACCGGCGCCGAGAAGTCCGATCAACAGATAAGGAATGACCAACCCCACCAGAATCGGAAAGAGGAGATAGCCGAGCCCATCGCTGTCGAAGCGTGCGCGAAAATATTGAATCTGCGTAAAGAAATTATGACGTCTTCCGATGGCCCACAATCGGACTCCCACAAAGAAGAAGACCGCCGAATGTACCAGTCCGGACCACGACGCCATCAGGCCGTACACGCCGATTCCCCTTTCGTAAGCCTCGCCAGTGCTGCCCACCAGCGCAAACGAGGTCATCGTCGTTCCAAATACCGACATGGCAAGGAAGAACGGACCGATGGATCGACTGGCTACGAAGTAATCCTGGCTGGTTCCGCTGAAGTAACGGCTTGCCGCAATGCCGAGCAGGACCAGGAGAAGCAGGTATCCTGCAATGACAAAGAGAGGATTCATTGAGCGGGTCCTTGCTCTTCGCCTGATGAGCGCCCGGTGGCCCATTCTTCCAGCTCCTCCGGCCAGGCAAAGAGCAGGGCCGAAAGCCACAACAGGGAAGCCGCGATGGAAAAAACCACATGGTACGCCATCCCCGCCGGCAAAAATCCGAAGACCAGGCGCGAGTCGTTCCAGTACCAAAAATCGTGGTGCAGCAGCATCAGAATGGCGATGGCAACCCAAAGCCATCCGGCTTTCCGAGGCCTTGCCGACGGCGGGGGCGCAGGATGTCGTCTGGGTGTAGATCTTTTGTCATTCATCGTTTTGAAGTCGAGCCAATAGCGTACCGACGCCCAGAATCGCGGTCAAGAAATGGAGGCTCTTACTCCGGCGTCAGGTTCCAGATGCGGGCTCTGAAAGATCGTCTGGCCGGACGCCGGGTCGGCGCCGAGACAGGGTCACGGCGGCGTATCCAACTTCCCCCCGCAAGGAGGCTGGACGCTTGCGCACGCGAATGCGGGCTTTCTGAATTCGGTCCTCTGTTTCAAAAAGGCGGTCCAGTAGACGGGAGGCCAGAGTCTCGATCAATCGAAAGGAATCTGTAGAAGCCGTGTTTTGCACGGTTCGGACCAGCCGCTGGTAATCGACGGTCTCATTCAGATCGTCGCCTTCGACCGCCTGCCGCACGTCGACCTGCAGGGCCAGATCGATCCTCAGCGCCTGAGGAGCCCCTCGTTCGCGGGCCGAGACCCCGATCTGACTCATGCAGCGGATCCCCTTCAGCTCAATCCAGGCCATCGACCATTTCCGTCAGAAAGAGTTCCAGTTGCCGCCAGTATTCATTCCCACCGACTGACGCTAGATCGTTGTGGCCCGCGCCCTCAATGGCGTAAAAGCGCTTCGGGTTGGAAAGGCCGTCGAAAAGCCGTCGTCCCACTTCAAAGGGGACGATGCGATCCGCGGTTCCGTGAATGACCAGCACGGGGCAGGAGGTCTCTTCCAGTTGATGTTGCGTGTCAAGGCGATAGCGCGAAAAGATTCCCAGAAGACGCAAAACCGGGTAGTGTCTCAGAAGGCTCGTCTTATCACCGAACGTCGCTTCCAGCACCACTCCGTCTGGTTGGTGCAGGGAAGCGCCGAAAGCCGCCGTGAATCCTCCTAACGAGCGCCCGAAGTACAGCACAGGAACCTGAGATTCCGGGTCGCGCAAGGAGCGCCAGTAGTGTTCGATGAATGCGGCGGAGTCCCTCCGGATCCCTTTTTCGGTCGGACTCCCTGTGCTATCTCCGTAGCCTCTATAGTCCAGAGCGGCGACGTTAAAACCGTTTTGGTACAAGTTGGCGAATACGGGAAGCCACAGAGAGAGGTTTCCGGCGTTTCCGTGAAAATACAGAATGTCGGCTCTGGCTTCGTCGCGATGCATCCACCAGGCCTGGACAGTTTCCCCGTCGCAGGTTTCGATACTGACCGCTTCAAATTCCATTCCGTAATCGTCGGGCCGAGCGGTCAGACCAGTTGTGGGGTAAAAGGTCATTTTGGGTTCGAAGATCACGACCGCGACCTTTAGCACCACGAGCGTTGCGGCCGAATATGCGAGGATCAGAATCAGGGTCTTCATGGAGAATTCCGGCGTCCATTTTTCGGGCCTGCGGCGCCGGTCAGCTCCGCTCCAGCGAGGGCTCCACCGCGCCCGCAAGCTCGGGCCGGGAATATTTTACTTGATTTGAGACGTCCAGTATATTGTTGATTAAGAAAGGATTAGGAGAGATGAATCTGGGAAAGGGCGTTGAGATCAAATACCTGGGGCACTCCACTCTGCTTTTTACAACTCCAAAGGGTCGGAAGGTGCTGATCGATCCCTGGGTGCAGAACAATCCGGCCTGTCCCGAACAGCACAAACGAGTCGATCGGCTCGACGCCATACTGATCACTCACGGCCACCCGGACCACATCACCGACGCGATAGCCCTGGCAAAGGAATTTCAGCCGAAGGTGGTCTGCAATTTCGAAATCTCGGTCTGGTTGGAGTCTAAGCGCGTCAAGAACGTCATTGGCATGAACAAAGGTGGGACGCTCGCCCTCGACGACATCCGCGTCACCATGACAGGGGCACATCATAGCAGCGGCATCGTAGAAAGCGACGGCAGTGTCGTTTACGCCGGAGAGCCCGCGGGGTACGTCGTCGAATTCGACAACGGGTTTCGCATCTATGATGCAGGCGACACCTGCGTTTTCGGGGACATGGCGCTGATTGCCGAACTTTACAAACCGGAACTGGCCTTCCTGCCCATCGGCGACCACTACACAATGGGTCCCAGGGAAGCCGCCTACGCCTGCAAGCTCTTGCGCGTGAAAAAGGCGATCCCGATCCACTACGGCACTTTCCCGGTGCTTCGCGGAACTCCCGATGCCTTTCGTGAGGAGCTAAAGGGCCAGGATGTCGAAGTGATCGTCTTGAACCCAGGCGAAACCTTAGGTTGAGCTGCGGTCGATGTGCGCTGCAGTCGAATCCCGCGAAGGGAATTCATCACGCCCGCTCAAGCGCGTTTTCAGAGCGCCCCCGACCATCCGCCTTTTTTGCGCCCGCTACTGGGCCAGCCTCGGGCAATTGACAAGCGGAATCCCGAGTTGTTGAAATGGCACTGGTGAACAAGAAACGACTGGAAGAGTACCGGGCAGCCAAGTCAGCAGCCGCGTTTCGTCTGCTGAAGCATCGAGGAAAAATTCGGGCCAAGGGCCCGGACCATGTTTCGTTTCTGCACGCCATGCTCAGCAACGAAGTTCAGCGCCTGGAGCCCCGGCAGGGACGGTACGCCACCTTCCTGACAGCCACAGGCAAGATGGTGGCCGATCTGTACTGTTACCGGTTTGCGGAGTCGATTCTGCTGGACCTCCAGAAGTCGCTTCTTGCCGACGTGATCGAAAAGCTCGAGGCTCATCTGATCATGGACGAAGTCGAGCTGCGAGACGAGTCCGAAAAGTACGCTCACTTCGGTTTTATCGGTCCAGACGCGCGGCGGCTCCTCGACTCGCTGCTAGAGGGACCGTCTCCGGAAGAGGCCTGCAGCTTGGCAGAGGTCGCATTTGATGGAAGGGCCGCCTGGTGGATCGCCATGCACCCAGAAGATCCGCATGACTTCGAAGTCATGCTGCCGGCTGCCGCCGGACGCGAATTTCACGACAGCCTGATCGCTTCCGGACCGCTGGAACTGTCTCCGCAGACTTTCCACCTGCTGAGGCTGGAGCGGGGCGTGCCGCTGTTCGGCGTCGATATGGACCAGAAGAACTATCCGATGGAGGCGGGCCTCGAGCGAGCCATCAGCCTGAACAAGGGGTGCTACATTGGACAGGAAGTAGTAGCCCGAGCGACCCACATCGGGGGAGTGCCCCGCAAGCTCCGGCGTCTCGAAGTGGAAGGCGACGTGCCGCCGCAGGCGAGGGCGGAGATCCTCGGTCCGGAAGACCGCCCGGTAGGACTTGTGACCAGCGCCGCACTCTCGCCAGACATGAACCGCGTAATAGCACTGGGATACATTAAGCGCGCGCATGCCGAGTCCAATCGCGCCTTTCGCGTTCGCCTGGGTTCGGGAACCACCGCAGGAATCCGCATTGTGGAGAAGTTCCACGTGCCGGCAGTGACATCATGAGCGACGAAGAGCGGGCCGGGAGGAGCCTGACTGAACTGGTCGGTCTATCTCTGAAAAAGATCGAAGACCAGTTGATCTCCGTCGCCGAGATGCAGCGCGACATCATGCCCGACCCCGAACGCCTCGAAGTTTTCTCCGACTTCGACATTTTTGGAAAAACGCTGCCGATTGCAGTGGTGGGAGGGGATTTCTATGACTTCATCGACTTGGAAGGAAGATTCGATCTCAAAGGGAAAATGGGGATCGTCATCGCGGATGCAGCCGGGCACGGATTGGCCGCCGCCATGCTCATTCGGGATTTGAACACCGCCCTGCTGACCGGAATCGCGCTGCAGGCTCACTACGAAAAGGACACGACCTCGTTTCTTTTTACCAAGCTCAACCGCCGCCTCTACCGATCGTCTCAGGAGAATCAGTTCATCACCTGCTTTTACTGCGAACTGCACCAGGACGGCAAGCTACGCTACATCAATTGCGGCCACTACAGTCCGTATCTGATCAAGACCAACGATGTCTTGACTCTGGACGTCGGCGGGCCCGTGCTGGGCGCCTTCTGGGACCTGCCGGTTCCCTATGAAGTGGGCGAGACTCGAATGGACAAGGGGGACATTCTGGTTTGCTACACCGACGGCATCGTGGAGGCTTTCGACCCGCAAGGCAACGAATACGGGAAGCAGCACCTGCTGGAGGCGGTGCTTGCGGAACGTGATAAAGAAGCCCGGGAAATCTTTGCCGCCGTTGTCGCCGATGTGGATCGGTTTGCGGCGGGTGCGCGGCAGCACGACGATCGGACGATTACGATCATCAAAAGAGGGCTGTCAGGCTAGCCGCTGGAACCACCACCGAGGGACCGGCATCCTGCCGGTCGGAAACGCCGGCTGGAAGCCGGGGCCACTCTCAGGACGCTAGCGCGCCGTCGCTTCCCGAATTTCCCGATCTAGTTCGAGAAGGTCCTCGTTCTGCGGAAACCGGCTCAGTCCGTCTTGGACGATGCGCGCAGCCTCCTCGGGACGGTCTTCCGTCAAGTGAACCTGAGCCAGCCAGAAAAAAGCCTGTGGAAAATTCTCTTCAGCCCCCGCGGCGGCCGCGATCTCCAGATGGGCTCGCGCCACCCGCAGATTGTCCAGGTAAAAGTGGCACATTCCCGCAAGATAGTGAAACTGCGCCTGATCCGGGTCGCGCCGCAATAGCTGCTGGAAGATCTGGAGGGCCTCTTCATAGCGGCCGTCGATCGCCAAGGCCACCCCGGATTGCACTTTTTCGGGAACTTCAGCGCCGGGGACCGGTCCCAGCAGGATCAGGACCAGAAAAATGAAGCCCATGCATCAATTTTCGCACTCTGTTCGGCTGGCTTCAACCCCGCAGTTGTTCGCATTTGGGCGACTCGCTATAGTGAAACCCATGATCCTGGAAGACAAGGTCGCAATCGTAACCGGAGGGAATGCCGGGATCGGAAAGGCCACCGCTCGAAGGTTGGGCATGGAGGGCGCGAAAGTGGCGATCTGCGGGCGAAACGAATCGACGCTCGAATCAGCCGTCCGCGAGTTTAACGGGGAGGGCATCGAATCGTTCCAGCGACGCTGCGACGCGGCCGACGCCCGGCAAGTCGGTGATTTCGTCTCCAGCGTACTGGAGCGGTTCGGCAGAATCGACGTATTGGTCAATAATGCGGGAATTTCAGGGTTAACCCCCCTGCGGGATCCGGATGATGACGTCTGGAAAGGCATCATCGAAACCAACCTGAGCGGGCCGTACTATTTTCTCAGCCGCGTGCTGCCCCACATGCCTGAAGCCGGGCGAATCATCAACGTGTCATCCGTTCTGGGGCGCTTCGGGGTTCCCGGATATGCGGGCTATTGCACTTCAAAACACGGCATTATCGGCCTGACCCGCGTGGCCGCCCTGGAGCTTGCCGACCGCCGGATCACTGTTAACGCCGTCTGTCCAGGTTGGGTGGAAACCGATCTGGCGCGACAAGGCATGGAGCGCGGCGCCGCCGGCATGGAAGTCACCTACGAGGAATTTCGGGAAAAAGCGCTGCGAAGGGTTCCGTTAAAAGAAATGATCGAACCGGAAGAGGTGGCCGCCTTGATCCTGTTTCTCGCCTCCCCGGAAGCCCGCAACATCACCGGACAGACCTATAACCTGTGCGGCGGTCAGGTGATGAACTAACGCTGCAGCACCGGGAGCCTGCCCGTCATTTCCCCAATCGCCGGCTGGAAGGCGGCGCCCGCAGCACTGCTACGCTTAACCGTCAACCAGCTTGCGGACGGATTCTGCGATCCTGGCGGCGCTGATGCCGAACAAATCCATCAGCTCTTCAGACTTTCCGGAGCGGGGCAGGCCGTTTACGGCGATCTGATGAAAGCGGCAATCGATTCCGCTGACTGCCATCCGCACCGCCTCTCCCAGACCTCCTTCCGGATAATGGTCCTCAACTGTGACCACCGCGCCGGTTTCTTCGGCCGCTGCGCGCAGCGTTTCCTGATCGATCGGCTTGACGCAGTAGAGGTCGATGATTCGAATCCGAACGCCTTCGCCGCGAAGTTGCTCGTAGGCCTCTAAAGCCTCGTGCAAAGTGACCCCCGCGCTGACAACGACGGCCCGGTCTTCGGGGCTGGAGCGCAATACCTTCGAGCCTCCGATCTCGAAGGTCTCGTCATTCGAATACAGAATGGCCGTCTTTGGACGAGACGTTCGAATGTAGACGATGCCTGGAGCATCGGCCGCTAAAGGGAGCAATTTTTCCGCGCAGACCGCGTCGGAAGGGTACAGAACGGTCGATCCCTGGACAGCGCGCATCATCGCTAAATCCTCCAAAGCCATTTGAGAAGGACCGTCTTCCCCGATAGAGACGCCGGCGTGCGAGCCGCACAGTTTCAGATTAGCCTGCGAGATGGCCGACATTCGGATGAAATCATAGGCTCTGCTCAGAAAGCAGGCGAACGAGGAAGCAAAGGGGATCTTCCCCAACGCCGACATTCCCGCCGCCGCGCCCACCATGTTCTGCTCTGCAATATAGAAATCGAAGAATCTCTCCGGAAAGGCTTCGCCAAACTTCTCGGAGTAGGTCGAATTTTTCACATCAGCATCCAGAGCGACCACCTCCTTCCGGGCCGCCCCCAGCTTTCGGAGCCCGGTTCCATAAGCCAATCGGGTGGCGACGCGGTCGGACGAACCGTAGTTTGGAGGCTCGATTTCCGAGGACGCTTGCTGCGGCGGCTGCCCGGTTTTTTCCGGTTTGGCCAGGCTCAAATCCTCTGTCAGCTCGAGATTCTCTCCAATTTCCTGCAGCGCCTGGCGGAGCTGATCGGGATCGGTCACGGGCTTGCCGTGCCACCCCGGCTTGTTCTCCATAAACGAGACGCCTTTGCCTTTAAGCGTCCGGGCAATCAGGAACACCGGCTGCCCCTTCACCTCAAGGGCGTCCTGCAGGCGGGTGGCGATTTCCGGAACGGAATGGCCGTCCAAAGTGAAGGTCTTCCAACCAAACGCTCGGAATCGATTTTCGTATTCTTCGACTCGATGCTGGTACATGGTGGGATCGCTCTGTCCGAACCGGTTGACATCCAGAATCGCGATGAAGTTGTCCAGCTTGCGGTGGCTGGCCAAAGCCGCCGCTTCCCAAACGGCGCCTTCGGCAGTTTCTCCGTCGCCGAGCAAGGCGTATATCTTATTCTCCAGGCCGTCCATCCTGGCGGCCAGGGCCATCCCCAACGCGTTGGACAAGCCTTGTCCAAGCGACCCGGTGGCCACGTCAACGAAGGGACTTCTAGGGGTCGGATGGCCTTCCAGCACGCTGTCGATCTTGCGCAGATTCTTCAGTTCCTCAATCGGAAACGCTCCCGCTTCGGCCAGAACCGCCCACAGGATCGGTGCCGCGTGACCTTTCGATAAGACAAAGCGATCGTTGTAGGGGCTGTGCGGATTCTGCAGGTCGTATCGTAAAAACTGGAAAAAAACTGTGGCCACGATCTCCGCACAGGAAAAGCAGGTGCTGGGGTGTCCCGAAGCCGCTTCGGCGGTAGAAAGGAGCGAATGCCTTCTTAACCGGTTCGCCATCACCTGAATGGCCTCCGCCCTGGCGTCCGAAATCTTTGTTGAATTGGCAGCGGTCTGATGATTCATGAACGTCCCGTCTGTGATAGTTTCAACTGGTCTTTTTGAAAGAGTTTTTCGGTCCTCGATCGAACTATATTAAACGCCATGGAGAGTGTCAAACAAACACGGATCTCAGCCCGTAAAGTAGTCACTCCTCGGGAAATTCTACCGGACGCCGTTGTCGAGTTTTCCGGCGGAACGGTGCGGATTGTTGAAACTGAAGGGGAGAATCCCGATTCGAAGCCTGCGGACGTTTCCGGACACCTGCTCATTCCGGGAATGATTGATCTCCACGTTAACGGGAGCGGCGGCGGCGACGCCGCGGAAGGCACATTCGAGGCGCTCGAGAAGATGTCCCGGTCGTTGGCCCGGCGCGGATGCACCGGTTTTTTGCCCACGCTGATCACCGATCATGCGCCCACGCTGATCGAAAGACTGTCCCGTCTTTCGGCCGCAATGGCTGCGGAGTGCCCCGCAGCAGTCCCACTCGGCATTCACCTGGAAGGCCCTTTCTTGAACCCGAAGAGGCGGGGCGCACATCCCGAAGAATGCATCCAGCAGCCGGACTCGGCTCGTCTGCAGGAATTCATTCGCGCTGCCGCGGGACGGTTGCAGATGCTGACGCTGGCGCCTGAACAAAAGGGCGGCCTGGAGCTGACTCGAAACGCCCGGGAGCATCTTCCCATCGTCTCCATCGGACACTCCAATGCCGATTACGATACCGCCGTTCAGGCCATTGCAGCCGGAGCCAACCTGGCCACTCACCTCTACAACGCCATGCCGCCGCTCCACCATCGTGAACCTGGACTGGTGGCAGCCATTCTCGATTCGAGCAAAGTCAACGCGGAGATCATCGCCGACGGTATTCACGTGCATCCGGCCATGATCCGACTGATGGCGCACTGCATCGGGCTGGAAAGGGTCATTCTCGTTACGGACGCCATCAGCGCCGCCGACATGCCCGATGGGACCTATCGGGTGGGTAGCGTCATGGCCACCGTGCACGACGGCGTCTGCAGAGTCGAAGACGGACGGCTGGCGGGTAGCACATTGACGATGGAGGCCGGTCTGAAGAATCTCGTCGACTGGTTGGAACGCCCGTTGGGAGCGAATCTGTCAGCCATTGTTTCAACGGCGACGCTGCAACCGGCCCAACTCCTGGGGCTCGAGAAAAAAGGCGCGATCCGACCCGGAGCAGACGCCGATCTCGTGTTGCTGGACGAACGTTACAATGTGCAGAAGACCTGGGTGGCGGGAAGGCTGGTATACGATACAGAATCCGGCCGGCTGGAGGTTTAAATCTGGGGGCCGGTGTGACGATTCGAGTTCATAGTTTCGAGTTCCGAGAGCCAAGCTACGGGTTTCAGGTTTGAGGCTTTAAGAACAGCAATCGCGACGATCGACAAAGCACGAAGCACGCCGAACCAAATTCGACTTTTGAGTTACACTGTAAAGACCGTGCTCAAAGACAGTTTCGGCCGCTCCATCCGCGATCTCCGCATCTCCGTGACTGACCGCTGCAACTTCAAGTGCTTCTACTGCAAGTCGGCCAAGGGATTCGACTATGTGGAAAAGGAGCGTCTGCTGAGCTTTGAAGAAATAGCCAGGCTGACGCGCGTCTTCGCTCAACTTGGCATCCGAAAGGTCAGGTTGACCGGGGGAGAGCCCCTGCTGCGAAAAGACTTGCACGAGTTGACGGCGTCACTGGCCGCGATTCCGGAAATCGAGGATCTTGCCCTCACCACCAACGGTTTTAATTTTTATCGGCTGGCGGATGTCTACAAGCTAGCCGGTTTGCACCGAGTGACGATTTCTCTCGATTCTCTGGACAGGCAACGCTTCTTGGAAATCACGGGACAGGATCGGCTCAAGCAGGTCCTGAGCAGCATCCGGGCCGCAGACAAGGCCGGATTCTCTCCCGTCAAGGTCAACTGCGTGGTCATTCGGGGAATCAACGACGACGAGATCGTTGATTTCGTTGAGTTTGCGCGTGAGCTGCGACTGAGTCTGCGATTCATTGAATTCATGCCCATCGATGAGGACGAGCAGTGGTCGCGGGATCAGGTGGTCACGGGCGATGAGATTCTTTCACATCTGGAGGGGCGCTTCGAATTGATTCCCCGGGGCCTGAAGCATCCCAGCGATACCGCTCGCGTATACGACTTCGCCGATGGAAGAGGACAGCTCGGCCTGATTCTTCCCGTGTCGAGGGCTTTTTGCGGCGCCTGCAGCAGGATTCGCCTGACCGCGGACGGAAGGCTGCGCACCTGCCTGTTCTCGGTGGTCGAGCACGATATCAAGAGCCTGCTGCGCAACGGAGCTGACGATCCGGATCTGGTCGAATTCATTAGAGCCACAGTTATGAAAAAAGAGGCGTCCCACCGAATCAACGAGCCCGACTTTCGACCGCCCTCTCGGTCCATGTCGTATATCGGAGGGTAGTTTGTCGTGCTGAGTGCTGCGTTCGGCGTTCTCCGTTACACGTTCCAGGTTATGAAACGTGAAACACTGAGCGTCGCAGCTCGCAACTCGGCACGCGGCACGCCCTTCACCCATTGGCGGCGTCCTTCCGGGAGTCGAACAGTTTCTGAATGAGATCCTTCGCCTCGTTTTGAAGCCTTCGCAGATGGTCCTGATCGCGAAAGCTTTCAGCATAGATCTTGTAGACGTCTTCTGTTCCGGACGGACGGGCAGCGAACCACCCGCTTTGGGCGACCACTTTCAGGCCGCCGATTTCGGCATCGTTTCCGGGCGCCCGCGTCAGCTTGGCGAGTATCGGCTCGCCCGCCAATTCAGTGGCTACCAGAGCGTCGGCCGACAGTGATTTCAGGAGTTCCTTTTGTTCCGGAGCGCTGGGGACGTCGATGCGCTCGTAAAACGGAGTCCCATGCTCTTGGCACAAGCGTTCGAAGATTTCCGAAGGGTCATTTTCCGTGACCGCCTTGATTTCGGCGGCCAGAAGGTCCAGGACGAATCCGTCCTTGTCGGTCGTCCAGACGTCTCCCGAAAGTCGCAGAAAGGACGCACCGGCGCTTTCCTCTCCTGCAAAACCGAGGCTGCCGCTTAAGAGGCCTTCAACGAACCACTTGAAGCCGACCGGAACCTCTACCACCTTCCTTCCGATGCTCTGCGCCACGCGTTCGATCAGACTGCTGCTGACCAGAGTCTTGCCTACGGCGACGTCGTCCTTCCATTCCGGCCGGTTCTGAAACAGATACCAGACGGCGACCGATAGGAAGGCATTCGGGTTCATCAATCCGCCGATGGGGGTGACAATCCCGTGACGGTCATAATCGGTGTCATTTCCAAACGCCAGGTCGAAGCGGTCCTTCAGGCCGATCAGCCCGGCCATGGCCCAGGGAGAGGAGCAATCCATTCGAATCCGCCCGTCGTGATCCACCGACATGAATCGGAAGGTGGGATCGATCCGGTTGTTGACCACTTCGACGTTCAAGCCGTAGCGATCCGCGATCGGTTCCCAGTAGGCGATGCCGGAACCGCCCATGGGATCCACGCCCAGCCGCAGGCCGGAAGATGCAATGGCGTCCATTCGAACCACCTGATCCAACTCTGAAACGTATGTCGTCAGAAAATCCGTCGGCCGGATATGGGCGGTCTTGATTGCCTGTTCGTACGGAATGCGGCGGACCCCATGCAGGCTTTCTTTCATCAATTGATTGGCTCTGATTTCAATCCAGTTCGTGATTTCAGTGTCAGCAGGACCTCCATTAGGAGGGTTGTACTTGAATCCGCCGTCTTCGGGCGGGTTGTGAGATGGAGTGATGACGATCCCGTCAGCTCGCTGATACGCGTGGCTGCGGTTGAAGTTAAGGATGGAATGAGAAACGACGGGGGTCGGAGTGTAGCCGAAATCCTTGTCGATAAAAGTTTCGACTTCATTGGCGGCGAGCACTTCCAATGCCGTTATGTGGGCAGGTTCCGAGAGCGCATGAGTGTCCATGCCCAGAAAAAGCGGCCCGTCGAAACCCTTCGTCCTTCGGAATTCACAGATGGATTGGGTAATGGCCAGAATGTGCGATTCATTAAACGCCCGTTGCAGTGAGGACCCCCTATGCCCGGACGTGCCGAAACTCACTCTTTCCGCGGGGTTCTCGAAGTCCGGTTTATAGCGGTAATAGGCGCTGACCAGTCTAGGGATGTTTTCCAGGATCGAATCAGGAGCCGGATGCCCAGCCAGCGGATGTATGCCCATTCGCCCGTCATGATAACCGAACTGGGAGGAAGTATCCGAGGGAAGCTAAGATTCGCCTCTATTTCAGAGGCTCGAAAGCGCCGGTTTCAGCATTTTTGCGCACCTTGTCCCAAAGAAAATAACGACCGTTCATGGCGATGTAGATACCGGAAGGCAGAACCTGTGCGAACGAAAGGGCGCTGCCCAGATTGAACAGTCCGTCCGAGCTGCCGAATGCATATGGGATCATGGCGCCCGTTAGAACGACTGTCTTGTCGTGGACCCCTGCAGCCAACACTTTTGCCGTGTCGACCATCGTGTCGGTCCCATGAGTGATGACAATGCGCTTTTCTGGAACCTGGATGCAATTTTGCAGGATCAATCGCCGGTCCGAGTCGGTCATCTCCAGACTGTCGATCATCATCACCGTGCGGATCTCGGTCTTTAAGCGGCACCGACCCAACTTCAACATTTCAGAAACGTGGGTGTCTCTGAAATAAAGCCTTCCGGAAATTTCATCGTATTCCTTGTCGAAAGTGCCGCCCACAATGAGAATTCGAATCGTCATCTTGAAATAGAGTGTCGAGTGTCGAGTTCAGAGTTCCGTGCTTAGTGTTTCACGTTTCATAACCTGGAACGTGCAAAGCAGAACGCGGAACGCAGCACGCGAAACGCTCCTCTCATTCCTCAAAGTTGAGCCGCCTGACCCAGATATTTCTAAACCGGACCTTGTCACCATGGTCCTGCAGGAGAAGGGGGGCCTCCGCCTCGTGGGGCCGGTAGGTTCCTACCTCCTTGTGTGCGACCTGACCGATAAAGGCCTTGCGGTGATGTAGGAGCAGGCCGTTGTGAAAAACGGTGGCGTAAGCTGGCTTGACGACTCGGTCCCCATCAAATTGCGGAGCCTCGAAGATGATGTCGAAGGTCTGCCAGTGTCCGGGCGGAAGCGAGGCGTTGACCAGCGGAGGGTATTGCCCGTACATGGCGCCGGCCTGGCCGTCAGCATACGTGGGGTTTTCGTACGAATCGAGGACCTGAATCTCATACCTTCCGCCCATCAGCATGATGCCGCTGTTGCCTCGACCCTGTCCCTCACCTTCAATTACGGTCGGCGTCGCCCATTCGACGTGGACCTGGCAGTCGCCGAACTTTTCGTGGCTCAAAATGTGACCCGATCCGGGTACGACTTCCATATATCCGTCTCGCACCAGCCATGCGGCGTCTCTGACTTCTCCGCTTCCGCCTGGCGTCCACCAGTTGGAAAGATCGGAGCCGTCAAACAGCAACACGGCATCAGATGGGGGTTTTCCAGGTTCATCCTGTCTTGAAGCGGTTGGAGGGATGGCGGTTTCGGGTCGAGGCCGTGTGGCGTCATGCACTCTCCAGAGGCCATCAGGCAAAAATGGAGTGTCAAGGAATCCAGGCATATCTTCTCCCTGGCTAATGGCTGAATAGCCGTTGCTTTCCAGCTGAATAAAGGCGACCGTTGCGGCGACTGCTACGATGGAAATCAGGACTGCTTTTTTCATGTTTCTCCCCTGTGAGTCCGGGCCTTTCGTAAAGTAAAGCGCGGCGCATCGAGCTTCAATGACTTAGACCGGCAAGCACGGCCAATATCCGGCTGCGAAGACCGGAAACCTTCAGGAGCTGGATTCTGGCTCGAAACGCGCTCGTCAACTCGGAATTGCTTTCGGGCTCAGCTCAGCGCCCTGTGCGATCAGGCGGTTGCACCTGCCCGACTACATGCGAATCGTGTGCGCCTCCATGATTTCTTCCCAGGTCTTTTCCGGATCGACTGCGAAGATCTGCGATCTTGAAGCCGCCACCGTGTACCAGGCGCCGTTAGCGATTTCTCCGGCCAGCTGGCCGGGCGACCAGCCGGAATAGCCGAGAATGAAGAGGACGTCTTCCGGACCGTCTCCGCGGACGATTTGCTTCAGAAGATCCGGGTCGACCGAAAGAGCTACGCCGGGAACGATGGTGCGACTGGAATCAAGCGTCCGGTCGGTGGAGTGCAGAATAAACGGCATTGCCAGTTCCACCGGGCCCCCGAAGTAAACGGTCGTTTCCGCATCTCCGGGATCCGGCGGTTCCTGGAGGCGGGGAAAGACGGTCCGCAGATCGACCCGTCCGGCAGGCTTATTGACGATCAAACCCATCGTCCCGTCTTCGCCGTCATCGATGATGAGAATAACCGTACGCTCGAATCGAGGGTCCCGCATTTGCGAAGTGGCCACCAGAAACGTCCCTTTCAAGGATTCTTCCACCGCAGCCGGCAGGCTTACGGTCCAGATGGCCGACAGTAAAGCGAAAGCTGTCAGAATTTTGCGCATGCCTGTCCTCAAGTATAGCTTTCGAAATGATGGTTTTCATTCGTTTTTCTCCGCACGGTCTAGCATTCTCGGAATCCGGGTTGAACCAAGGTCTCGCCCATTCGCGGTGACCGGGTTCAGGCGGACCCGATGCGAGGCCCCCCTTTGAACTTCTGCCGGAGGCATACGATGATGGCGAAATGGCGCGCGCGAACTCCGGAAAGTCGGACCGGCTCACCCGAATCGTATTCACAGACCTGGACGGCACCTTGCTCGATCATGAGTCCTATCGATGGGATCCGGCGGTTCCTGCCATGCGGGAATTGGAGCGTCTGGGCTGGCCGCTGATCCTGTGCAGCAGCAAAACTGCAGCGGAGATGATGCCCCTGCAGCAGGCGCTGAGAACCGGCGCTCCATTCATCGTGGAGAATGGAGGAGGAATCTATATTCCGCGCGGGTATTTCGAAGCCCATCCTGCCGATCTGAAGCCCCGGGGTTCTTTCCTGCTTCTTCCACTGGGCAAACCTATCGCCGACCTGACGGAGGCAATGCGCCGTCTCGGGGAACTCATGGATGAGCAAATCGTCTCCTGGATGGACCTTTCGGCTGATGAGATCGCCCGTGAAACCGGGCTCAGCCTGGAAGCCTCCAAACGTTCCCAAAAGCGAGAATTCGACATACCCTTTCGCCTGCGGAAAGCGTCGCAGGATGCGGAGCGAAAACTGGAAAGTGAAGGGAAAGCTGAAATGAGCCTCCGCGGGTTGAGGTTGACACGGGGTGGACGCTATTTTCACCTGACCGGAGACTGTGATAAGGGCGATGCCGTCCGGCGCCTGCTCGATCTCTATCGGAAGAACGGATGGAGGAGGTTCCAGAGCATCGGCCTGGGAGACAGTCTGAACGATCTCGGCCTTTTGCAGGCGGTCGACATTCCGGTCCAAATCCCCAACCCGGCCAGCGCCGGGTCGTTGCACGGCCGGATTCCCGGCCTGCTGCAGGCGCCAGCTCCGGGGCCGGCGGGATGGAATCGGGTCGTGCTGGCATTCACCGAAGACTGAAGGGTGATCCCGATACTTCGGGGTTGACGTAAGCGCCTCGCTTCTTAGAACGT
>CAZAEY010000041.1:17951-25410 GCA_964484155.1 uncultured Acidobacteriota bacterium
GGTTGACGTAAGCGCCTCGCTTCTTAGAACGTCCCCTATGCCTGCACCTGACCGGGGCAGCGCGATTGGCGGAGCGACGCGCAACTATTCATCGGCGCAGGAATCTTATGTTGGGCTGCCGAAGCGCCGCCCGAATGACTGAAGGAAACCCATGGTGCGCGCCGGGCGAAGCCGAATCGGCATTGAATCGGATGAAGCCCCGAAACTTGAAATGCGGGATCAGCAACAGAAAGCCGGATCGGAGCGCTTCTCCGCCGATGGAGTGCATGCGCTGCTCCTGACAATCGTTTTGACGGCGGCGATCCTGTATGCGCTTCTCAGCTTCTTTCCCGCCGATTTTTCAACAATCGTCCGGGCTGAGTTCAGCACGGACGAGGGCGGTCAGGAAATACCTGGCACAGGAGTGGACTTCGAACGGTTGACGAACCAGGAATTCATCCGGACGTTAAACAAGCGGGTGCTTTCGAGGCTGACTGAAGCCGAGAGCACAGGGTTTCACGAAAGCGACGGCGAGGCAGTCGGTCACCTGTTTCCTTGGGGGCTTTCGATGTGGCGTCGATTCTCGATCGAACTGCGGTGGGAAAGCGCCCGCAACGCCTTGCTCCTGGACGCCCGATCGAACGTTGAGGCGCTGAGCCTGCGCGGCTCCGAACTGGCCTTGGACGAGCTATCGGCGCTGATCAACCTGCAGATCGAAAGGGACTTGGAAGCCCGCCTTTCCAGTCTCGATCGAGAGATTTCCGAACTCAGAGCCCGCGCCTCCTCCCTGAAAGGGGAGACCGAGGACTTCGAGAAAACCCATCAGCAGGCGCTGGGCTCCAACCTTTCACAGGTGGCGCGAGTTCACGCTCGCTTCCACGACCTGAATGCCAGGATCGGACGGCTTCAGACCATGCTGGGCCGACTGCAGGAAGTCTCTTCCGCTCGGGAGTTCAGCGAAATAGGGCCTCTGTCCGATCTAGTTCCGGACGGTCACCCGGCGCTCGAGCTGGAGGAGCGCTTGCTGGCCTTGGGGCCGGAGGGAGCCAGACCGATCGAATCGGAAGCTGCCTGGGCTTCGGATCCACAGACCCACGAACTCCTTACGCAGTTGACCCGGCATTTGAGGCAGCTCCGGAACGATATGATCGAGGAAAGACAGCGCCAATTGGTCATTCTGAGCGAGTTTCGGACAGGACCGGAAGTAACCCGGCGACTGAATCGATTAAACCGCAGGCTCGTGGAAAAGCTGGAGCAGCTGGACGAGCTGGAGCTGAGTCGGGCGGCGCTGAACCGCAGTCTGCGAGAGATTCCCGATGCCTTTGCGACGGGACAGATTCTCTCCGCCACCGGCCCGGAAGCGCTGTTCTCGCCGCTGCAACGAAGCGTGATGGCTGCGGCTGGCGGACTGCTGGCTGCGTTTCTGATGCATCTGGCCGCAGGCGCCCGGGCTGGCCAGCGAAAGCCATAGGATGCCGGAAACGACGCGCCAGGTTGGCTCTTCGATGCGGTCAGAATGGTTCCGCGGGAAGCGCAGCAGGATTGGGATTTCGAAAAACGGGTACAATGTGTGGCTTGATGACTGCACAGGCGGGTGAACACAAGATTCAAGGCGTGATCAGCAAGTTGCTGGTCGTGCATACGGACGAACGCGGATTCTTCACGGAGTTGATCCGGGCGTCCGACGAGTTCTTCAAAGAAGGATTCGGCCAGTGGAGCCATTCGCTGATGTATCCGGGGGTCATCAAGGCCTGGCATTTCCACCGCAAACAAGTAGACTGGTGGTACGTGTGCAGCGGCGTTTTGAAAGTGGCGCTGCACGACCTGCGACACGATTCTCCTACGAAAGGCGTCACTGAAGAAATCGTGATGGGCGAACATCGAGAGCCAAGGGTCCTGAAAATTCCCCCTGGAGTCGCCCACGGTTGCCGGTGTCTAAGCGGGCCCGCGCACCTCTTTTACGTCACGTCCAACACCTACAACCCGGAGGACGAGGGGCGCATCCTACACGATGATCCCGAAATCGGATACGATTGGTTGGCCGGCCCCCCCATCCGATAGCGAGAAGCTTGAGAAATAAGGGCTAAGGCACAGCGAAAACCAGCAAGCGGTTGTCTTTTTCGTCAGTGACGAAGGCGTATTTGCCGTCGGGTGACAGGGCCACGTCGACCGGCTTTTTTCTGGTCCGAAAGGTGTGCAGCTTTGCAAACTCCGGACTGTAGACCGAAACCGTGTTCGAACCGGTTTCCACGACGAAAACCCTGCCGTTGGGGCCCACCGTTAGATTAAAAGGCTTGTTCCCGACCGGGACCCGTTTGACTTCAACCAGGTCCAGCAGATCGATTACCGAGATGTCGTTGGTTCCGCTATTGGCCACGTAGAGAGTCAGGCCGTCGTTGGCCATGGCGATACCATCCGGTCCCTGCCCGACCGGAATCCGCTTGATCACTTCCCGACGGTTGACGTCGATTACGTACAGATCGTTCGAACCGGCGCAGATGACGAATAGCTGGTCACCCAGTTCCGATACTACGCCGTTGAAGGGGCGAATGCCGACCTCCACCTCGCCCAGAATTCGATGCGTGGAGGCGTCGACGAAATCGACTCGACCGATTCTTCCCCGCCCCCAATTCATGACGTAAATCTCCTGCCCCCCTGGTGAAGCCACCACATTGCTGGGCATTCCGCCAACTTTGATATCGTTGAGGATTTCGTGAGTGCGGGCGTCGATGGCTTTGACCAGACCGGGATTGAGATTGGTGACGAAGATCTGGTCGCCCATCGGAGTCATGGCGATCCCGACCGGTTCGAAGCCGCCGTAAAAGGTCCCGATCGCTTGCCGCGACTGCACGTCGACGACCTGGATGTCGTTGTCGGCAAAGGCTGTGATGTACAGCTTTGAGCCGTCCGGACTCATCGTCATGAAGTAAGGCCCTTTGGCCACCCGAATCCGTTCAATCGGTCCGGCGGCGGCCAGCAGACTGGCGGGCAGCAGGAGCAAGAACGCCAATCGATAGATCCGGTTGATCATAACTGCTTCTCCATCTTGTCCATTCCCCGCCTGGACTTGCAGGCGCGAAGAGTGTTCTTCATCAATTGCGCGATCGTCAGAGGGCCGACGCCGCCGGGAACGGGAGTGACCGCTGAGGCCACACCCAGGGGGTCTCGAGGGTGAACGTCCCCCACCAGCGTAGATCCCTTCTGCTGGAAGCTTTCCAGTCGGCTCGAATCGGCTCCAAAAAGCCTCTCCACGTCGCTTCGCTCCGTCAGCCGATTGATCCCGACATCTATAATGACAACGCCGGGCTTCAGAAAGTTGCGGTCGATCAGGGCGGGCCGTCCGACCGCGGCCACTAGAATGTCGGCGCGGCGGCAAACTTCCGCCAAATCTCTGGTCCGGGAATGGCATATCGTCACGGTGGCATGCTGGTGCAGAAGCAGAAGGGCCACCGGTTTTCCCACGATATTGCTCCGGCCGACAACAACGGCATCGGCGCCCTTCAGAGACACGTTTTCGCGAGACAGCATCTCCATAATTCCCATCGGCGTGCAGGGCGCCAACTCAGCTGAACCAGCTACCAGCCGCCCCACGTTGACCGGATGAAATCCGTCAACGTCCTTGGAGGGGGACACCGCCTCCAGTACTGCGGCCTCGTCTATGTGTTTCGGAAGAGGCAACTGCACAAGGATGGCGTCGATCGCGTCATCATCGTTCAGGCGCTCGATCGTTTTCAGCAATTCCTGTTGAGAAGTATCGCCGGAAAGCGACAGCTGCTCCGACTTCATTCCTAACTCGTCGCATGTTTTCGACTTATTGCGAACGTAGATTTGCGAGGCGGGATCGTCGCCGACCAGGATCACCGCCAACCCGGGACGGATGCCCTCGGACTTCAACTCCTCCACTTCCAGGGCCACCTCCCGAGTCATCTCGGCTGCAATCTTCTTGCCGTCCAATATCCTTGTTTGCATCGTATCGGGTCATTCTATCAGAGGCAGGGCCTGCCGCCCCGACGGCCGGCGCTCAGATTTCCCTCCGATCCTCATCTTCCGCGGGATTCAGCGAGGCAGTTTGCTGCGCATTCTTGCGGCGGTAAATGAAGTACAGATTGCGGCCGTAGATGAGTCCGTTGAACAAGTAGCTGAGTATAAAAATGGGGTCGGCTCTGGCGAAGGCATAAGCCAATAGGAAGAGGCTTCCGAAAATGCTCAAGTACCAGAAGGAGACCGGGATGACGCTTTCCTTCCGGCGTTCGGATGCGATCCATTGGACCAGAAAACGAGAAGAGAACAGAACCAGTCCGATGAAACCGACGGTTTCCCAGAAACCAACGCCTCGGGCCAGAATTTCATTTAGTGTATCCTGCATAGTTCTTCCATCCCCAAGATCGTTATTCAACTTCTTCTCTGACAAGCCGGAGAACGATTCTCTATTATGCTGGGATGTCGATTCCGTCACAAAGCAGGCAGCCCTGCCGGCAGCGCTGTATTCGGTCTGGCACAACCTGTCGGCACTGGCTCTGGTAGGCTGGTGGCGGCTCAAGCCGAGCCCGGAATCCGAAGGCGCACACGCCCCGGAACGATGACGACAGATCAGCGATTCCTGAATGAGCAGTCGGCGGCGATTTCTGCCGGGAATCCAACACGATGTCGAGACAATCTGATCTAATGAGCATCAGGTACAATGTATGAAGAAACTGCGCTTGCTTCCGTTGCTGTTGCTGTTGCTGAGTCCCTGGACCCCGATTTCCGGAAATCCTCGCAAGGATGACAAGGGCCCGACCCCGGATCAGATCATTCAGCGGTTCTCCGCCAAAGAGTCCGAGTTTCAGCGCGAGTGGCAGAACTACACCTATACCCAGAAAGTCATTTTCGAAGTCTTAAACGACGCCGGAATTGCAGTCGAACAACAGCGAATGACCATCGAGGTCTTATTTGACACCAGCGGCAAACGATCCACCCGCATCGTAGAAGAGCAGGGAAGACTGCGCTCGGTCCAGGTCACCGAGCAGGATATGCATGACATCGTCGAACTGCAGCCTTTCGTCCTGACTGAAGAAGAACTTCCCAAATACGAGATTCGGTACAAGGGCGAGGAGTGGGTCGACGAGATCAATACCTTCGTCTTCGACGTCAAGCCCAAAAAGGTTCGAAAGAGCGACCGCGCCTTCGAAGGGCGGATCTGGGTCGACGACCTCGACTTTCAGATCGTTCGCACCAAGGGAAAGATCGTTCCCGATCTGGGCGACAACAAATTCCCGGAATTTGAAACGATTCGCCAGCAGATCGATGGAAAGTTCTGGTTTCCGGTCTGGATCAAAGGGGATGACCGCCTGAGCTTCGGTGGGTTCTGGGACCGGCGCATTGTCCACGTCCGGCAATGGGTTACGTTCGAAAACTTCCAGCGGTTTGACGTAGGCACGACCATCCGGTTCGGAGAGGTTCAGCCCGAAGAGAAGCCCGATCGCTGAGTGCGACCGTCAACGGGACTACCCCTCGATTCCCACGACCTCGTAGCCCGCGTCCGTTTTACGCAAGTACACGTCAACGGGCTGATTCCACTCAGGTCGTCCGGCAGAGTCTGTCCATATGCGGACCATCAGATAGGGGGAACCCGAAGCTGGAATCGCCAGAACGGCCTGCTCCGCTAGGCCTGCGCTTTCCGCCAGCTCGGTGGAGGTCTCCGTTTGGTTGTCAAAACGCATCCACTGGTAACGGTACCGACAATCGGACGCCAACCCCGCCTTTATGCCCAGGTTGTTAAACAGAAGCCGGCCGTCGGCGACCTGGAAATCCCAAAGCGGATTGACGAGGCCCAGATAATAACGGACGATCTTGTCCCGGCGTTTGATCAGAGATTCCACCAGGTGATTCTCGGCGCTTGCGTCCGGAATGCGACCCGTGCCGACGACGGTCCGGATCATCTCGTCAGTAAACTTCATCACGATCCGGGTGGCCCAGAAGGCGTCTTCGGGCAGCACTCTTTCAAAGGCGGGATTGGGGTACTCGGGCTTCCAATTCTCCGGCGAGAAAAAATCCCCCTCGAAGCGCCCGATGGCATCCTCATGCGGGTAGTCGACGCTTCTCCAGGGGCGGTCCCAGATGCCGAATGTGGCGGCCGCCCTGAACATCGGCTTCCATTCCAGCATGTATTCGTGACCGGCCCTGCGGCTCTGCGGCCGGATGCTGCCGCTGCCCAGCGTGGAACCGAAATCGATCAAATGATGACGGACGTAACCGTCAGGGTCGCGGCCGATATAAGTGTCCAAGGTGTTGACGCTGCGGCTGTCGTCGTGGTTCAGCCATGCGGCAAAGACCCGCAGCCCTCTGAGTTCCCGTCGGTTCTCGTGAGGAAAGATATCGTTGGGGTCGTCGCGCCTCGTTCCATGGTATCGGAAGGGCCCCAGCGGAGCCCCTTCCAGAAGGCGGCTGGCTACAATCTGCACCGTGCCGTCTGGGAGAAACGGAACCTGCTCCAGAATCTTCTCCAGATCCCGAGGATACATTTTGCGTCGATAGCCCTGTTCCGTGGTGATCTCCGCTGTCGGGCCGATCTGGAAGTCGTCGCGACGAAGATTGACCAGGTAGTTCTCCGGGACGTGGTAGCCGAACGCGTGGAAAAACTTGGTGCTGATGACTTCCGCCGAGGTGGCCAGGCGGGGATGTCGAAGGGGATCGAACTTGATCAGGTAGCGCCCGCCCTGGGCGTCTCGGATGAAGAATCCAGGCGTGATCCCCTCGGTTTTTGCCGAAGTGATCAGCAGCGGCGCGGAAAGATCGGGCGGTCCCGTTCGGTCCGGCCCGGCCGCCAGTTCCTCCAACGTCATTTCACGCTTGCCGATCCGGTTGGTAAACCAGCTCGAATCGGGAACTTCACCCAGCGTATTGACGTTCTGGGCGCGTTCGGCCTCTCCCTTCGGCCGCAGAGCGAATGTGGCCGCTAGAAAGTCCATCACTTCGCTGATGCTGCGCTCGCGCGGTTTGGCTATGGGCAGACGATCGTCGTCGACCCCCAGCGGATCATCTGGATAGAATTTCTGAGCCGCCAGCGCTGGAGTCCACAGCAGGATCACGAGAAGCCAGCACAGCTTTGCCACTGGGAACAAGACGTTTATCGGGCGCCCCGGAGAATTCGGCGCTGCCAAGGCGCGAGAGCCTCCGAAACGCGTTTGTCGCTTCGTCCGAATCTCCATCAAAATGAGGCTCCAAAGCTAAAATGCAGCAACGTTCCCTCCCGGCTTCTACCGATGTCCAACCGCAGGAACGTGACATCCGGCGTCTTGAATCGAATACCGGCGCCGATGCTCTTTTGCAGGTGTTTGAATTCGAAGTCGCTGCGATGGGAAAAAACCTTGCCGGCATCGTAGAACACCGCCAGTTCCACTGCTGCTGCGGGCTCCCATCGATACTCGGCTGACAAGTAAAGCAGGTTCTGGTCGCGGAAGCGGAAGTTGCGAAATCCTCGAAGCGTCTGGCTGCCGCC